>DASSFL010000392.1:0-1898 GCA_035694525.1 Candidatus Udaeobacter sp. | reverse complement strand
AGAATTGGCGCAAGAACATTCGGAGTGTGTACCGTCTCCCTGTCTATAAGACCTTGCTTTAACACGTTCGCGTGGCAGAGCGTACCGCGAAAGCTCAGTTACCACGATCCGACGCGCCTTATTAGCTGACTCAATCATCTTCGTGTCAGTGGCCGAGATGATTTAACGCGTTGCGCATGGGCGCGGAGGAGATCTGGATCACACCGTCGAACGGCATATCCAATTCCAGGATGAGGAAGATCGCTCCCGCCACCGACAATGCCGACAGCATGAGCGCAACAACGACGGTGGCGTTTGGTGGTGCAAACAGGCCTACACTCATGAAAATGATCGCCAGCCAAGCGATGAGAACGATCAGCATCGGAGGGGATATCGAGCTTTCCGTTTGTTCGAACAGCAACCAGCGCATTTGCCCAACATCCGTGGTGACCTGCACGGCCTGAGACTTGAGAGATCGCTGCGCGTCGTTCTGTGGTGAGAGCTGCTGGATTGAGTTAAAGAATGCCTCCCCCGAGCTTGCGCTCGGGTCCAGTTGCGCAGATTGAGAAATCTTGCCATCCGGCCACATGCGATTAATCGCGCTTGCGACTGAACGACGGAGAAGGTCACGCGTCTCCGCGGTCTCAGAACCGTAATTCGCCAACACTCGGTCGAGGAAAACGATCTTGGCCGCCATCTGCGTCACCTCGCCTTTCTGGGCGTCGTACGCTCCCTTCGTTGAGGCGACCAGCAGTCCGAGGACAAGGGCTGCCATCGTCGCGACTAATCCCATCCCAACCTTTACAGCGTCCTTCGTATCCGGGTTCAGGTGATTTTCGGGAAGCATGGCACGCACGCGCACTCCCAATAAGCCGGCTCCAAAAAGGCATGCGAAAACGATTGCGGCTATGACTGTGGAATTCATTGTTGCTCGTTAGGTACGCAGGCTGCCGTGGCAGAATCAGAGCGAGTTATTGAAAGGCTCTGTTGCTGGATGCAGTTAACGCGCTGGTTGTCGCAGCCGTTTTTTCACGAATGCTTCAGAAGGTAATGCCGGTGGTGATTTGCGGACCGTGTGTCGTGACGTCGAACTTAAAGTTATTGTCCTCGAAGTTACTGCTGAGTGCTCGGTAACCGACTTCAGTAAAGACGCTCCGAGTCCAATTGAGCCCGATTACGCCCTCCACCTCCCACATCAAGTCAGAAACGACGCCTCGGCCGACCTCGCCGCGCACGGCGGTGTAGAACGTCTTATTAAAGTTGTATCGGAGCCGCAGCCCACCATAGCCATCCAACCAGTCATCTTGCCGCGAAATGGATCGATTCAGTTTGTTCTGCAACACAACCGAAAGGTCGTTTGCAATCTGCGTCTTGGCTGCGTTAACGATTCGTCTCACCGCAGCCCGGCGAGCCTCACCCTCGAGATGGAGCGCATCTATGCGCGCACGCAGAGCATCGAGTTTCAGGTTGATGAAATCTTGGACGACCCGTCTAACCTCTTGTGGAACGCGGCCGCCCAGTGGACCGATGGGAATATTTGGGTGCCGCTCGTGATCTTCCAGCCTCTCACCGATCCGGTCGAGCAGCACGGAACGGATTGAGTTCCCAATCGCAACAATAAAATCGTCTCTGGAAATGTCCTGATCTAACCGTTCGCGTAAATCAGCGGCAACATCATTCACGAACCGTACGCTAGTCTGCTGAATCAACATCGGGTCGGAATGCAGTTCGAGTTTTTCGTAGACACTCGTGTAGTGCATCCCCGCCGCGATATCGAGCGACCAACGCGGCTGGTTAACGAGCCGCCAGCTCAATGCGCTATCAACCAGCGTTAGGTCCACTTGTTCGTGGACGTTGTTGATCATTCCGTTGATCTGTGCGCCGTCAGAAAGACCTAGGTAAATTACTTCGCCAAAGAT
>DASSFL010000391.1:0-2160 GCA_035694525.1 Candidatus Udaeobacter sp. | reverse complement strand
CACGGCGAAGGCTGCGGCAATAAAAGTCCGGCACTAGGTAGGTGATGACCGCCGTCTATGCTTTGCGCAGGCTGATCAAGCCCTCTTTCGCGTGCACGAGCTGGAGAGAAAGCAGGGAATCTTTGAAGGAATTTTTAAACCGAAAGGAAAAAATCATGACCGCAGATCTGGCTCGCCTAGAAACAATGTTGGGCCATCTCACGGGAAGAGTTGAAGCCGATTTGCCAAAAGGAAAAACGCGGCCACGACATTGACCTATGAATGCGGTTCGGAGGGTATCTGCTGGCAAAACGAACATAAATTCGGCAACTGCGCGGGACAAATCAACGTGCTCGGCGTATCAACGGATTGACAGTCCGTCGATCACGCCAACTTTGTTACACTGATTTTACGTGTTAAATGCGCCCGTAGCTCAGCCGGATAGAGCAACGGATTTCTAATTCAAGACTGACGAGTTGCGCAGCGTTTCACAGCTTTGCATATCGTTGCTGACGCCAGGTAATTCGCAATTTCGCTTTCGCAGTACGTTGCGCAGAGTTGCGCTGTTTTGCATCAAAATTTTGCCCGACCGTAGAACGGACCGTGAAAAATTCAGCAGAGCGCGATTCTCTTCCGTTCACTGGCGCTCTCGACTCGACTCATTTCGATGTGCCCGCACCCAAAAGCGGTCCCAACAGAACCAGATTACACGCAGACTGGCCAGATCGAAATTCGTTTACTGGATATTGTGGTTTTCCGACATCCGCGTTTTAGGAAGGGACGATTCAATTATGGAGGTAATAAGCATTATGAAACCAAAACAAATATTTATCAGCATTCTGGCAGTTCTGTTCGTGTTCCCGTTGATGGGGACGTTCGCTCAGCAAGCGGCGAACTCAGGTTCTATTGAAGTGATCACGACTTTTGATTATCCCGGGACCGGAAATAACACCTTGCCGCAAAAGATTAACGAAAGAGGCGACATCATTGGCGTTTTCATCGATTCGAGCGGAGTGACGCGCGGTTTTGTCCGGTTCAGCAATGGTAGCTTTAGCGACCCGATCGTCGACCCTAACGATACCTTGGGTTTTACGGAGGGACGAGGCATCAATAACTCACGCACAGTAGTCGGTGACTACATCCCCCCGGATGGCAACCTTCACGGGTTTTTCCTGTCGGGCGGCACCTTCACAGAATACAATGTTCCCGGCGCGGTCCAGACCGCTGTGCTTTCGATAAGCGATCCCGGCGACTTTACCGGCACGTTAGTTGACACCAGCGGGCTCCAGCAGGCGTTCGTCAGCGTGGGCGGAACCTTAACGTCGTTTAGCATCCCGGGAGCTGCCGCGACCCTTGCTTACGACATCAATAATTCAAAGCGGTTGGTGGTGGGATACTATATAGACGCCGCAGGAATTCTTCACGGCTACTACCGGGACGCTAATGGGGCGCTGCACTTCCCGATCGATCCCACGGGCTCCGTTGGGACAATCCTGTTTGGAGATAACAATAGGAACTGGGTGGTGGGCAGATATGCGGACGCCTCAGGCGTGACTCATGGACTCTTTTTTGTCCCGCCAAACAATTTTTTCACTTTCGATTTTCCCGGGTCAACCTTTACATCGCTTAACGGAATCAGTTCGCAGGGGAATATCACTGGTCGTTACGTCGATGCTTCCGGCATTGCCCACGGATTCATAGCTCGCGTCAGAGGCACACCGCCGACAAAAGCGGCGGGGCCGGAAATGAAACCGAATTCCCGGTCGCTGGTCGCTCCACTCAACCCATCGCCCTCGGCGTGGGGAGGTACAATGCCGGCGCGGTGAGTTGAGCGTCAATCCGACATTTGCAGCGCGTTACACAGAATTGGTTTCAAAGGACGCGATCAATGGGGAAATAGTGGGCGCGTGGTTTGCCATGATCGCGGTGCGCGAAAAGGATCATGACGAACTCTTGATCAACTTGCTAAAACGGCTTTCATATCGGGCAGCGCCGGCATAGCTCAGCTGGTAGAGCAGCTGATTTGTAATCAGCAGGTCGTCGGTTCGAATCCGACTGCCGGCTTGTTTCAATTGCGGATTGCGGGTTTGTTAACCTGCTTTCTCGTCGACGCAGAGGCTCATGCTCGTGACAATAAGCCTAAGAAAATGCCTGCTCCCCGTCCGACGTAATGATACTTTA
>DASSFL010000390.1:0-2072 GCA_035694525.1 Candidatus Udaeobacter sp. | reverse complement strand
CTAACGAGTCTGTAGATTGTAAAAGCGTTCGGACTTGACAACGAACTGCTTCACTTGGAAAGTCCACACTCGTTTTTACCATGCTTGTCCCGCAACTTACCCCATCCGCCCTTGCGGCCAGGATGCCGGTCATTCTTCAATTCCCGACGGAAGCAATCCGCCCCGTCCCTTCCCTGCGCCATATGACGACTCAACTTTTGCAAGAAGCAGCTCAGGTGATCCCGAATCAGCAACTTCTGATCAACGTCGTTTCCAAACGCGTTCGCCAGCTTGGCTTAGGACATCGGCCCATGGTTGAGACGACGCCGCGGATGTCGCTGACCGATATTGCACTCAAGGAAATCATCGCCGGCAAGTTGACCTACGAGTCGCTCCAGGAGTCGCCCGACGGCGCCGCATAGGGAACGATCGAATACTACGCCGCGTTTCTTTAAGGGTTTCTGAGATTCGGCTGGGGAAGCCGTCAGTTTCCCTGTCAATATGCCAGCTGAGTCGATTACCAATCGCAAAGCCCTTCGCGATTATCACATTCTCGAGCGTTACGAAGCGGGCATCGAACTGAAAGGCAGCGAGGTTAAATCGATTCGGGCAGGGAAGGCAAATATCAGCGACGCTTTCGCGCGAATCGAGAATGGCGAAGCGTTCCTTTACAACGCGGATATCCAACCGTACGAACGCGCCAGTCACGAAATTCCGGACGCAAAACGGGTCCGCAAGTTATTGTTGCATCGGCAGGAGATCGACAAGCTCTATGGCGAGACACAGGTCAAAGGCCGCGCGCTGGTTGTTCTCAAGCTGTATTGGAAAAACGGAAAGCTAAAAGCCGAGCTGGGCGTCGGGCACGGTAAGGAAGCGGGTGATAAGAGGGCCGACCTAAAGAAACGTGCAATAGATCGGGAGACGGCGCGCGAAGTTGCGCGTTTCAACCGGAAACACGGATAATTGTCTCAAAGAGTAACGGCTGCTCTCGCGGTCGCTGCTCGTACCTGCCGCTTGCTGCGAAGCGGACAGTGCTGGACTCTAAGTCGAAATGAATGTTCGCGTGTTGCTTCCCGCAGGCGTGCTGTTATTGGGCGCCTGGATAATCGCTCGCGCCACTCGCACTGCGCGTTATACATTACGCGACAAAGTTGTCGTCATTACAGGCGGTTCGCGCGGACTCGGTCTTGTGCTCGGGCGACACATTTGTGGGCAAGGCGGTAGCGTTGCCCTCATTGCGCGCGACTCGGAAGAACTGGCGCGCGCTAAGGCGGATCTGGCTTCGCGCGGCGGCGCGGTCCTGACCATTCAATGCGACTTGCTCGATGCCGCACAAATTAATGCCGCTGTTCGTCAAATCATCGATCGCTTCGGCCAGATCGACATCTTGATCAACTGCGCCGGCATCATCGAAGTTGGTCCTCTTAAGCACATGACGCGCGAGGATTTCGAACGCGCCATGCGACTGCATTTTTGGGCCCCCTACGAATTAGTTTCACGGATCGTTCCTGAAATGCGGACGTGGGGTGGGGGACGTATTGTTAATATTTCTTCAATTGGCGGCAAGGTCGCCGTGCCGCATCTCGCCCCATACAGCGTCAGCAAATTTGCACTGACCGGTTTCTCAGATGCGATTCGCGCCGAGCTCGCACGCGACAACATCCACGTCACGACCGTCGCGCCCGGAATGATGCGCACCGGCTCGCACGTGAATGCGAAATTCAAAGGCAAACACGATATTGAATTTGCCTGGTTTTCAGCTTCAGCGGGCGCGCCGCTGATCTCCATGAATGCCGATCGCGCTGCGAGAAAAATTCTTGCTGCATGTCGTCGGGGTCAGCCATCGCTCACACTCACATTTGCCGCGCGCGGAGCCATTCTCGGGAACGCGCTGTTTCCAAATCTCACCGGCTATATGATGAAGCTTGTCAATCGGTTCCTTCCTGGAACGGCCGACGAGGCAGGTAACGAATCACTACCCGGCTCGCAACTCCACCGGTTGATACCGGAATGGCTGACCCGCTTGCTCGATCGAGCAACCGTTCGAAATAATGAACGACGCTCGAATTGAGGATTCGTCGCTGGCGTTTTTA
>DASSFL010000389.1:0-6192 GCA_035694525.1 Candidatus Udaeobacter sp. | reverse complement strand
ACGACGCACGCAGCCAAAAATACAAAAATGATCTTCTTCATGGGAAATATGATTTTGCTAGTTACGATGCAACGGCGCCTGGCTTTGGATTCAAGAAATTCTGGAGCGTAACGGTTGTCATTCCGAGCGGAGCCGGAGAATCTCTGGCTGCTGCAGGGCTAAAATATTAGAGATGTCTCGACTACGCTCGACACGACAAGACTACTCCACAATTTTTATCTTCGCTGTCTCCACCAAGACGTCATCGACGTAAAATTCAACGCGGTAATCACCGACTGCCCAGCCGTCTTCCGGCCGCGCCAGCGTGAACGCTCCACGAGCATTTTGGCTTTCGACGGTCGCTGACGCTTCGTCCACCTTGTAGTCTTGTGGAAAATCTTCGCCGATGTTCTCCGCGATCCACACCGCCTTGACCTTTCCGCCCTTTCGTAAGCGTTGTCCCTGCCAACGCACGTAAATCTGGGGTGTATCCGATGAAAACGTCCTGTTTGGTTTCCCGAATTGATCGTTTGCGAAGGTCACAGACAGCCGTTTCGACGCCGCCTCCGATTTCACCTCCGGTCTATTCTCGATTTTGGGTCGCTGAGCCAGTTCCAGGGAAATTCGCTGGAGCAAATCGCCGTCCCTGCCACGCATTGTTGTAACGTCTTTAACAATTCCGGTGCCCGGCGCGAACCAGCGGTCCATAGTCATCCGGCTGGGGGAGCTTTGCTCCCCACGAATACGAAACGTGTGAAATTCACCGGCAGGCACTTCGACATCTTCTTCGCCGGTCACAGTGTACTGCTGATGCACTTTTAAATCGCCGGCCTGACCATCAAAATTCCAGGTCGCTCCCTGCTTGAGCGGCGCAGCAACCATTGTTTGCGGCGGATTAAACTTGATCAATTCGCCGTCCAGATTAATTCGCGCCCAACAGGTTATTCCATGTTCATCGACGGTAACAAGATCTGTATTCGTGATCGAGCCGGCCCGGTGCATTTCGAATTTGAGAAGCTCTTTCCCGTCAATGTCCTCTATTCCATTAAGGCGATAGAGTACCGGGAGCCGAACCCTCCCATAAGCGTCCGGTTTCAAATTCGAAATAGTAAGGCCTTTTCCAAGTTCTTCGGTCATGCTGTATCGCCATGTCGTCCCCGGATTAGTGGGAACGAGTGGAGCGGCCAATGCTGAGGCAGACAAAAAAAGCAGGGCAACAACCAAACTCCATGGCGACGCTCTCTCGCTACGGCGAGCGGGCTGTGGTCGCGCCCTACCAATCTCATGCAATCTGTGTAGTCTGCGAACGATCATGTTTCCGAAATATTGCACACCGATTTCGATCCTCGTCCTCGTTTTTTCGTTGGGCGTCATTGGCCTCGCTGCGGAGACGCCTAGATCCGAGCGGCATATCGTTGTCGTGGTGTGGGATGGAATGCGCCCTGACTTTGTCCGCGAGGAAACAACTCCGACGCTCTGGAAGCTTGCGCGGGAAGGAGTCGTATTTCGAAATCATCATCCGGTTTATCCCAGCGCGACACAGGTAAACGGTACGGCACTCGTTACCGGTGTTTATCCCGGTCGGAGCAGCGTGATAGCAAACTATGCGTATCGGCCGGAGATTGACCGCACTCGATCAATCAGCGTCGAGAGTCCGACAGTTGTAAGCAAGGGAGACGAACTCTCCAGCGGTAAATACATTTCCGTTTCCACTATTACCGAACTCATTCAGCACGCAGGCGACCGAACCGTGATAGCCGCCGCAAAGACTGTTGGTCTCTTGCTCGATCGACGTGCAAATAGTGGACCAGCGAAGAACGGTGTTACGCTGTTCGCGGGTCAGACGCTTCCGAGTGACGCCCTTACTCCCATCATTGCCGCGCTCGGCCCTTTTCCATCTACACATTTGCAGCGCGACGCCTGGACGACCAAAGCAGTGACAGATGTTCTTTGGAAAGATGGCGTGCCAGCTTTGTCAGTGATCTGGTTGGGCGAACCGGATCTAACGGAGCACGAATCTGCGCCTGGCGCGCCACCCGCGCTCGCTGCAATCAAATCGTCGGACGAAAATCTCACGGCTGTTCTTTCAGCGTTAGATCAGCAAGGTGCGCGTAAGACAACAGACGTTTTTGTCGTCTCCGATCACGGATTCTCCACGATCGGGCGCTCCATCGATTTACGAAAAATCCTGAACGATGCCGGTTTCGTTGCGAAGACCGAACTCGATGACCAGCCGAAACCGGGAGACATCATGCTGGTTGGGAACGGTGGCAGTGTTCTCTTTTATGTCGTCGGACACGACGCGACGCTCGTGCACCGCCTAGTTGAATTTTTGCAGCAGTCAGATTTTGCGGGGGTGATTTTTACGAAACAGGGTTTGCCAGGGACCTTCCGTTTGGATGACGCCAAAATCGACGACCCACATGCTCCGGACGTTGTCATGGCTTTCCGCTGGAACGATTCGAAAAATCAATTCGGCACTCCGGGAATGATCGATGCTGATTGGCAGCGAAAAGCAGGTGAGGGGACTCACGCCACACTCAGCCGATTCGACATGCATAATACCCTGATCGCGGCGGGCCCGGATTTTCGTCGCGGCCAAACGGATGATTTGCCTACGGGCAATGTCGATCTTACGCCGACAATTTTGCACATTTTTGAAATTACACCGCCCGAGCAAATGGATGGCAGAATTTTGGCCGAGGCGATGGTTAACGGCGATCGCGCCTCAACGGCGCTCAAAGCGGAGACGAAAACAATCGAAGCAAGAAAAGATTTCACGGCAGGAACCTGGCGACAGTCGCTTCAAATCTCGCGCGTGGGCTCTACAATTTATCTCGATGAAGGCAACGGCTCATTTGTTAGCAAATAGACGTTCCCAGTACCGCGCCGCACTTCGGACAAAGAAGAGTCCGACTGACTATGGCTGAACGATTAATCCAAAACGAGCAAACTTCTGTTCGCCGGCGACTTGCGTTTGACTGAACAGCCGAAAAAAGCCCGGCTTTGCGCTATAGAATTGAAATTCAAGCCCGGGGCCACCGCGATCCTTCGGCACAAGCTGGCGTGTGCCCTTCGGATGAATGTGCAACACTATTTTGCCATCGGAATGGAAGGCCACCAGATGCGCAAAGGCGCCCATTACAGGCTCAAGTTCTGTCATCGGCGTACCGTCCTCTCGGGTGATCTGCAGCTTTCCGCCAACCGGTTCACCGGACTTAATTGATGACGATTCGAAGCTCAACCTGTAGCGCAGCCCATCGGCTGTAGCGGTCAAACTCTCCGCTGTATCCGTCAATCGTTCGCCGATTGTGGGCGCCGCCATTTCAGCGAGAGCATACTCTTGAATTCCGGTGAGATAAGGCTGTACGTCCACCCAAATCCGATACGGTCCAGGTTTTTGGGGAGTGAAACTGAATGTGTATTCACCCGAGGTCTTGCCAGGCTGCGGATGCTCGTGGTGATAATCGCTCAGACTCTGGTCAACTATGAGCAGATGGATTTTTTGGGTGTGCACCTCCCGCAAATCGGTAGGCAGAAGCGGTTCTCCAAGAAGCGTCCTAAGGTAAAGACGCGCTTGTGCTTTCACGCCGACCTGCAGCGGCTCGTCTGTTTCCACGCTCGCTTTGATCATTTTTGCGGGCACCGCGCCTACTGGCAGCACGAAAGGTGAGAGTCGCGCCAGAGTATCGAGCGGCATGCCGCATTTCGGACAAAGATCATTTTTTTTGCCAATCACCTCGGGGTGCATCGGGCAGCGAAACCGGTGCGCCACAATGCGGGCGGCTTCGAGGACATCACTCCTGTAACACCGTTGCATATCCGTAAACGTGCCCCGCACTTTTGCCAATTCCGTTTCGGAACTCGATTGGTCGAATGCGTCGCCCGCGGCGTGAAGTGCGGCTACCGCTCGCGTGAAGGCAAGAAGCTTTTCATTCGCTTCGTCGTCTCCCGGAGACGGATTTCTCTTGGTCTCGCTCATTAGAATTGAAATCGCCGAGCTCGACGTGGCATCGTCGTTATGGATAGAGCTTAGCGCCTTGCCGGCGACATATTCTTCGAAGCGTTCCATCACCTGAAAAAGAATCCCCCACGCCTTGACACTTGGCGCAGGCTGGGGCTCATCCGTCGGGCGCTCCGCACCCATTTTATCTGCCGATGAAAAAAGCAAAACGATCGCGGCGTAATAGCCCAAATACCTCGTGACCTTCATCGGCATCAACAAAAGCTCTACTGGCGCGGGAACTCTGGGCAACTTTTTTTACCTCGGTTCTTTTGTTAGCGTCTTGGTTATTTGGAAGAGGAGAATTGAGCGAAAGCATCGGCGCATGTCAGAGGAGGTCTCTTCTTTTATTGACTTCAAATAACCCTGGCGATTAGCTTCGCAATCGTGTTTTGCTGCATTGGCCGCTTCGCCACAGTCAGCGCTCTTTGTTGCGCAATCGGGCTGCATTGGATCGCGCTCCAATCGCTGGCGTGGACCACAATGCTCATCGATTACTCGAAACGCGCGCCGCTCTGTCAGGCGGTCGCTCAGACCTTTGATGGAGCTCATCCGTGTTCGCTTTGCCATGTCGTCAACAAGGGTAAGAATTCTGAAGGCAAATCCGATCTCCAATCGCCAGCGCCAAAGATCGACATGATTTGTGTGTTCCGGACCGCCCCTTTGTTACCGCCGTTTATTCCTTTCGAATACGGGATCCGCGATTTTTGTTCTTCTCAAATTGGGCGATCTCCGCCTGTACCGCCACCGCGCTCGCTCCTTAGTTAGTTCGCGTTTGATTCGGCTGCGCCATGCGTGTGCACGGATCGTAGCCTCGCGCGCAATTCAATAATTGGAAACCGCCGCGTAGCAGTCGCGGTGTTGTTTCGACTTTCGGAGGACTTAAATGAAATTTTTATCTTCGTTTTTTTTACTCATTTGCGCCGTGTGCGAGTTCGGTGCGATGGGTCGAGCTTTTGGCCATGGCTTTGCGGGCGCGCGGTTTTTCCCGGCGACGCTTTCAACCGATGATCCTTTTGTGTCCGATGAACTTTCGCTCCCAACGGTCAGCACGATCAGGACGCCGGAGGAAGGTGGAACGCGTGAAACGGACATCTCCATGGAGATCTCGAAGCGCATTACCCCGGACTTTGCGATCGAAATCGGTGACAGTTTTACGGTACTCAATCCGCACGAAGGGCGCGCGGCAAATGGGTTCAGCAATCTGGAGCTAGGCGGGAAGTATCAGCTGTTGAAAAACGGCGAGCACGAAGCGATTGCCTCGATCGGACTTGGCGTGGAGGTCGGTGGTACGGGTGGGCGCTCGGTGGGCGCCGATTCATTCAGCACGTGGACGCCGGGATTTTTTTTCGGCAAAGGCTTTGGCGATTTACCCGCGTCCGTGCGGTTCCTGAAGCCGTTCGCCATCACAGGGCAGGTCGGCATTGCGATTCCGACCAGCGCGAGCACGCGCAGTGTCACAATGGACGCCCAGACCGGCGAACAGGAGATTGATGTCGAGCGGCATCCCAATGTGCTGGAATGGGGCTTTGCATTGGAGTACAGCCTTATCTATCTGCAATCACAGGTGCAGGATGTCGGACTGCGCGCGCCATTTGATCGGTTGATCCCGCTGGTTGAGTTTGCATTGGAAACTCCGCTGAACCGCGGAGAACAGGGACAAACGACTGGCACGATAAACCCTGGCATCATCTGGGCGGGTAAATACTTCCAGGTTGGAGTTGAGGCTGTTGTTCCGATCAACGAGCGCACCGGAAACAACGTCGGCGTGATCGCGCAACTGCACTTCTTCGTGGACGATCTCTTTCCCCATAGCCTGGGTCGCCCGCTTTTTGGAGGAAACAAATGAAACGTCTCATCTTCTTTTTAATTCTTGTGATCAGCTCAGTCCGGCTTGAAGCGCACGCTTTTCTCAAGGATGCGGACCCGGGAGTAGGCAGCACGATACAGACATCACCAGGCGAGGTCCGAATTCGATTTACAGAGAATATCGAACCCGCCGTTAGCAGCATTCAGGTTTTCGACGCGTCTGGGAAGGAGGTGGACAAACGCGATCTACATCTGGATCGCTCCGACCACGCGCTGCTGCACGTTTCTTTGCCGTCGCTGGGCGCGGGAACCTACAAAGTAGTCTGGCGTGTCGTTTCCGTCGACACACATGTTACAAACGGAAACTTCACATTCCGGATTGTTCGTTAGGCACTGGTGCG
>DASSFL010000388.1:0-8015 GCA_035694525.1 Candidatus Udaeobacter sp. | reverse complement strand
AGGATCGAGCCATCGTGGAGATTGGCAAAGGTGCCGGCGATAGGTGTGGCCGCGGTGTTGCTGATAACGGTGAAGGTGGTTCCTAAGGGAAGTCGGCCAAGGATTATTCCGCTAACGGTTATAGTGGCGCTCGCGAGAGTTTGTGCGGCGGTGACGGTGCCGGCGATTGGGTTCGGGCCGGGCACGAATTGGGCTCGCCCCGTCGGCGCAGCGAGAAGAGCGAGAGTAACCAGAGAGAAAGTCAAAATTTTCATTGTGCGCCATTTCTAGGATGGCGACTTAAGCGATGCCACTCTTTAACTGTTACAATTGTGCGACAACGCGCGGCGCGATGAACGAAATAAGAAGTAAGAATTTAGCGGCGCGCCCAAAGCGCTTTACGTATAGTTAGTCTTTTAATCTAAAGGAGGAATCAAATGCCTGAACAAGAATCCAACGAAATATCACGCGATCGTCTCGCGGAGCTGTTGAACGAAGACCTGGCCCGGGAATATCAAGCCATCATCGCCTATGTCGTCTATTCCCAGGTGCTCAAGGGCGCCGAATACATGGACATCGCCGCACAGCTCGAAATTCACGCCAAGCAGGAGCTCGATCATGCCCTCATCCTGTCGCGGCAGATCGATTACCTCGGCAAAATGCCGGTGACCAGTCCGAAGCCTGTCCGCACATCGAAAAACGCGAAAGACATGCTCCGCTACGATCTCGACAATGAAAATGAAACCATTCGTAATTACCGCGATCGCGTCCCGCAGTGTGAAGCGCTTGGAGAATATGCGATGGCCGAACAGATCCGCGAGATCCTCGTGCAAGAGCAGGACCATCAAATCGATTTGGCCACGGCCCTCGGTGAAGAAGTTCCAAACGTCAACGCCGGTCCCCGCCGAGGTACTTTGCGCAAGCGTCGCTAACGCTGCTCGCTGAAATCGCGCAGCTGCGAGTTCCAATTAAGAAGGAAAAGCAACGTCGAAGCGATCAAGGTTCATCACCTTTTTCCATGCTGCTACAAAGTCGTGGACGAATTTCTTCTCCGCATCCGAACTTCCGTATACTTCGGCCAGCGCGCGGAGTTGAGAGTTCGAACCGAAGACAAGGTCTACACGCGAGCCGGTCCACTTGACTTCGCCCGTCTTGCGATCGCGCCCTTCAAACACGTTTGCGTCTTGCGAGCGCGGCTTCCACTCCGTGCCCATGTCGAGCAAGTTCACGAAGAAGTCGTTAGTCAGCGCCTCGGGTCGCTTGGTGAAGACGCCGTGCTTCGCACCGCCGGCGTCGGCGCCTAGAACGCGCATGCCACCGATGAGCACGGTCATTTCGGGCGCGGTCAGGGTGAGTAACTGTGCCTTGTCGATCAGCAACGCTTCCGCCGGCACGCTGTATTTGCCCTTGAGGTAATTGCGGAAGCCGTCCGCGATGGGTTCGAGCACCGCGAAGGATTCGACGTCAGTCTGCTCTTGACTCGCGTCCATGCGTCCCGGGGTGAAAGGAACCGTGACCTCGTGATCGGCATTTTTCGCCGCCTGCTCGATGCCTGCACATCCCGCCAATACAATCAGGTCAGCCAGCGAGACCTTCTTGCCGCCGGGCGCTGTCTTGTTGAACTCGCTCTGGATGCGTTCCAGAGTCTTGAGCACCTTCGCCAGTTGGCCGGGCTGATTAACTTCCCAATCCCTTTGCGGCGCCAGACGAACACGGGCGCCGTTCGCACCGCCACGCTTGTCGGAGCCACGGAAAGTGGACGCCGACGCCCATGCGGCCGAAACGAGCTCTGAGATGGACAGACCGGACGCCAGGATTTTGGTTTTTAGAGAGGCGATATCCTGCGCATCGATCAATTTGTGATCCACTGCGGGAATGGGGTCCTGCCAGATGAGTTCTTCCGCAGGAACCTCTGGGCCGAGATAGCGCGCGCGCGGACCCATATCGCGGTGCGTCAGCTTGAACCACGCCCGGGCGAACGCATCGGCGAGCTGATCCGGATGCTCCATGAAGCGCCGCGAAATTTTTTTGTAGGTTGGGTCTAGCCGCAACGAGAGGTCGGTGGTCAGCATGGTCGGCCGGTGTTTTTTCGAAGGGTTGTAGGCATCCGGCACCGTGGCGTCAGCCGCTTTCGCCACCCACTGGTGCGCACCGCCCGGGCTCTTCGTCAGTTCCCATTCGTTATTGAAAAGGTTCTCGAAAAAGTTGTTGCTCCACTTGGTCGGGGTGTTTGTCCAGGTAACTTCCAAGCCGCTGGTGATGGTGTCCGGGCCTTTGCCCGTGCCGAAGTCGTTTTTCCACCCGAAGCCCATTTCTTCGAGACCCGCTGCTTCGGGTTCGTGCTTCACGTGCGAAGCGGACGCCGCGCCGTGAGTCTTGCCAAAGCTATGGCCACCGGCGATGAGCGCGACGGTTTCCTCGTCGTTCATGGCCATGCGAGCGAAGGTGTCGCGAATATCGTAGGCCGCTTTGATGGGATCCGGATTGCCGTCTGGACCTTCGGGGTTGACGTAAATCAAGCCCATTTGCACCGCAGCGAGCGGATTTTCCAATTTGCGCGAGTGGATGTCTCCATCTGCGTCGTCATCGGACACGAGCACCGCGGTGTCCTTCACGATACCGTGTGAGCCGTGCGCGTATCGAATATCGCCGCCGAGCCATGTGGTCTCCCGGCCCCAATAGGCATCCTGATCCGGCTCCCATGTGTCCTCGCGCCCGCCGCCGAAACCGAACGTTTTGAAGCCCATCGTTTCGAGCGCAACGTTCCCCGCGAGGATCATCAGGTCGGCCCACGAAATCTTGTGGCCATATTTCTGCTTGATCGGCCAAAGAAGCCGGCGCGCTTTGTCCAGGCTGACGTTGTCTGGCCAGCTGTTAAGCGGCGCGAAACGCTGCTGGCCCCTGCCGCCGCCGCCGCGACCGTCGCCGATGCGATACGTGCCGGCGCTATGCCACGCCATGCGAATGAACAACGGGCCGTAGTGGCCGAAGTCCGCCGGCCACCAGTCCTGCGAATCGGTCATCAACGCCGCGAGATCTTTTTTCAGCGCAGCCAGGTCGAGACTCTTGAACTCCCTGGCGTAGTTGAAGTCCTCGCCCATGGGATTGGACTTGGACGAATGTTGGTGCAGGAGATCGAGCTTCAACTGGTTTGGCCACCAGTCGCGATTCGACGGGCCGCTGGCGGAGTGGTGGATGGGGCATTTGGCTTCGGTTGACATATATTTTCTCCTTAGATGGTTGAACGGAATGCGGCGGAAGAATGGTCAACTAACGAGATTTGGCGCGATTGTTGAAATATTTGTTTCTTTCGATCACCATAGGAATTGCCTATGGAAATGCATCAGCTTCGATACGCGGTGGCGGTGGCGCGCGCCGGGAACTTCTCTCGCGCCGCGGAGCAATGCCATGTCTCCCAACCCTCGTTGAGTCAGCAAATTCTCAAACTCGAGGAGGAGCTGGGCGAGCGATTGTTTGACCGCACGAAACGTGAGGCCAAGCTGACGCCACATGGCGAGGCATTCTTGCCTCGGGCGGTCAAGATTCTCGAGGAAGTGGACGCTGCCAGGCGTGAAGCTTCCGATGCACAGCGGTTGCTGCGCGGTCGACTGATCGTAGGTGTGTTGCCGACAATTGCGCCGTACCTACTGCCAAAGGCGCTGGTAACGTTTGCGGAAAAGTTCCCCGGAGTGGAAATCGTGGTGCACGAGGACACGACGGCGCGGTTGCTCAAGCTCGCGCAGGCGTATGAAATCGATTTTGCGCTGGCCAGCCGACCAATCCAGGACGAGCGGGTGGAGGTGATGGATTTGTTTACCGAGGAGTTGCGACTGGCGTTGCCCCCGGGCCATCGGTTAACACGCAAACGGACGGTGCGTCTTGCTGACCTCGAAAAAGAGCCTTTCATCGTGATGAAGGAGGGGCACTGCCTCGGGGACCAAGTGCTGAGTTTTTGCGAACGGCGCGACTTGAAGCCGACGATCAACTTTCGCAGTGCCCAGCTGGAAACGATTCAAGCCCTCGTTCGCTCCGGGATGGGCATCTCGCTCGTTCCCGCGATGGCCGCGCTCAGCGAGCGCAAAGACTTGCCCGAGTATCGTTCGCTCCTCGCGCCCAAGCCCGAACGGAAGATCGTGGCGGTCTGGCCGAAGCAACGTCCGTTGGGTCGCGCGGCGAACGAGTTCTTGAAACAGATTTCTGCCAGGTGCAAGGAGTTGAAGGGCTAAGGCATCCAATGCAGCCTGCGACGTTTCGTTTAGCATCGGCGGCGCGTTGTGTTTTTCGAGCAGGCACACGACGTTCTCGCTGCGCCAAGTCTTAAAGTCTTGCGAATGACCAGTGCCGGGCTGATCGCGCCGGCATGGAACGCCGCCGCCAAAAGGCGGAGGACCTGAGCGAGATAAATTCGCGCGTGGCGAATTTTCCTGAATCCGAAGCGCGCCCGCGCTGCATCTCACAATGCAGAACCTCGCGCGCTTATGGAAACACTTCTGCAGGACATCCGCTTCGGTTTTCGGCAACTTATGAAACAACCCGGCTTTGCCGCACTCGCCATTATTTCGATGGCACTCGGCATCGGGGCCAACACTTCGATCTTTAGTCTAGTCGATACAGCTTTGCTGCGGCCGCTCGCGGTGAAGGACCCTTCACAGTTGGTCGAGCTTTACGGCACACTGCACAATGGTGCGGAATGGTCGCTGCAGTCGCATCTGAATTACAAAGACTACCGCGATCGTAACACCGTTTTCTCCGGTCTGTTTGTTTATCGCGTTGTCGTCAGCAGTCTCACAGTCAACAAGTCCAGCCAGCGCGTCTGGGGCTATCTCGTTTCCGGAAATTACTTCGACGTTCTCGGCGTAAAGCCAATGCTCGGGCGCGCATTTTTGCCGGAAGAAGATCAGACGCCTGATTCACATCCCGTTGCCGTCATTAGTTACAACTGCTGGCAACACCGCTTCGGCGGCGATCCCCAGATCGTTGGTAAGACGGTTGAGTTCAACAGCCGCCCATTCACTGTCATCGGCGTCGCGCCGAAGGGGTTTATCGGCACCGAAGTCGCTTACGATCCGGAGATGTTCATTCCGGTAATGATGGCCAAGACGATCGAGCCCGGAAGCACGTGGATCGATAAGCGCGACTCGAACAATCTTTTCACCGTCGGCCGGTTGAAGCCCGGTGTGTCATCCGCTCAAGCGAAGGCTGAGCTCGAAACGCTGACCGCGCAACTGACGAAGGATTATCCGCAGAACGTCGGCCGCGGCATCCGACTCGGCAAACCCGGCTTGTTCATTCCGGATATTGCGAATTCTGTCTTCGCCTTCACCGGAGTGCTCGCGGCCGTGGGTGCGCTCGTGATTTTGCTCGCGTGCGTGAACCTTGCCAGTCTGCTCCTCGCGCGCGCGGCGGAACGGCGGCGGGAAATTGCCGTCCGGCTGGCGGTCGGCGCAAGCCGGACACGACTCGTCAGACAACTGCTCACTGAGAGTCTTCTCATTTCACTCAGTGGCGGCGTGGCCGGCGTCTTGCTCGCTGCCGCAATCAATAGCGCGGTACGAGGCATTCGCTTGCCGAGCGACGTTACTTTGCTGTTCGATCTGCGCACGGATTGGCGTGTGCTCACTTTTGCCCTCTTGCTCTCGATCGCGACGGGAATTCTTTTCAGCCTCATTCCGGCGCTGCAATCGTCGAGACCGCAGCTTGTGCCCGCGTTAAAAGACGAATCATCGATGGCCGGCTTCCGTCGCTCACGTTTGCGCAACTTCCTCGTTGTCGCGCAGGTCAGCCTTTCGTTAGTTCTGCTCATCAGCGCCGGTCTTATTGTGCGCAGTTTGCAAGCCGCTCAAAAGATGCGGCCCGGCTTCAATCCAGAAAACGCGGTTGCCATTTCGTTCGATGTCAGTTTGCAGGGCTATGACGAGCAACGCGGCCGCGCGTTTCAAAAGCAAGTGCTCGAGCGAGCGCAGGCGTTGCCCCAAATCGAAAACGCCGCACTGACTGATTACCTCCCGCTCGGATTGAACTATAACAACAGCACGATTTATATCGAAGGCACGGAGTTCAAAGGCGCGAGCACATTGCCGATCGCGATCCCAATCGAAAGCAGCCCCGGTTATTTCGATGTAATGGGCATTCCACTACGCGGCCGTGATTTTCGCGACGACGAGAACAAGAAGGAAAGCCGGGTCGCCATCGTGAACGAGACGTTCGCGAAAAAGTTCTTCAACGGACAAGACCCGATCGGCCGGCGCTTCAACTGGCATGGGCCCAAGGATCCCTTCTTCGAGATAGTCGGCGTCGTGCCCGACGGAAAATACAACTCGTTAGGCGAAGATCCCAAGCCCGCTCTCTATACGCCGCTCTATCGCGATTACAGTGGCGGGGTTACGGTCGTTGCCCGCACACGCGGGGATCCTCGAGAAGCGTTGAGCGCCTTGCGCGGCGAAGTGCAAAAGCTCGATCCCTCGATTTCCGTTTACGCAGCAAAGACGCTGAAAGAGCACATGGGCACCTCACTTTTCCCTGCGCGCGTAGCCGCAATCGCGCTGGGCAGTTTCGGTGTCCTAGCCCTGATTCTCGCGGCGGTCGGGATTTACGGTGTCATGTCGCACGTCGTCGCGGGACGCACGCGCGAGATTGGATTGCGCATGGCTCTCGGTGCGCAGCTTTCCGATGTGCAGAAGCTCATCTTGAAACAAGGCATGGTGCTCGCCGCGATTGGTTCGTTATGCGGGCTAATCATTGCCTTCGGCGGCGCGCGCATGATGAAGAGCCTGCTCTACGGCGTGAGCACTTCCGATCCGATCACCTTCACGGGTGTCGCCTTGCTCTTGTCCGGTATCGCGCTTCTCGCCTGCTGGATCCCGGCGCGCAGGGCTAGTCGCGTCGAGCCGATGATTGCGTTGCGCGCGGAGTGAGTCAGTAGTGTTCGTGCCAGCGCGGACGTCAGGCCAAGCGCCGATCTCTCTTTTCCCAAAGGACACCCGATGCGGTGGGTGCGATACTTTTCTGGATGAGCAGGGCGTTCGTCAAAGAAGATGTCGATCCTCCGGAGCGCAGCGGACGGAAGCGATCGGCGTCAGGACTGCCACCGGGAGCGACTAATTACATCACCGCACGCGGAGCGAAGCGTTTGCGCGAGGAACTACAGAAGCTTCGCGCAGCAAACGCCGTCAGCGAGCGTGTCACCGAACTCGAACAAATTCTGGCATCAGTCCATGTTGTCGATCCGCCGGACGCGCCGTCGAACAGCGTCACGTTCGGCGCAACGGTGACGGTGCAGGATAAAAAAGGCGCGACCGAAACGTTTACCATCGTCGGCGTTGATGAACTTGATTTCAACCGAGACGCCGTCAGTTGGATTTCTCCGCTCGGCAAGGCGCTGCTAGCCGCGGACATGGGCGACTGGATTACACTCGAGGATGGACGAGCCGCGAAAATCGTGAAGATCGTACAAGATGAGGGGCCACCAAAAGCGCAAAGCGCGTACTAGCGGCCCCTTTCTCAGGTTTTCAGAGTCTTATTGTTTTGGCAGTGGATCCGCCCCAAAGTTTGCGTGCACCAACGTCCATTTATCGCCCTTTTTCACAAAAACGCGCGTCGATTTTGCGCGATTCGGTGTCGTCTTTCCGTCCTTGTCCTGAGTAAGGCCGGCATAGTTGTAAGTCAGGATCGCAACATTCCCGTTGTATACCTGGACTTTGGGATTGGCCATTTCGGCCCCAATGGTCTTGCCAGAGGCTTTTCCTGCAGCCTCCGCCAGCCGCGAATTCATCGCTTTGCCATCCAGACGCGTTGCATAATCGCCGTTGAACTCCGTGTAGTCATCCGACATGTCTTTCGACTGCTCAGAGACATTTGTCGGATCTTTGATCTCCGCCGCCCATTGCGCTTTCGTCATTGCAATGACTGCATCGGCTGTTGCCTGTTCGGCTTGCTGAGCCGACGCGTTCATCGTGAAAGCCGAGCAACAGGCAGACGCGACTAATACCAACATTAGTTTTTTCATTTCTACTTCCTCCGGGGAAACCCCCGTGTGT
>DASSFL010000387.1:0-24254 GCA_035694525.1 Candidatus Udaeobacter sp. | reverse complement strand
AATAACCAAATCGATTTAATCGGCCCGGTGCCGCAGACGTTACGGCTCGGACTGCAGTCATTCGGTGCTGCTAGCACGATTGCCTCTGTTGGCATTCTGCTGATGACAGTGCGCTCCATATCTTCGATGAGTATTCATTTTACGGGCAGCTCCCGTTTGCCAATGGTAGCCGGCTGGGACCACCTTTTGCCGATATGGTTTTCGCGTCTGCATCCGCGTTACAAAACCCCAATCAACTCAATCATGTTTGTCGGCGCGATCACGCTGGTGATCGCCATCTCGAGCCAGATCGGCGCGGGATTGCAGGAAGCATTTCAAATCGTGGACAACGCCGCCAACGTTTTTTACGGAATTGTTTATACAGTCATGTTTGCGATCCCAATCGTGGGCACCGCAGCGATACGATCCGGAGCGCGTTCTTGGCTGCGACTCGCGGCCGCTTGCGGTCTCATTGTATGTCTGCTGGCCATTTTCTTCACAATCTATCCGATCATCGATGTGCCTAACCCGTTGCTTTTCGCTGCGAAAATTATTGCCGTGACTCTCGTGGCTAATCTCATCGGCGTCACTATCTTTACGCTTAACTACAAACGCCGTGGTACGGCTCAAAACTCGACGGCTTGAAGCCGTCGAGCTTAGCGACAGTTATCGGTCACCCAGCGCAGGTAATCCGGCGATCCGCTGTCGATTTTGACGAATATCAGTTCTGGGACTTCGTAAGGATGAAGGGAGCGCAGCTTTTCCTCGAACGCTGCCTGTCGATCCTGGATGGTCTTGAAAAAGACAATCACTTCGCCCGCTGTTTCGATTTTTTCTTTCCAGCGATAGATCGAGTGAACAGCCGGAATGAGGTTCGCGCACGCCGCGAACTTTTCTTCAACTAATGTTTGCGCAACGCGACTGGCCGTGTCCGCGTCCGGAAAAGTGCTGATGGCCAGCAAAATCTGGTCGGCCATTTGTCAGCCGAAAGCCGTCATTCCGAGCCCTTCGGCTTCTCTCAGGACAGGCTTCGTCGAGGAATCCCGTTGCATCACCTTACGGTACCAACACGGCATCCTTCGACTTCGCGGAGTTTACCCTGAGCGAGTGAAGCGAGTCGAATGGGCTCCGCTCAGGACGCGAGGACCGGCAAATCCAACCGCCACCGAGGACGACGTCGCCATCGTAAAACACCGCTGCCTGCCCTGGAGTGACAGCCCTTTGCGGATCGTGCAATCGCACATGGGCGTGCCCGTCTTCGAGCTGCGTCAGCGTAGCGCGTGTTCCTGGGTGGCTATAACGAATCTTCGCTGTCACTTCGAGGCGCTTGGAGGACGGAGCTCCCGCGACGCCGGGCTCACACGAGTTCGCCCCTCCATGAAACCCCTGCCCGATATCGCAAATCCAATTCACCCTGTCGATCTCGAATTCATCCGTCACCAAGTCGTCAGCATCTCCCACAATCACGCGATTCGTCGCCGGATCGAGATCAACCACATAGCGCGGCCGCGGCGAACCGCCTGGTAACCCCTTGCGTTGTCCAATTGTGAAAAGCTCGATCCCGTCGTGTTCGCCCAGAAAATTACCCGCAACATCGTAAATCTCGCCGCGATGAAACTCATTTTCGCCAAGGTGCGACCGCAAGAAGGCTTTGTAATCGTTGCCCGGGACGAAGCAGATTTCCTGGCTGTCCACCTTGTCCGCAACTTTCAGGCCTAACGAATGCGCGATTTCGCGGATTTGCGGCTTCATCATCTTGCCGAGCGGAGTCAGCGCACGTCGAAGCTGCGGCTGGCGCAAACTGAAAAGGAAATAGGACTGATCTTTGCGCGGGTCGCGGCCCTTTCGCAAAATTGCGTAACTGTAGCCGGAGTCGTCGACCCCGGTAGATTTGCACGCAACACGTGAATTCATGCGGCCGCGGTCACCGCCCGCGGCTACAACGTGTTCAATGATCGCATAGTGCCCCGTTGCGATATAGTCGCAACCTAAGGCAGCCGCTTTGCTCCAGAGATTCCCGAATTTGAGCTTCTCATTGCACATCACACACGGATTCGGTGTGCGGCCGGCCCGATATTCGCTGGAGAAATAATCAATGACCAACCGCTCGAACAGGTCGGCCTCGTCAACGACGTAATGTGGAATTCCCAGGGAATGCGCCACGCCGCGCGCATCAGCAATCGCCTCGGGTCCGCAGCATTTGTCTTCAGCGCGGGAGATACAATCCTGCGGCCATACTTTCATGGTTACGCCGATGACCTCGTAGCCCTGCTCGCGCAACAAATATCCGGCGACGCTGGAGTCCACCCCCCCGCTCATCCCCAGTAAAACGCGCTGTTTCTTTCGATTCATCCGGATGAGGAACTTCTATCAAGAGATGCGGGAGTCAATGAGGTGGATCGTCTTCTCTGAAGACGATGACAACAGAAACGCCGAAGGAACTGGACAACATCAGCCGGCAGAGCCGCATGCTAACGCATTGAGGACAACGCGTACCACCTAGGTTTTCACCGCCCGGCTTACAAACTCACTTTCCTTCAGCGTGAAACGCCATGGATAATGCGCAGAACGCGCGATACCAATGCGCTGGTCGGCTACCACATCCGCAGGCCTTGTTGTGTTGCGAGCGAAGCAGTATCGCGGGTCGGAGCACAAATCCATTTCATGATGACGATTGGTAATGTCGAGCGCCTGCGTGAGCTTGCCAGGTCCCGAGCAAAGACGTTTTACATCATCAAGTCCGCGACGTTTCTTCATTTTCCCTATGCCCTTTCTGGGCTCTAGCGCGCGAATGAGGACGAAACCGTTCTCGCCACCTTTGACCAGCACGTTCAACATCCAATGCATTCCATAATTGAAATAGACATAGGCGGCACCCGCATTGTTTCGCTCGATAAAGCTGCGTGCGCTCGGCCGTGTAAAGGTATGCGCGGCCTCGTCGTTGATTGCTGCGTACGCTTCCACTTCGACAACGATTCCCGAACAACCATCCCAAATCAGTTCTGTGCCGATCAACTCGCGCGCGCATGTGAGCGGATCACGCTTGAAAAAAGACGCACGAATGATCCTGTTCACCGCAGCGACACTCTTTTACTTATTAGATCAGTCTCGCCTTAATTTCGATCGGCAGGACCGCTATTGACCAGGCTCGGAGCCTGATGGCTTGTAATAAACCGGAATCGTAACTTTGCTGTCGACAGGTTTGCCGTTACGGAAGGCCGGAATAAATTTTGCGCCGTTGAAATCGGACAGGGCCGCACGGCCGAAACCGAGATACGGCGGCTCCTCGGTGACGACCCGCATGTTCTTTAGATTGCCGACGGCATCAACCTCGAGCGCAAGTTCGACAACGCCGGTTAGCCTCACTGTAGTCCCTGTGTCCGGATAATGTATTCCAGTGAATTTTGAGCCGGGGCCAACATAGGGTTGTGGATCGATGAAGTCGTTCTCCTTTTTCACTTCTTCCAGTTGCTGATTGGAAAAGATCCGGAGTCGCGGTTTGCCATTCACGACGGCAAACGTTGCCGTGCCGTAGAAAACGACGATGACCGGCTGGTGATTATGAATCGCAGGAACAAACTTCGCGTTTGCCAGGCGTTTTAATACTTCCTGCTCGAGCAATTCTGATCCCCGCGTGCCGCGATAAGCAGCACTCCTAACGACATCACCAGTCGGCGCGACAAGACAGGAAAACATAACTGCGGCGTCTTTCTGACCCTTTTTAACCAGATCGGCAGTGTCGATCCTGTTTATGAGCGAATCGGGGCCTGCCCCCAGCAGTGCAGGCCGGAGCTCCGGCAGCGCTGGCGTCGGTGTCGGTGTTGGTGAGGCAATTTTCACCGTTTGTGACGACGCAAGTTCAGTAGTGAGCAGCAAACCAATCAGGCAAAATGTTCCGAGCCGCATGGCGCAATAGGCAAGCAGGATGCGTCGTTTTTGCAAGAAGAACTGGAGTTTAGGCCGCGACTGCCAGGGCCTTCATCGCGGCCATCCGATGGACGATTTTGTGACGCTGGAAGAAACCAATGAGCGCATCGCGGGTTTGCACCGGATGCAGGATGCAATTGGCCTCCGGCCTCGCCAGGAACCCGCGCAATTTCATGAAATGATGGCCGCCGCTCCGTGCATCGAAACTGTTAAACGCGATGACGTATTTCTTGTTTCGATCCAGCGGCTCCCGGTTGGCCAGAGCCATCGAGACAATCTTACAGTCGTCGCGGAGACCTTCTGTCTTCAGTTCGAAGCCAAGCAGATTGCGCTTTTCGTGGCTGGCGAATACATCTTCCATCGCAATCTTTATTTCCTCAGGCGAGAGGTGCGCCGTCACAATGTAGTTCTCGTAAGGAATTATGTTCCAGACGTCGTTAACCGTTTTGGGGCCGGCTACCAAGTCGGCTTTATCATCGAACGTCCCGTGCATGACGCCATCAACGGGCACCCTTCGTTCCATCAACATTTCCGCGATCGCCGCTCCGATCAGTCTTTCGACGTCGCTCGGCCGGCCGGGACGGCTTCGACCTCGTAGGGTCTCTGCCAGTTGACCGATCGACTCGGACAGCTCGGTAGCCGATTCGGCGAGCTGCGATTTCGCCCGTGAAATAATCGCGTGATCAAAACTGAAACGGTTATCCATCAGCTCGCAGATCGCTTCGCGGCGCAGCAGCTTCTTTGAATTGCGATCGAAGAGAAGATCGACGCGCCCCAAGTGAATCCCGAAATGATCTGCCTGCGTAAACAACACGCCATTCGTTAGCCGGCTTGGCACATCCTGATGCGTATGGCCGGCGATAAACACTGCTATCTCCGGAAATTCCGACGTCAGCGCCATTACTGTATTGGCAAAATCATCCCCGCCGGTGCGCGCCTTGAGTCCCATGTGACCCGTTAACACGATCGCGTCCACGCCTCTGCTTTTCGCCCTCGCGATCGCACGGCGAACGGGCTCGACCGGGTGCCGAAAATCAAGTCCCCGGGTAAATTCCGGCCAAAGCCAAAACGCCATCCCCGGCGTGGTGACGCCGACGATTGCGAGTTTGATGCCCTCAATCTCCTTCAAAATGAACGGCTGGATTTTTGCAAACGGATGGTTTGTATCTGGAAATTCGCCGGCAGGTTTTTGTTCCAACAGCA
The DNA here is from genome assembly GCA_035694525.1 of Candidatus Udaeobacter sp. Taxonomy (GTDB): domain Bacteria; phylum Verrucomicrobiota; class Verrucomicrobiia; order Chthoniobacterales; family UBA10450; genus Udaeobacter. Next base: position 19,145 of record DASSFL010000387.1, on the reverse strand, counting down.
TGTTCGCGGCAAGGATCGGCATGTTTGATTGTTGCAACGCGTGTTCGAAGCACTCCATCCCCCAATCGAATTCATGGTTGCCGACCACCCAGGCGTCGTATTCGAGATGATTGAGCAGATCGATCATCAGCGCGCCCTTGTTTCGGAGGCTGACGTCAGTCCCCTGATACACGTCGCCGACGTCGATCAAGATCGAGTTGGGGCTTTCCCGCTGCCAGCGCCTGATTTGCGTCGCACAACGCGCCAATCCGCCGCGATCTGGATATCCGTCGTAGTCGAAGGTTGGCAGGATATGACCGTGCAGGTCCGTCGTGTGCAGGATCGAAATACAAACCGTGTCGGGATTGAGCGCGGCAGCAGCACTCGCGAGCGTCGGGACGGCGCTAACCAGTCCCGCCTGGCCGGCGAGTTTCAAAAAATCCCGGCGAGTCCACGATGTATGCGCGTCAAACATCGCCTATTCCAATGGGCAGACATACTACCCCTCCGCCAGCCAATATCTCAATGAAAATGCTGAGACTTCACTGTCTTGACCCTAGGACCGTTTCGCTGAGACTTCGTCATGCTTAGCGAGAATGCCATCGCCGATTTCAAAGCAAACCTTCGTGGCAGACTGATCGAACCAGGTGACAAGAATTACGATGAAGCTTGCAAGGTGTTCAACGGAATGATCCACAAAAAGCCGCGGCTGATTGCCCGTTGTGCGGATGTGGCGGACGTCATTACCTCCGTGAACTTCGCTAGAGAGAACGATCTGCTCGTCGCGATCCGCAGCGGCGGTCATAACGCAGGAGGATTGGGAGTTTGCGATGACGGTTTAGTGATCGACCTCGGCCCGATAAAATATACGCGGGTCGACCCGGCGGCGAGTACCGTTACTGTCGGAGGCGGATGCACATGGGGCGATGTCGATCACGCAACGCATGTATTCGGCCTCGCAACGCCAAGCGGAATCGTTTCTACCACTGGCGTCGGTGGATTGACTCTTGGGGGTGGAATCGGGCATCTCACTCGCAAATGCGGGCTGAGTATCGATAATCTCCTCTCAGCCGATGTCGTTTTGGCCAATGGCAACTTTGTTAAGGCAAGCGCTGATGAGAACTCGGACTTGTTCTGGGCGCTTCGCGGTGGTGGCGGAAATTTCGGGGTCGTCACGTCTTTCACGTTCAAGCTGTACCCGATCGACACGATCTATGGCGGGCCAATGCTCTACGAATTGAGCGAAACAGCTGACGTCATGAAATGGTATCGCGATTTGATCCCAGCGGCACCCGATGATTTGAATGGTTTTTTCGCCTTTCTCACCGTCCCGCCGGTCGCGCCTTTCCCAGAACATCTACACATGAAAAAAATGTGCGGCATTGTCTGGGCGTACGCCGGGCCTCAAGAGAAAGCAGAGGAGACATTCGAGCCGATTCGAGCTTTCAAGAAACCCGCGCTCGATTTTGTAGGTCCGCTGCCCCAGCCAGCTCTGCAAAGCATGTTCGACGCGCTTTATCCTCCGGGCTTGCAATGGTACTGGCGCGCCGATTTTGTGAATGAGTTGAGCGATAACGCGATCACGCAGCACATTCGATTCGGTGAAGGGCTTCCCTCGATGCATTCCACCATGCATATGTATCCGATCGATGGGGCTGCATCACGAGTCGGCAAGAATGATACGGCTTGGAATTATCGAGGTGCGAAATGGGCGCAGGTGATGGTCGGTGTAGATCCTGATCCAGCTAACAATGACAAAATCATCTCGTGGACGAAAAGTTACTATGATGCGCTTCATCCGTACTCAGCTGGCGGAGCGTACGTAAACTTCCTAATGGGGGATGAAGGCGAAGAACGCGTGAAAAAAACGTACGGCGATAATTACCAGCGACTGGTTGAGATCAAAAACAAATACGATCCCGATAATTTCTTCCGAGTGAACCAAAACATTAAACCGAATTAGTTGTAGCGGCGCTCGCCGCGGCGAACGCCCCTACAAAAAATGACTGCTGACGAGTTAAGATCATTACAGGCGCCTCTGAAGGCGCAGTACCGCGAGCGTCCTGAGACTGCGTTGGTCACGCTCCGTGCAGAAGGGCGAATCGCCGAAAACGCCACCTGTAAAATCGAAACGGGAAAGGCGCGCGTTGAGGCCGGCCTTCATCCGGCAACAGGCGGCGATGGCCAGAGCGCATGTTCGGCCGACATGCTGCTCGAAGCGCTGGTAGGTTGCGCGGGCGTAACTTTAAGCGCGGTTGCTACCGCTCTGAACATTCTTTTGCGCGGCGCTACCATTACAGCGGAAGGCGATCTTGATTTTCGTGGCACGCTCGGGGTTTCCAAAGAAGTACCAGTTGGGTTCAAAGAAATCCGCCTGAATTTCGATCTTGATACCGATGCCACCGATGAACAGGTCGCCACGCTAATTCGTCTGGCCGAGCGTTACTGCGTCGTTTACCAAACGCTAAGCCAACCGGCCACGATCAGCGTTTTGCATCGGGTAATATCGCGCTAAAATCTTCCGCTATGCCGTTATACATGGACATTCATAATCTTCCAGAGGGAACGACTCCGGAAGACGTCGCAAAGGCCCATGCGAAGGATATGGCGACGCAGCGGAAATATGGCGTCGAGTACACCAAATACTGGGTGAACGAGAGTGGGAAGAAGGTTTTTTGCCTCGTTCATGCGCCAAACGCAGAGGCAGCAGAATGCGTGCATCGCGAGGCTCATGGAATGATGGCTGAGAAAATTATTGAAATACAACCAGAGCTCGCGGAAGGATTTCTAGGTGGCGTCGAGACAAATGCGACGGGAGCCGTGATTCTGCCCGGTGGCGGAGCCGACGCGCGGGATCCGGGGATCCGAACCGTTTTGTTCACGGACGTTGTAAATTCAACGACATTGACTCAATCGCTCGGTGACGAGGCGGCGCTGGCTTTGCTCGGTGTGCACGACACGATTGTGCGGGATGCGTTGTCCGCTCTCGGCGGGCGCGAGATCAAGCACACCGGCGACGGCATTATGGCCTGCTTCATCTCGCCAGCAGGTGCCGTTCGATGCGCAATTCAGATTCAACGCGAATTAGACAAGCACGGGCAAGCAAGGCCAGAACACGCGCTCAAGGTCCGAGTTGGCGCTGCAGCAGGCGAACCCGTCGAGCAACGTAACGATCTCTTTGGATCAACAGTCCAACTGGCCTCCCGCCTATGCGCTCACGCGCAACCGGAACAAATCCTGGTATCAAACGCGATCGCCGAGTTATGCCTCGGCAAGGGACTCCTGTTCGAAGACCTGGGCGAGGTTACGCTCAAGGGCTTCGGTTATCCGGTCCGCGCCCATGCCGCCGCGTGGAAGCAGTGAGTTAGACGGATTTTATCTGCAATTGCTTACAGATTTTTCAGACGCAGTCTCCCATTACATGCTGCGATCGACTACAGAAACCAAACTGAAGACCCGCGTCGGCTGCCAACGCGTTGAGGACAACGCGTTCCACCTCCCGATATCCCACGTAGTAATTGCCTTATTTCGTTGATCAGAGCAATTTTGTAAGTTCTGCCGGAAACTTCTCATGCAACTCGAAGGAATTGATCATGTAGCTCTCGGCGTGCGCGACATCGAGCGATCGGCAAAATGGTATATTGAAGTTCTCGGATTCGAACGACTTTACGAAGGCGTGTGGGACGGAGTGCCAACTTTCATCGGCAAAGGAAATACCGGGGTTGCGTTGTTTCCCGCGAATCCAAACGCGAAATCGACATCGCTAAGTCACCGTGAACTTCGGATGCTTCACCTCGCCTTTCGCGCTAATCGTGAAAATTTTCTTGCCGCACAGCGCGAACTGGAAAAGCGCGGAATCGACTTCGAATTCCAGGATCACGAAATTTCGCACTCCATCTATTTCCGTGATCCCGACGGTCACCAACTGGAGATCACTACTTACGAATTGCCCGAGTCGTCCTGACTTGTCATGTCGAGCGAGTCTCCCGGAGCGGGATCGATATTCCCGAAGGAGTTAGGAGATTGAACTTGTTCGTCTCCCGACTCTCTCGCCACTATCTTCGCGGCGTTTCCGTCCATGTCGCTCGTCCCACTCGCTCCATTCCTCGGCAACGCTCGGAATGACAACTCAGGCGATTAAAGCGCTAGAGCACTACCGAACTCCAAAACGTGGCCGTGATTTCGAGCACATCCCAGTCGTTGCGTTTTGGAGTGCGGCGGTGCTCCGCGGCTTTCCATATCTCGTTACGCAACGCGGCCGCAGCAGTTTTTATATTTTTTTCCACTGCCGCAGGGGCACGGCTCGTTGCGGCCGACTTTTGGCACCGAACGACGCACGGGCAGATCGATTGAAACTTCGCCTGCTCCGTCGCCATCTCCGGCAACTCCAGCCATCGCGCCGACTGGTTGAGGCTCGCGTACCCGCGACGGGCCGCCTGCAGTTGGCGCGGTCGGTGCATGTTCGCGCATCAAGAATTGTGGCAACGTCGCCAGGAAATTCTCGAATGCCTGTAAGTTTGAAGTGCTGCGGAACAGATTGTTCAGCACTTCGTTCTTAATGTTCGCCATCAATTCGACGAACATGTCGTAAGCCTCGGTCTTGTACTCGATGAGCGGATCTTTCTGCGCGTAACCCCGCAGATAGACGCCCTCGCGCAATGCGTCCATGGCATAGAGATGCTCCTGCCAGAGACGATCGATCGCGTTCAGAATGATGTAGCGCTCCAAACTTTTAACGGCGGTCGGCTCTTCGTGACTCGATTTCCGCTCGTATGCGTCCTTGATCTTCTCGACCAAAAACTGTGCGTTTTCATCAACAGTGCGCGTATCGAACTGTGCTTTTTCCTTCGTCAATCCGAGCGGGAAAGTCGTGTTCACCCAATGGATGAGGCCCGCGTAATTCGGTTCATCGCCATCGAGATATTCCTTCACCTTCGCCGGCACCGCTTCATCGATCACTTCGAAGATGAGTTTGCGCGGCTCCTCGGAATCGATGACTTCGTTGCGATAGGTGTAAACCACCTCGCGCTGCATGTTCATCACGTCGTCGAAATCGAGTGTGCGCTTTCGGATGAGATAGTTGCGCTGTTCCACGCGTTTTTGCGCCGTCTCGACCGATTTATTGAGCCATCGATGCTCGAGCTCTTGGCCTTCCTCAAGGCCGAATCGCTCCATGATCTTCGTCATTCGATCGGCTGCACCGAAGTTGCGCATCAGGTCGTCTTCGAAACTGACGTAGAAGCGCGACGCGCCTGGATCGCCCTGTCGCGCGCAACGCCCGCGTAGCTGTCGATCAATTCGGCGCGCCTCGTGCCGCTCGGTCCCGATTACCATCAAACCGCCCAGCTCCGTTACGCCAGGACCAAGCTTAATATCGGTGCCACGCCCGGCCATGTTCGTGGAAATCGTGACTGTGCCTGGTTGCCCAGCGCGAGCCACGATCTCGGCTTCCTGCATGTGAAATTTCGCGTTCAACACGTTGTGCGGAATTTTCTCGCGCTTCAGCATTCGACTGAGCAACTCGGAGGCTTCCACGCTCACGCTTCCAACCAGCACGGGTTGGCTTTTCGTATGAGCTTCTCTGATCTCTTTAATGACCGCGTTGTATTTTTCCCGACGCGTCTTGTAGATGCGATCGTTGTTATCCGCGCGCCGCACCGGCCGATTGGTCGGAATCATGTTCACGTCGAGTTTGTAAATATCATGAAACTCTGCGGCTTCCGTTTCGGCCGTGCCGGTCATTCCCGCCAGCTTTTGATAAAGCCGGAAATAATTTTGAATCGTGATCGTCGCCAATGTTTGCGTTTCACGGTCGATTTGGACTCCTTCTTTTGCTTCCACCGCCTGATGCAATCCATCGCTCCAGCGTCGTCCCGGCATTTTGCGGCCGGTGAATTCATCGACGATCACAACCTTGTTATCTTCGATCACGTACTGGACGTCCTTCTCGAACAAGCAGTACGCGCGCAGTAGTTGCGAAATGTTGTGGATCCGCTCGGCCTGCGCGTCACAATGCTGCTGGCGCTCGGCTTTTCTCTTGTCCTTTTCCTCAGGTGAGAGCGTCTGGTCGAGATCGATTTCGGTGAATTCGTTAATCAAATCCGGCAACACAAACGCGTTCGGATCATCGGGATTGAGAAAGCTACGGCCCTGCTCAGAGAGATCGGCTTCGTTCGATTTTTCATCGATGGTGAAAAAGAGTTCCTCCTTAAGTTGGAACAGTTCTTCCTTGCGTGTGTCCTGGAAGAATGAAAGCTCGGCTTTATCAACGGCGCGGCGTTTGTCCGGGTCTTCCATCATGCGCAAAAGCTGTTTATTGCGCGGCTGACCGAGTTTCACTTTGAACATGAGACGCCCGCCGATCTCGACATCGCCCTGCTCAAATTTCTCGATGGCTTCGCTCGCGATTCGGTTGCAAAGCATGTTTTGTTTGCGCACCAACTGGTCAATTAGCGGTTTCCATTTGTCGTATTGATGTGTGGAAATGGTAGCCGGGCCGCTAATGATGAGAGGCGTGCGCGCTTCATCGATCAAAATGGAATCGACTTCATCAACGATGGCGTAGTGATAGCCGCGCTGGACCTGTTGTTCGCGAGTCGTGGCCATGCCGTTGTCGCGCAAGTAATCGAAACCGAACTCACTGTTCGTCCCGTAGGTGATGTCCATCGCGTACTGCTCGCGACGTTCATCCGGCTCCTGATCGTGCTGAATGCAGCCAACTGTAAGCCCCAGGAAATTGTAAAGTTGCCCCATCCATTCTGCGTCGCGTCGCGCCAGGTAATCGTTCACAGTCACCAAATGCGCTCCGCGACCAGTGAGCGCGTTCAGGTAAAGCGGCAAAGTCGCGACCAACGTTTTACCTTCGCCGGTTGCCATCTCCGCGATCCGGCCCCGGTGCAAGACGACTCCACCGAGTAACTGGACGTCGAAGTGCACCATGTCCCAGACCATGGGCTGATCGCACACGGAGAACGTTTGTTGCCGTTCTTTCAGCCGGCGTGCCGCGTTCTTCACCAGGGCGAACGCCTCCGGCAAAATTTCATCCAGCTTTTTCCATTGGTCTTGCAGGTCAGGAATTTTGGAAAACTCTTCCTTCCAAGCCGCGGTCTTGGCGCGCAACGCGTCGTCGGACAAGCTCTTGAATTGTTCATCCAGTTCGTTGATCCGGCGCACAATCGGCGCAAGCCGCCTCAGCTCGCGTTGATTTTTCGACCCAAGAATCTTCTTTAAAATCCAACCAACCATTTGAACGTTCAATATCGGTCAGATTCCCGCAGTATCAATTCGACGCATTGCTGTAGCCGCCCCGCTGTGTCGGGGCGATCGCAAAGGATTCACGGCGACACAGCGCCGTGACTACAACGACGAGGCCTTATTGTCTGCAAGAATCGTTCCAGCTAAGCTCGGCCGTGAGGAAGATCGACATCATGGTTGCCTTGGTTCTGGTTGCTACGGGGGCCGCGAATGGTCAAGCTGATGCGACCAGCCGGGAATGGAACAAACCGATACCACCCTTCCGGATCGCCGGAAATCTTTATTATGTCGGCGCAATCGAAATCGCGTCATATTTAATAACGACGCCCCTAGGCCATTTTCTCCTGGACGGCGGATTTGTCGAAACCACCCCGCAAATTGAGCACAACATCATGCAGCTTGGTTTCAAATTGAGCGACGTGAAATATTTGGTCAACAGTCACGCGCACTACGATCACGCCGGCGGCCTGGCTGAGCTCAAGAAGGTAACCGGCGCAAAATTTGTTGCTAGCGAAGGCGACGCCGGCCTGCTGAGCAAGGGCGGGCATGGCGACTTTCGATTCGGTGACACCCTGCTTTTTCCGTCGATTGAACCAGACAAAATCATACTTGATGGCGAATCGCTTCAACTCGGTGATCAACCGATGACCGCACATTTGACTCCGGGACACACTAGAGGAAACACCACCTGGACGACTAAAATCCGAGAAGGCGGCAGAACGTACGACGTCGTTTTCGTCGGCAGCCAAAGCTCGCTCGACTACAAATTCGTTGAACAAGAAAGTTATCCCGGCATCGCGGCTGACTTTGTAAAATCGTTTGCCGTTTTAAAAATCTTGCCGTGCGATATTTTCTCGCATCGCACGGATGGTTCTTTCATTTCGTGGATAAGCACGAACGTTTGATGCATGGTGACGCAAATGCTTTTGTCGATCCTGACTGCTACAATCGTTATCTGAGCGAAAGCGAGAAGGATTTTCGCCAGAAGGTCGATCGGCAAAGACAGCAAGGTGCGGCATCACCGTGATTGCGCGACGCGCATCGGCGTTTAAGCTCGCACGCATGAAGAAAATCATTTCCACAAGCGAAGCTCCAGGGGCGATTGGTCCCTACTCGCAAGCGATCCGCAGCGGAAGCTTTCTATTTTGCAGCGGTCAAATTCCGCTTGACCCAAAATCGGGCCAGATCGTTCCCGGCGATATTGCAGCGCAGACCAGGCGCGTACTCGACAACATCGCAGGCATTTTGAAGGCTGAGGACCTGACTTTCGATCATGTGGTTAAGACAACGATTTTCCTTACAAACCTTGGCGATTTCCAGACTGTTAACGAAATTTATGGCTCGTACTTCAAACAGGATCCTCCCGCCCGTTCCACTGTCCAGGTTTCAGCGTTGCCCAAGGGAGCAAATGTAGAAATCGAAGTTGTTGCTGTCGCGAATGAGGATGGAGACACGGCGTATGACACCTCCGGCTAAGACCGACAATGGAGGGGCGAGCTCTGCGAGCCCCGCGGCGGCGTCGCAGCGCTCCGCCCTCCATGCTAAGACGGACACTTTATGAGCGAAGACATTCTCGCCCTTTTTCGCGAGACCGGTGCGCTGCTGGATGGCCACTTCATTTTGCGATCCGGTTTGCACAGCCGGGAGTATTTCCAATGCGCTTTGCTTCTTCAGGACACACAGATCGCTGCAAAAGTTTGCGGATGGCTCGCGGATAAACTGCGTAAATTCGATTGTGACACGGTGATCTCCCCTGCCCTCGGCGGAATCATCGTCGGCCAGGAGGTCGGCCGCTCGTTAGGCAAACGCCACATCTTTGTGGAAAAAGACGAGGGCAAGCTCGTCTTGCGGCGCGGTTTTCAAATTTCACCGGGTGAAAAGTTCGTCGTTGTCGAAGACGTGGTGACACGTGGCGGACGCGTGCAGGAAACAATCGATATCGTCCGCGTACGTGGCGGTATCGTCTACGCAGTCGGAGTCATTGTCGATCGCAGCGGTGAAGCGAAACCCGATTTCGGCTGTCCGTTCGTGAGCCTCGCCGAGATAAGTGTTGAAAACTTTCCGGCCGACAATCTCCCGCCGGATCTCGCAAAAATTCCGGTCGTTAAGCCCGGCAGCAAGTAGCTGCCGACCTGTTGCCAGTCCCCGACTGTCGGGGGAAGCATGTGTTTAAGAAACGGCCCGCAGGGCCGTGGCTACAAGTTCCCCTGGTCGGCGAAGCGATTATTTTGAAAGCAACTCAGCGAGTTCCCTCGGATCGGTCACCGGCGCTTTGCAGGTAAAATTTTCGCAAACGTAAGCGGCCGATTTTCCATTGATCGGCGACATGGCGCGAATCGCGTCATTTTTCTCGCCAAGATATTTCTGGCCTTCCGCGCCATCCGCGAGAACCAGAGCGGTTTTCGGCAGAAAATGCCCATTCACTTCTCTAAGGAACGCTTTGCTTTCAGGAGCATCCTTTTTCCCGGCGATCACGATCTGGCGCGGCTTGCTTAACGCGGCGTCGAGCGCCACCAGCATCTGCGGCATGGCGCTGGGGAAATGAGAAAGAGTTGTCCCAAAAGCGTCGATCGTTTTTCGCGCGCCCTCCGACCTCTGTTTGTCATCGTGAAATTGTGCCAGCCGCAAAAGATTCAGGGCCGCGACCGAGCTCGCCGCAGGCTCTGCTCCGTCGTTATCGTCTTTAATCCGGAGAAAGACGCTTTTATCTTCGCCGCTCGTGCTGAAATAACCGCCGTTCTTCTGGTCAAAAAACAAGCGCTCCTGCGTCTCCTGTAATTCGACCGCGAATTTCAGCCATTCGACATCGAACGAAGCTTCGTAAAGATCGAGAAGACCCTGAATCATGAATGCGTAATCGTCGGCGAAGCCCTCGATATCGCTGCGGCCGCCGCGATAGTTGCGATAGAGCAATTTGCTCTTTTCTTCATAGAGATTTGTCCTGAGGAATTTGGCTGCGCGCGTCCCGATTTCCAGGTAGCGGGGTTCGTCGAGTACTTGCGCGCCGCGGGCATAAGCAGAAATCATTAGGCCGTTCCAGGCAGCGATGATTTTGTCGTCGAGATGGGGGCGCGGTCGCCTGGCACGAATGGAAAACAATTTCTCGCGAGCCTGCGCCAGGAGCTTTCGAATTTCTCCCTCGGTTTTTCCAAAGTGCTTTGCGGTCTCTGCAATCGTATGGCGTTCAATCAAAATATTTTTGCCACGGAATTCATCCTGGGGATCGCTCCCTTCCGGCGTATTTCCATGGGGCTGCACCCCGTAATGAAAAGCGAAAATCTCGGCGACATCTCCCAGCACATCATCGATTTCTTTTTTCGTCCAGATGTAGAATGCGCCTTCCTTGGTCCCCGCTTGGCCGCGGTCGGCACCCGCGGCTACAGGACTGTCGGCGTCTTCGGCGGAGAAGAAGCCACCTTCCTTCGAAGTCATGTCACGGCCGACGTAATCGAGAATGTCGCGCGCCACTGATTCGTATTGCCGATCCCTCGTAATCTGAAATGCATCGAGATAAGCGACAGCAAGTTGCGCCTCATCGTAAAGCATCTTTTCGAAATGAGGCACGTGCCAGTAGCGATCGACGGAGTAACGATGGAACCCACCGCCGATATGATCGTGCATTCCGCCTGCGGCCATTTTGCGCAGCGTGAACAAAGCCATCTCGAGCGCGTGTTTGCCGGATTCACCCTTGGGAGCGCGCGCGTAGAATCGCGTCAGGAAGTTTAGCGTCGCCGGTCGCGGAAACTTAGGGGCATTTCCGAAACCGCCTTCCTTCGGGTCGTAACTACGGTCAAGTTGCCGGTAAGCAGCATCTAAGATCGTTGCATCGATCTTTCCTGCGGCAGTTGTCGCCGATTGAGATTCACGCAGCGCCTCAACGATCTTGCCGCCTTGATCGACAATTTTGTCGTGATTTTCCTTCCAAGCCGTCGCGATTCTTTCGAGCACGGCCTTGAAAGCTGGCTGACCATATCGTTCCTCCGGCGGAAAATAGGTTCCGCCAACAAATGGCTTCAGGCCAGGTGTCAACCAGACACTCATCGGCCAGCCGCCACCGCCCGTCGTCGCCTGAACAAACGTCATGTAAACGCGATCAACATCCGGGCGCTCTTCCCGGTCCACTTTAATGTTCACAAATTCGCGATTCATGACCGCGGCCACCTCTTCGTTTTCGAACGATTCGTGCGCCATGACATGGCACCAGTGACAGGTGGAATAACCAACCGAAAGAAAGATCGGTTTGTTTTCCCGACGCGCCCTCGCGAAGGCTTCTTCCCCCCATGGATACCAATCGACGGGATTATGCGCATGCTGAAGAAGATACGGCGACTTCTCCTGCGCCAGACGGTTCGTGTGTTCAGGACGCGCAGGCTTGGGCTCAGCAAAAGTATCGCTCGATGTCACCAACCACGTTAACGCGAGAAATCCAAAGCGGAAGGGACTTGTCATGCTGCGCCAGGTTAACTCGTTGAACCGTCGAGTCGTAGATCCGATGTAACGGTTTAACGCTGTGAGGGACGAAACACGATACGATTCTTGTCATTCCGAGCGAAGTCGATGAATCTCTGGCTGTTTCTGGCGGATGCCTCGTCGGCGTTCTTGTTAAACCGAGATGTCTCGACTCCGCTCGACATGACAAAGCATGGACACCACACATCTCGTTCTTCTTTTTATCGCCGTCGGTCTGATCGCATTTCTTTATTCGTCCGTCGGTCATGCCGGTGCGTCGGGCTACATCGCAACGATGACACTGTTCGGGCTCGCACCGACGGTTATTCGACCAACGGCGCTAGTGCTTAACATTCTGGTTGCGTCCATCGGCACGTATCAATTCTGGCGAGCCGGTCATTTCTCCTGGAAATTATTCTGGCCGTTCGCGCTGCTCTCCATTCCGGCTGCATACGTCGGGGGCTATCTTCAGCCTTCTGCCTCGGTTCTCCGAATCTTGATAGGCGTTGTGCTGCTTTTTTCCGCCGCGCGACTGGTGTTCCGACGAGGCGACCCGCCGCAAACAGTCACCCCCTCGCGGCCGGTGGCAATTAGCGCAGGTGCAGGCCTTGGACTCCTTTCCGGGCTAACTGGAACCGGCGGCGGAATATTTCTCACGCCGTTATTATTGTTTTGCCGATGGGCGCACATTCGACAAGCCGCTGCGGTTTCGGCGCTGTTCATTTGGGTGAACTCGATCGCCGGGCTCGTTGGGTACTTTACAAAAGTTCGTTCAATTCCTTCGCTGGGTCTCTTCCTTGCAGCTGCCGCGGTCATTGGCGGCATTATCGGGTCGCATCTGGGAAGCAGGCATCTTGCTGTCCGTGCGATTTCACTCTTTCTGGCAACGGTCCTCCTTATCGCCGGAACGAAATTGATTTTCACGAGGTAGGGACGCGCCGCACCAGGCCTAGTCGGGTAGTCATAGCTGTAGCCACGGCCCTATGGGTCGTTTATCTCCATTCAATGCTAAGCAGATTGCTCAAGACTGGCCACAGGCCGGTGGCTACAGCAGCTGGAGTTTGGGCGCGGTTTCCGGTGACCAGGGATTGCTTTTGTAATCGGATTCAACGATCCGATCCGCCCATGTGCGTAAAAGCTGGCACAACGCAGCGACATCCAGTCCGTGATGTCGCGGCGCGAACCGGGACAGGTTCCTCTCAGCGAGCCGGAACAGGCGAACTGCGGGAGACAAGCGCTTGCCATGTTTCGCGTGCAGGGGGTACTCAAATCGCTTCTGAAGATGGACGAAAGCGCCAGCCGCTTGAATCAATCCTTTAAAATAGTCTGCATCCGCTGATTTGGTCTTGAGCCAAAGCTGCTCGAGCACATCATGCGCCTCGTAATAACGTTTTTCATTCCAGCAATGGAAAAACGCGCGATAAAATGGATGTTTCACGATGTCTCTCTGGTTCGGATCGACATCTTCAACAACCGCTTCGCCTACGAACCGCGAAATCCTCTCGCCTTTGTTCATGAAGAGCTTAATTTGCTCACGGCTCAGACGATGAGCAAACCAGCGCGCACCAGTTTTTCCAAGGGACAAGACTGCTCGCCTCGCGCGGCTGACTTCTCGCAGCCGGCCTGGCTGTGTCAACATAAGAAATGACAGCCGTGGCCCTGGCCATCTTGCTGGTGGTCATTTCAATTTTGATTTTCTGTTCCGCTCTCTTTTCCGGAGTGGAAACCGCACTCTTCTCCCTTAAGCCGCATCAATTGCGCGGCCTGGAGGCAAATCACAAGAAGCTCACAAAATTCGTACAATTCTTCCGGGAAAATCCCCGTCGCGTCCTGAATGTCGTCCTGCTGGGCGACGGACTAGTGAACGTTCTGTTAATCGTACTTTGCCTTTTCTTCTTGTGGGAAGGTCCACTCGCGGGGCGCATTCCCCAGTGGGCCGCCGCGCTTGCGATATTCGCAATCATTGTATTGCTTTGCGATCTAATCCCAAAGCTCCTGGCGCTCTCGGCGCCTTATCGACTTTCAACAATCGGCGCCTTTGCGTTGCAGATATCGATGCCGGTTCTGGACCGTATCGGTCGCGGCCTCGAGAGCGTCAGTGCCTACGTGGTCGATCTTCTCACCCCTTCGCGTCTGCGTACTCGTACGCGCTTAAGTGACGAGGAATTGGGGACGCTGATCGAGATGAGTGAGGAAGAAGGCGCCTTGTATGAAGGCGAGGCCGAAATCATCCAGGAAATCATCAAGCTCGGCGATAAAGCTGCAAAAGACTGCATGACCCCGCGCGTCGACAGTTTCATGCTGCCGGATGATTTGACGAACGACGAAGCCATCGCGCGCCTGAAGAAGAATCGATATCGACGGGTTCCGGTCTACGCCGATACGCCCGATCAAATTCTTGGGATCATCGATGTGAAATTGTTTCTGCTCGATCCGTCAGAACATTACACCGAGAAATTAATCGCTCCTTCCTTCGTCTCTGAGACGATGGGAGCATTGGAGCTGCTCAAGCTCTTTTTGACTCGTCCTCAGGGAATGGGTGTCGTGGTTGATGAATTCGGCGGCATCGAAGGCGTTATCACGATGGAGGACATCGTGGAAGAAATCCTTGGCGATGTTGTGCCACGTGATGATGTCGCTCTTTATATCGAGCCGCTCGGGAACGGTAGATTTCTTGTCAGCGGTAACGCGCGCCTGGACGATTTAAGCGAATATCTCGGTTTTCAAATCGACGCCGAAGGAATCGACACGATCGGCGGATTTGTATTCACCCGACTGGGTTATTTGCCTTGCTCGGGAGCAAAATTGGAGATTCCAGGCCTTGTAATCACGGTACGCCGCGCAGGCCGTAAAAGGATTGAGGAAATTCTGCTGGAGAAAACAACTCCGAAAGCTTTCGGGGCCGCGGCATGATAATTGGCCTAGTCATTTTTTGTTGTTGGATTGTTTCGTTCTTCTTCAACGGGATTGAAAGCGGCCTGCTTTCAATCGATCCAATTCGATTGCGGCAAAATGTGAAGCGGCGCGTGCCGGCAGCCGTGCGATTGAATCGCTTGTTGAAACACCCGGAGCGATTGCTGCTGACCGTTCTACTGATCACGAACGCGGCCGATATACTCGGTTTGTTCCTGTTGACGCGCGAGTTAGTCCGGTCATGGGGCTACGCCGGCTACTTTCTCTCTCTGACGATCGCGCTTCCGGTCTATTTGTTTCTGCTTTCTGTTCTCCCGAAATCTCTTTTCAGGCGATTTCCATTTCGTGCGCTCGCTCGGCTTGCCGGCATACTCGAATTCGCATCGCTCCTGTTCTCACCATTACTCGAACTCGGGGCGCGCGTGGGCAAGCTGATCCTGCCGAGTCGCGCCGCCAAGCGCGCTCGTCTTTTTGCGGGACGCGAGGACCTGAAACAGATCACCGCACAAAGCGAGCTCGAGGGCTCCCTCACTGCTACAGAGCGCACGATGATTCATAACGTGGTGGATTTCAGCGGCGTCAAAGTGCGCGACGTAATGCTGCCGTCGGCGAAAGTGGTCGCGTTACCGTCGAACGCGTCAACTCAGGAAGCAGTGGAACTCAGCGCCTCTTCCGGCCTTGATCGTCTGCCTGTGATCACACGTGGAGGGCAACCTGTCGGATTGATTAATGTCCTCGATATCCTGCTTGACCAGAATGGAAACAAGCCGCTGACCAATTATATCCGGCGCATCGTAACCACCAATGAGGAGGAGTCCGCCCATCGGGTTGTACAGCAATTGCGCGCTGCTCGACTCGGCCTTGCTGCTGTCCTGGACCGAAGGAAAAATTTTTGCGGAATTGTAACAATTGAGGATTTGGTTCGGTGGCTCGTTTCTTCAAGCGAGACCCGAAGTTAAATCATCTGGACGGAGCAACGCTTCCTCATCGCCTAGAATTCGCGCGCACCTAATCAGCGCGACGTGCGAAAAAGCTTGAGGAAAATTTCCGAGCTGGCGTTTTTCGCGCGGATCGTATTCCTCCGAGAGTAATCCGACATCATTGCGCACATCCAGCAGCCGCTCGAACAGTTCACGCGCCTCCTTTTTTCTGCCAAGCAAGTGCCAACAATTGGCCAGCCAAAAAGAGCATGGAAGAAAAACACCTTCACCGCCCGGCAATCCATCGACGCGTGTTTCTTGTGGTCGATAGCGTAACACGAAGCCGTCTCGCATCAGTTCGCGTTCAATCGCCTCGACTGTCCACCGGACCCGCTCGTCGCTGATTGGAAGGAAGCCTGTCAGCGGCATGATCAAAAGGCTCGCATCTAAGTCGTCCGATCCATAAAACTGCGTGAACGCTTTCTTGCGAGGGTTGTAGCCCCGCTCGCAAACGTCCGTGTGGATTTGGTCGCGAATCTTTCGCCACCGTAGAAAATGTTCGTTCGCCGCGCGGTCAGATTCCTCAACGATTTTAAGTGCGCGATCGAACGCCACCCAGGCCATCATTTTAGAATAGGTAAAATGTCTGCGGCCACCGCGTACTTCCCAGATCCCCTCATCCGGCTTCTGCCAATTCGATTCCAGAAATTTCACCAGCGCGACCATCAGACGCCAGTCTGCTTCGCTCATTTTAAGTCCGGCATCATGGGCCTGCCCCGCCGCCGCCAGCACCTCGCCATACACATCGAGTTGAAATTGGTGGGACGCAGCGTTCCCGATACGCACCGGCCTGGAGTTTTCGTAACCCGACAGCCATGGGACTTCGAATTCATCAAGCCGGCGCTCGCCGCTCACGCCATAGATTGCTTGCATTTGCGCCGGGCTGCCGGCGATAGCGCGCAAAAGCCATTCCCGCCAGGATTTGGCTTCCTCACGATAGCCCGACTGCAGCAATGCGAGCAAAATAAGAGCAGCATCCCGCAGCCAGCAGAAACGATAGTCCCAGTTGCGGACACCTCCTATTTCCTCAGGTAATGAAGTAGTCAGGGCCGCAACAAGACCGCCGGTTGGGGCATAGGTTAACCCTTTGAGCGTAATGAGTGAACGCACCACTGCATCGCGCCATTCTCCCTTGCTTTGAAATTGCCTCGCCCAATCGCTCCAATATTTTTCGGTATCGCGCAGAGCGTGCTCCGGATTGATCTTTCTCGGCGGCTCGGTGTGAGAAGCGAACCAGGTAAGCACAAATGGGAGACGATCACCTTTTGCGACGGTAAACTCTGCTACTGTGGTTAGGTCTTTCCCGTACGTTTGGATTGGTGTTCGCAAAATCAACGCATCCGGCCCCGCGATTGCCTCAAGCCCCTCGTAACGCTTACGTGTTCGCACCCACGGCACTATCTGGCCATAATCGAAACGGATAATCAGCTCCATTCGCATCGGCACTTCGCCGCTCAATCCCTCGATGATCCGGATGATGTCCGGATTCTCGCCCCGTGGTGGCATGAAATCGATCAGGCGTACTGCGCCGCTTTTGGTTTCAATCTCCGTTTCCAGAATCAGCGTATCGCCGCGATATCGGCGTCGCGTCGCGCTGACTTCCTCGTCCGGATAGAAACGCCAATGGCCGTTTTCTTTCTCGCCGAGCAGCGAGGCAAAACATGCCGGCGAGTCGAACCGCGGAAAACAAAGCCAATCGACGCAGCCGTCACTACTTAGCAGCGCACCGGTCTGCGTGTCACTGAGAAACGCGTAGTCCTCAATCTTTGTTCTTTCCTTCGCCATTTCGTTTTCCTCTTACTCCTCGCCAGCGGAGCGGGACGAGCCGCGCCGTAGCTTTGGCGAAGGCGGGCACTCTTGGTCGACTGGCCCCGAGTCTGCTAGTCCCGCAATCCCATCACGTGTTAATCGAAACACCGTCCATTCGTGCATTGGCTTGGCGCCGAGCGCGCGATAAAACTTGATCGCCGGTTCGTTCCAATCGAGCACCGCCCATTCCATCCGGCCGCACTCTCGGTCCCGGGCGATCTGCGCAAGCTCGACCAGCAATGCGCGTCCATAGCCTTTGCCGCGCTTGTCCGGCTTCACAAACAAGTCTTCGAGGTAAAGCCCGGGCCGCCCCAGCCAGGTAGAAAAATTATAAAAGAAGATCGCGAACCCAACCGGCGATTGTCCTTCAAACGCGAGAAGAACTTCCGCCGCCGGCCGTTCCCCGAATAAAACATCGACAAGTTGCTCCTCTGTCGCAGTCACCTCGTTTGGCGCGCGCTCATACGTCGCCAAATCGCGAATCAATTCAAGAATGATTGGCACATCTTCCACGTGTGCAGGGCGAATCTCGAATTGGTTAGGTCCCTCCATTTCAGTGGTCTCCAAGCGCACGACTGATGCGATCCAGACCCTCAGCGAACAATTCCGTGTTCACGCCCATGCCGATACGAAAATGATCGGGCATTTCGAAAAAACGGCCAGGAACTGCTGAGGTGTCGAACTCTGCGCGCAGCCTTTCCAGGAAAACATCAGCGTTCCCATCGCGTAATTGCACGAACGACGTCGTGCCCCAATCCGTTGTGACCGCAGAAAACGCGGATTGCCGTACGAGAAAATCCCGAAGCAATTTCCGATCCGCGTCCACGATCCGCCGCGCTTTTTCGCGAAGGCGATTTAAGTGTTTAAAGACGGCGACGGCGAGAAGTAGCCCCGGGTACACTGGGGTTGCGCTGTAGAGATCGTTCAGGCGGCGCATCTTCCAGGCGAGGTCGGGGCGCGCAAGGATCCAGCCGCACCGCAGTCCGCTGACGCCGTAAACCTTCGTCAAACTGCTGGTCACTACAAACTCTGGCCCGAGACGGAAAGACGTGCGTGGCGTCCGCTCGTAAACCGCATCCAGATAAACTTCGTCCACCAGAACAAGCGCTCCAACGCTGCGCGCGATCTCGCCGATTTCACGTAGAACTGAATTCGGCGTAAGCGCGCTCGTTGGATTATGCAGATTCGTGATCACGATGAGCCGCGTCTTCGGCGTAATGCAATTAAGAATCGCTTGCGGATCGACGGCCCAGCCGATTTCCTTGATGCGCGAAAACCGTTTCACGTTCGCGCGAAGATATCGAGCGACATCCAGAATTGGTCCGTACGCTGGATGCTCGATTAGGACTTCGTCGCCCGGTTCGAGGATCGCAGCCATGGCCAGATGATTTGCCATGGAAGTTCCCGCGGATTCCACAACGCAGTCGGGGTCAACACCGTGATGCGCGGCGATGACCTTTTGCAAGGGCGGATAGCCATAGCCACTGTAGTCGTTGTCGCCATTAATTTCGAGTGTCTCCAGCTGGACTGGCAATTCGCGGAGCGGAAACGACGCAACACCACTCGTTGCGAGGTTGAACCGCGCACGGCTTTGTGTCTTTGACCAATGCATGTAGTCGGAATGCTTGTGCGTCATGAATCTGCTCGTCTGAACTTCCTCCAATAATAGTAAGCCGGGAGCGCGGCCAGCATGATACCCAACGCGATTGCGCTATTCGGCGGTGAAGCGACGATAGCGCTTCCGACAATTCCAACACAGGA
>DASSFL010000386.1:0-5456 GCA_035694525.1 Candidatus Udaeobacter sp. | reverse complement strand
ATCCAACGGAACCGTTGTTGGAACGCGTTGAATTTTTTGATCTCTTTGCCGGCACTGAAATCGGTGAAGGAAAAAAGTCGCTCGCATATCGATTGACATATCGCGACCGGAGTCGCACACTGACAAGCGAGGAAGTGAGTGCCGCGCATGCGAAAATTCGCGAGCGATTGCGAAGCGAACTCGGTGCAGAATTGCGCGAATAGTTCTTTGAAAGTGTGAGAGTCGTTTGTTGAGGGTTGGGAAGAAAACCAGTGCTTTTCGCTCAACTCTCAACCAACGGCTCTCATCAGTCGCGGGTGATTTCGTGCTTTACCCTGCGATGTTCGAGATTACAGGTGGGATTCCCGAACCGATATTTGGTTAACCTAAGGAGGCTGAGTTGCTCGGAGAAGATGGCAGGCCTTAATTGGAAGTCAGACGCTCCGGCGACGGTCATCCGCCCGTTACGAAAAGGGAACGGGAGATCCGCCTAAACGGCATCAGCGGGGTAACATTTCAAAAACCCGGATCGAGTTTTCGATCCGGGTTTTTGCGTTGAAGAGGTATGACTGGACCTTGCTGCTTCATCGCTTCAACGCTTCAACGCTTCATCGCTTCATCGCATTTGAAAATTCTGCTCCACGATCCACAGTGCGCAGTGACATGCGCGCCCTGTTAGCTCTCGAAGACGGTCGATTTTTCGAGGGCGAATCATTTGGCGTAACCGGTACCCGCGTCGGCGAGGTTTGTTTCAACACGGCCATGACCGGTTACCAGGAAGTGTTGACCGATCCTTCCTATCGCGGGCAGATCGTGGCGATGACTTATCCATTGATCGGCAATTACGGCACAAACTCGCTCGACCAGGAGAGCCGATCACCGCACGTCAGCGGCTTTATCATCGAAGAACTGAGCGAAATCCCAAGCAACTGGCGCTCGGAAATGTCGCTCGATCAATATTTGAAAAAATGGGACATCCCCGGCGCTCAGGGAATTGACACTCGCGCATTGACCCGGCACCTCCGCACCCGCGGCGCGATGAAGGCTTGTCTGACTACGGAAGAGATTTCTCCGGAAGAAGCGACGCAGAAGGCCATCAAAGGCGAGGGCGTTATCGGCATGGATTACGTTCGCGAAGTTTCAGCGCGCGAAATTTATCAATGGGACCCTGAGGACAAGTTGAGTGAGCCGTGGTCAATCAGGTCCACTAACGGCGGAATCAAACCCAGCCTTCCGCCGGTTCGATTTCGCATCGTCGCTTACGATTATGGAATCAAAGAGAATATTCTGCGGCTTCTGCGGCAGAAAGGTTTTCGCGTTACGGTTGTACCGGCAACCACAACTGCCAAGGAAGTGCTCGCGCTCAATCCGGATGGCGTTTTTCTTTCCAATGGACCGGGAGATCCCGCGGCCCTGCCTTATGCGCACAAGGCTACGCGCGATTTGATGGGTAAAAAGCCGATTTTCGGGATTTGTCTCGGCCATCAGATTCTTGGATTCGCGTTCGGCGGATCGACTTACAAATTGAAATTTGGGCATCACGGCGCGAACCAGCCCGTAAAGGATTTGAGCAGCGGTAAGGTGGCGATCACGGCGCAAAATCACGGGTTTGCAGTCGATCCCGAGTCGCTGCCGTCCAACGTAGAAGTGACGCACATAAATCTGAACGACGGCACCGTGGAGGGAATGCGGCACAAGGAACTGCCAATCTTCAGCGTACAATATCATCCCGAAGCCGCACCCGGCCCGCATGACGCTTCCTACTTCTTCGGTCAGTTCGCCGATTTGATCGAAAAACGCGTGTGAGGCAGACATCTTGTCTGCCATGACAAACTCTCAGAGACGATTGTTTGCGTCACTGCATTGACCAACACACCGACGAGCCGACATTTGTCTCATGTTTAATTCAACAACAAACAGACACGCGATTCTTAAGATCGCAGTCGCCGCGACACTGGTCGTCGGACTGACCGCTTCTCCGCTGGCCATTGCGCAGGAACATGAGCATGGCAGCGACGCGGCGGCTTCAAAAGAAGTGACTGGCGAAGTAGTCGATATGATGTGCTACGTCGATCATAATGCGGTCGGCGAAAAACATGGTCAGTCCTGCGGGGCGAAGTGCATCAAGAACGGTGGGCCAGTCGGTATTGTAAGCGAAGGCAAAGCCTATCTGGTGGTTGGCGAACACAAGCCAATCAACGAGCAACTCGCTGATTACTGCGGTAAAAACATCACCGTGAAAGGCAAGCTCGCCGAGCGCGGCGGTATCGCCATGATCGAGAACGCCGAGATCGTGAAGAAATAGGCCCTCAGCCAGGCCGTCATTCTGCGCGAAGTCGAGAATGGAGCGACTGGGAAGCCGCGACATGGACGGGAAGGCCGCAGGCTGAGCGAACGGGAAATGAGCGACTCAAATCCCGTGGCATATTCCGCGGTAGCTTCGCGAGATCCTTCGACTTCGCTGTGCTCCGCTCAGGATGACAATGAGGTCACTTGTAATATGGCCGCAACGACGGTCGCAGTTTTCCGACCTTAAGAGTCGTCTCGACTTGCAAATCAGAAACCGCCGTCTCCGCGAATTTGCGAATCTCGCCTGCCTCCAACGCCGCAATCGGCAATCCATCCAAAAATAAAACCCGATTCGCAGTCAGCGCCGGAATTCGCGGCCCTGGTGTCAGAATGCCTTGCAAGTTCAGCGAATCCGCCGCGCTCAGCGCGATCAGCTCGCTATTTCGCGACACCTTGCGAATGGAACGCAACAGGCCAATTGCCTCAGGCAGGGCAAATTGTTCGCCGCTGATTCCTCCCACAAAATAGCCGCCGCGAATCTCGCCGCGCGCCTCCCAGCGGCGATAAATTCGCCCCAGCTCATACCACGTAACCGGAAGGCTCTCGCGCTCGAGCAAGCGACGAAACACCACGCCATACCGATGCAGTAACACCCGTGCAAATTGTTCGATGGCCCCATTACGCGCGGAACTTTCCGCTCCATTTCCAGATGGCGACGAGGCGGCATCCGTTCTTAGCAGCGACCAACGCCCTGCGAACTCGATGCTGGCAAGATTCGTTTTGCGCCGCCGTTTTCCAGCGTTACGGCCAAATGTGGGACGCTTATTTGACGGCACCAGAAGGGCTCGCAATCCATCGAAACTATCCGAAGTCACCAGTCCAAGTGCAGCAAGTTGCGACAAAGCTTCTTCAACTTGAGAAGGCAGCAGTCCGCTGCGAAGCACCAGTTCGGTAAAGAAGAGCGCTCCGCCGTTTGCAAGAGTATCGAACAGAGTTCGGCCGGCACCGGAGAGTTCCATCTCCGAATTCGTCTGCGTCAGCATCAGCCAATGCCGGAGGTTCTCGCGTTGATAAAGCGCGATGGGGCTGGTTCGCAACGGAGCGCTCGCCCGCGTGTTTGGATTTTGCGGCGCGCTCAAGCGTGCCCAGCCTATCCGGCCCGAAAAACAAAGGCGATCGAGCCATTCAGGACAGTAGTCGGCAACACGCGCGGCGAGGACCGCAGATTCCCACGCGGCCAACGGCAGCTCGCACCCGTCCAGTTGTTCGAGAACAGATTGCAAACCTTCAGGGCCTTCGACGCGGTGCTCCGGGTCGGCGCGCTGCCATGCGAAGAGAAAGCGATAAAAATCCTGCGGAGAGACCGGCTGAATTTCCGCGCGCAATCGATCGATCGTGAGCCGATGAATTCGCGCCAGTAAACGGCGGTCGCACCACTCCTGGTCAGGCGCCTGCGGGCGAAACTTGCCACGAAGGACAAATCCTTCCGCTTCGAGGGCCAGTAATGCCGCGTCGATTTCCGATCGTGGCAATACCAATATATCTGACAGCTCGCCAACAGTGATCGGTCCGCAAACTTCCATTCGCCCCCGAACCACTTCGCGAATTGCGATTGAGCGTTCCCAGGTTTTTCCGCGCCCTGAGTCGGGAACAATCAATTCAGGTTCAACGCTCGCGTTGAGGTAAACCGCTTGAATCATTGGTAACCCCTCGGCTGCGACCAAGAATCTCTTGGTGGAACCAGTCCCGCGACTGCGGGAGGACTCGCCATTGCTGTGGCGCTTTTCGGGAATCTCCTCTCCGTTTGAAAGCGGCGCAGCCGCGCCGCACTCCAAAGCCTCGCGGTCATCGGGAGTTTGTGCGGCAAGAATCAGTCGTGTCGCTCGGTTTTCAGCTGTGAGGATCGACAAGAATTGCTCTGCACTCTCTCCGTCCGACGTTCGCTGCACTTCTTCCGGCGTCATCATGCCGAGCAGCATTAATGCATCGTGCAGTTCATCCGCATTCGTCGCTTCGGGCCACGCTTCCTTTTGAACTTTCTCAATCGCTGCCGCATCGAGCACGCCTAAGCCATCACTGCCGTTGCGCTCGGAGGCGCGACGGGTGTACACCGCCTGGGTGCGTCGTTCCTCCAGAGGCGCATTATCCAGAAAGGCATATGGACGCGCGTTGAGAATCTCAGACGCAAGCGGTGACGGCTCCGGCAAGTCGCGTGCAATACAGCGGATCTGGCCGTGTTCGATCTTGCGCAACACTTCTTCCAAACCCTCGATGTCCATCGCTTCTGTCAAGCAGTCGTCAACTGTCTGCTTCACTAACGGATGGTCCGGAATTTCGCGATCACCCACGATGTGTTCGAGACAGGCGAGCTGATCGGGGAAAACTGCCGCTAAAAGATTTTCCGACTCCATGCGCTGCAGTGGCGCGGCGATTTTCGCGCCACCACGAAACCGAGGCACCGCAAGCGAACGCGTCGCATTCCAGCGCCAGCGAATGGTGAACATCGGCGCGTCGAGCAATGCTTGAACGAGCAGGTCGCGAACTGTCTTGGAATTCAAATAACGAAAAACTTCTTCGAGCGGAAACGAATGCTGTGTGCCGAGCGAAATCACAATGGTGTCGTCTGTCGCTGCCGCCTGAAGTTCGAAATTGAACGAGCGACAAAAACGCTTTCGCAGGGCAAGTCCCCAGGCGCGATTGATCCGATTGCCGAATGGCGAGTGAAGGACGAGCTGCATCCCCCCCGATTCATCGAAGAACCGTTCCATCACCAGCGTTTGCTGTGAAGGAATTGCGCCAAGCGAACGGTAAGCGTCGGAGAAATAGTCGCCTAACTGTTCAGCAGCCTCAGCTGGTAACTGCATTTCCCGGGCGAGCCATTGACTAGGATTTTGCCCATCAGCGAGTTTCGTTTCGATTTCCATCCGAAAATCGGATACAGCCTGCGACAACTCCGATGTGCGCGCCGGAGCTTCGCCCAGCCAGAATGGAATTCCCGGTGGCTGGCCTTTTGCGTCTTCGACACGAACGACACCAGCGTTGATTCGCAGAATTCGCCACGAAGCATTGCCGAGCTGAAAAATATCGCCGGCCAAACTTTCCACCGCGAAATCTTCGTTCACTGTGCCAACGAAGGTTTCCGACGGGTCGAGAATCACGCGATAATCTGCGTTGTCGGGAATCGCGCC
>DASSFL010000385.1:0-1623 GCA_035694525.1 Candidatus Udaeobacter sp. | reverse complement strand
TCGACTATTCAGAAGGTGTCCCATTAGACCTGGAGGAGTTCAGTCTTGACTAATAGAATACTAACTATACTTGCTGTGGTCGCTTTGTTCGGATGCGGTCCAACCGCAGAGGAACGTGAACAGGCTGCTCGTGGTGTTGTGATCAACACAGATGGTAGTGCAGCTGATGTAAACGCCAAGATCGCATCGGCGGCAAACGGCGATACCGTTAAGTTGCCCAACGGTACCTTCACTTGGTCGACCACAGTAAATCTAAACAAAGGCATCACGCTACAAGGTGGAGGCATTGGCACCACGATCATTAAGGACGCAGTTCAAGGTAGTCCATTGATTAAGGTTACGTTGGCTGCAGGTGTTGTCACTCGCATTACTGGACTTGAAATCACTGATGGTGGTAGAAGCACCTTTTACTACGGAATTATAAACGTCCTGGGTTCCACCACCAATGGAGCACAATACCGGATGGATGGTTGTAAGATTATTAACATCAACGGCATCCAAGAGCTTGACACGGTCATTGGCGTGATCGACCATAACATTTTCATTACAGATAACGGAGCAAGTCCGCCGTGGCATATACACGGTAACAAGTGGGCTGACTCCGACTTTGGTGACGGTAGCTGGAAGGAACCTGTGGTTTGGGGTTCGTCCAAGTGGCTGTTCATTGAAGATAATACATTCTCTCACACCTCTGGCACGCAATCAGTGACTGATGGTGACGCCGGAGCACGGTGGGTCATCCGCTACAACACACTTAACGGAGCGTATGAAGTTGACAACCACGGAACCGAAAGCACAGGTCGTCCTCGTGGCTGTCGGGCAATGGACATTTACAACAACAAATTTAACAGTGACGGTAGCAACAGGTTTTTAGGTGGTTCACGTTCCGGCGGGGTCCTATTCCACGACAACTCTATCAAAGGTTACTGGGGAGCGTTGGCTGCTTACGGCCTGAACAATTTCAGAAGTGTGCACGCCTACAGTCCGTGGGGTGGCGCAGACGGCACCAATCCGTGGGACAAGAACGTTACGCCTGCAGCTTTCAGTGGGACCGCGGCTGCTGCTAGTTCCGGTCAAAGCGTAACGGTCTCGGGCGCAAACTGGACAACGAATCAGTTTGCAGGATACACCCTCCGCAGAACGAGCACCAACTCTAGTCTTCCCTATACCGTCATCAACGGCAACACATCGAACAGGCTCGACTACGTCAACAACGTAATCTATGGTGGCGAGACAGCGACCACGTTCGCGGCAGGTGACGGTCTAGAGATTAGGAAGGTTGACATCGCCCTAGACCAGCCAGGTGCAGGTGCAGTCAACTCCCTAATTAGTGGCGGCTGGACTCCAGTTGTCCCGTCGGGTTGGAACCAAGTTGTCGAACCCTGCTATTCGTGGAACAACATTGACGAGAAAGGAAACCGTATCAATTTCGGTCCTAACTTCCCCTCTATTCGTAAAGGCGTTCACTTCTTCGATGAAACACCAATGCCTGGTTACACGCCCTACACTTACCCACATCCTCTTGTAAGTGGCAGTGTGCCCACGCCGACGCCTTCGGTGTCGCCGACACCTATACCGACGGCAGCTCCTACGGCAACGGCTACTGCCACTTCCACATCTAGT
>DASSFL010000384.1:0-6426 GCA_035694525.1 Candidatus Udaeobacter sp. | reverse complement strand
GCGCGCAGACTGCGGCCGGTCCTTCAGATCCGGTGCCAGCATCAATTTCAAAAGTGAAATGACGCGCGTTGGAACGTGGAGACCCTTGAGTTGTTCAACGGGTAAGTGCTCTGTTTGTCTTGCGTGAACCTCCTCCAACGTGCGGCCAACGAAAGGAACGCGACCAGAAAGCAAATACCAAAACGTAACACCTAACGAATAAATGTCGGAACGCGCATCGATGCGCATTTCTGCCGTAGAAGCGAACTGCTCGGGGCTGGCAAAGGCAGGCGTGCCAATGAAGCCCGATTGGGTTTGCTCGGCGCCGCTTCTCGGTTCAGGGGCCACGACTTTAGCGATGCCGTAATCAATCACTTTGACTACGAGCGCGCCGGCCGCGTCGGACTCAAGCATGATATTGGACGGTTTGATGTCCCGATGCACAACATGACACGCTTCCGCAGCCGCCAATGCCCGCGCGGCTTGCTCAATCACTTCGAGGGCCAGCGCCAGCGGCATTGGCCCATCGCGGTGGACCCGCGTTTCGAGTGTTTCGCCTTCGACCAACTCCATGACATAGAAACACTCACCGTCTTGTTCACCATAGTGAGTGACACGCGCGACATTGGGGTGATGGATTTGTGCGGCCACCCGCGCTTCGCGCAAGAAGCGCGATCGCGCCCCGGGATTTTGCGCGACTCTTCGGTCGATTACTTTAAGCGCGACGGTGGAATTCAACACTGTGTCGCGCGCGCGATAAGTTATCGCCATTGCGCCAGCGCCGAGCTCGATCGGAAAGCCGTCTGCGCCGACTTCCACTTCAAAGTGATCGTACTTCAGCGGCCCAGGTGTCAATCGTCGCCCGGTCTCGGATTTGTCTGGTTGTTGGCCGTCGCTTAAAAAACCAAGACTAACGAGACGACGAAGGCGCTCACGTTTCTGACCTGCTTTCGTCACCGGTCGTCCGGAGTCTTGGGACGTTCCGACCATTGATGGCTCGCGTTCCGCAATTTCAGGCCCCACGCTCACGCTGTCAGGATTTGATGGAGGTAATGAAGCTCTTGATCGACATCGGCCGGATCAGAAACTGTGCTTGCCACTTCCATCCGCAGCGCTTCGCGATAACGCTGACGTAGACGCCAAAGCCAGGTACGCAGCGTCGCGATCGGAACTCCAAGTTTCTTTGCTGCTTGTTCTTGATTTGGCGGCGTCCGTCCGCTGCCGTCAATGAACGGCCTTAACACCTCGAGCCATTCCGCTTTCCCTTCCGCCTCAAATGCATTTTGCAAATGCTGCCAGGCGCGTTTCACGATATTCGAAGCCCACATCAGATCATAACCGCGCGAATCGCTGAGATGAGCGGCATCCATCATTGATGCTTCGGCTTCGGGCAGATGCTCGTCGATCGACACAATTCGATGACCGCCGCCTCTTTTGAGCCGGTGAGCCCGATCGTACTCATTGTACAAAAAATTCTGCAGCGAGCCGAGCAGAAATGTACGGAGCCGGCCTTTCTCCTTATCTGCGCGACTCAACGTATTTTTTTCAAGCAGATGGGCAAAAAAACCTTGGACGAGATCCTGCGCTTCGGGAGAAGCGTGACCCCGAAGTCGCAAAAAGGTATAAAGGGGTGGCCAATACGCTTCACAGAAGTCGGAAAGCGCTTCTCTTGCTGTTTCCGTTGGATCGGACTGTCGAGCGTGTAAAACCACAGTCCAGTGCGTCGATTGAAACGCCGCTCCGCCCTCCTGCAATGTTCCAGGTATCGGTTTCATAACTTCGTGATTAGCTTATCGAATGCCAATGCAGTTCTGAATGACCGATCTACGAGGGAAGAAAATTGAGGGAGCGTGTTTTCTGTCGGTGCAGATGTCTAAAAAATTCGCGAATTCTTCGCGAATTCGCGAAGACACGGACTGAGCGCACTCTCACCCGCTAAGCCCCCTTGAACTGGAATTTGTTGATTCTTAGAGAGCGAATTTTGGATTCGAGGGTTGAAGCCGGTATGCCAAGCTTGGCCGCGGCACCGTGTGCGCCAGAGACTTTTCCGTTACTTTGCGCAAGCGCGGCTTCGATGCGCTTACGTTCGTTTGTCTTCTGATCGGCTGGCGCCGTGCCCGATGCTTGTGGCTCATTCGCAACCCAACTCTTGTCGATCGAGAATTCGTTCGCTTCGCCGATGATAAGTGAACGTTCGATTACGTTTTGTAGTTCGCGAACGTTGCCGGGCCATGAATACTCTCGCAGCGCTTCGAGAGCTTTCTTTTGAATATGTTTGATCTTTTTTCCCGCTCTCTTCGCATAGCGATCGACAAAATAATTTACGAGTAGTGGAACGTCCTCTTTCCGTTCGCGCAAAGGCGGCAGTTTAATTGGAAAAACGTTAAGCCGGTAGTAAAGATCACTGCGAAAGCCGCCGTCCGCGATAGCCGCCTGCAGATCACGATTCGTCGCTGAGATGACGCGGACATCAGCGCGCAGAACTTGTGTGCCGCCGACGCGCTCAAACTCGCGTTCCTGCAAAACGCGCAGCAATGCGATTTGCGTCTCCATTGACAGATCTCCTATTTCATCGAGAAAAATCGTTCCGCCCTCGGCCAATTCGAATCGACCGAGCCGCCTCTGAACTGCTCCAGTGAATGCTCCTTTTTCGTGGCCAAACAACTCCGACATGATCAGCGAAGAAGGAACCGCAGCGCAATTCACACTGATGAACGGGCGTTCCGAACGCTTTGACCGCTTGTGAATGGCGCGGGCGATCAGTTCCTTCCCGGTACCCGTTTCGCCCATGATCAAAACGGTTGAGTCTGTGGGGGCGACCTTGGCTGCGCGCGCCAGGACCATTTGTAAGGCCAACGAAGTGCCGATCACTTCTTCAAACATCGAAGTCTTACCGAGCTCTTCACGCAGCACGACGTTCTCTCTCTGAAGTTCGTCCCGAAGCGCTTTAATTTCTTCAAACGCCTTCTTTCTCGCCGTCACGTCCATCAACGTTCCGACGAATTCAACCTCATTCGACTCGCTTGTTAGTGGACGAGCGATCACGGCGACATGCTTTACCGAGCCGTCTGGCATTAAAAGCCGATGCTCGAAATCCAGGCTCGTGCCTTCCTTCGCATTCTCGATCACACGCCGGACTGAACTCAGATCTTCTGGGTGCGTGCGCTTGAAAATAAGATCGACCGTCGGTTTGACATACCGATCGTACTCCAGAATTCGAAAAGTCTCATCCGACCAAACCAATTCTCCCGTCGCCAAATTCCAGCCAAAGCTGCCGGTGTGACTGAGCGCCTCTGCCTGTTCGCGATACGCCTCGCGGCGACGGAGCTCCTGCGTCGCAATTTCCTGCTCAGTAACGTCTACGGCGGTGCCGATGTACTTTTTCAGCGTTTGGTTTTCGACAACTGGAGCGCCGACGCAGCGAACATACCGAACTTCACCGTCGGGTCGCACGATTCGCTTGGTAGTATCGAAGCCCGACGCTTCCACCAGGACTCGCTTGACCAGGTTTGCCATAAATTCGCGATCCTCTGGGTGGATACAATTCAGGTATTCCTGAATAGTAGGCGCTGTGCTAGTTGGCTCGAGGCCGTAAATCCGAAATAATTCAGGAGACCAGTAGTCGAACCCGGCAGAATCAAAGGCCCAGCTTCCTGCGTGGGAAAGGCGCTGACCTTCGGAGAGATAGAATTCGTTTCTTTGCAGCTCCTGGGCATTTCGCCGAAGCTGTTCTTCAGCGCACTTGCGGTCCTCGATGTCGATACTCGATCCAAACCACTTCACTATGTTCCCCTGTTCGTCGTGGAGTGGTACCTTCCGGTGCAAAAGCGCCCGATATGTCCCGTCCGCGCGCCGAACGCGCGCTTCAGCTTCGAATGGCTCCCCACTCGCCAAAGCGGCGTGCCATTTTTGAACTATTCCAGCGACATCTTCCGGATGAACCGATTCGGTCCAGCGCCAACCACACACATCCTCTAAGGACTTGCCGAAGAAGTCCAACCAGCCGCGATTGAAGTAGTCCAAATAGCCGTCGGGCCGGGCGGTATGAATGAAAGCTGGCGTCGTATCGACCGCACGGCGAAGCGCGTGTTCACTCGCAGTCGATTGATCGTTCTGAAGGGACTCACTCGCCTTCATACGCGTTTGTTGCTGATTGTTCGTTAAATACTATTTAAACTTACATCAACGCCCGGGTCGCCGCCATTGCATTTGCACGACGCGCGCAGGTGTGGCCGCGCGCAATTGCACGGCTAAAAACCGCGCTTTTGCTGGTGTCGGCTTTATTCTTCATGGCCCATTCCACCGCGTCGAATAATCCCATTCAGTCAAACTGGCTGAATCTAACCAAGTAGACGACTCCTATACCATGCGATAAAATCGACATCGAAAGGTATCACCAAGGAGCAACGCAAAGCCATCGCCAAATCGATCCGGATGTCATCACAGTTGCTGAACGCAAAAGGATGATAGGCACGAGGACAAAATCCCGTCTCATTTCTTCGACTCGTAGTGACGAATGATTCTTACCTGCTAATTACTCCAAAGGTAGATTAGCAAAATAACAAGGAGCGTAGTTAGAACGGACCAGGGAATTAGAACGACCTCGACTCTCAATTTGCGGACAGCCGGAATGTCATCGGTCACATTTGGATCTTGGCCAAAAAACCGGTGGCGATTCCGGAAGATGTAAATGAACGCAAGAATATTGATTAGGAGGAAAAACGTTCCCGCTATCCGCAGGGCAGGGAGCGCTTCAGGATTGATTAGTGCGAGCATAGCTCTTCAGGTTTTTTCGTTTGCCTGGTTGAGAGCATCATGGTGGCCGGTCCATGGGAGAACTTCGTCATACTTTGGTCTTGTGTCACCGTCAAATGTTTGCCGCCAGAAACAGCTGCAAAGTAACGAGCTGGCGAATGGTCCAAACAAAAACTAGTTCGTCTTCCTTGATACTTTGCTCGCGAATCGCTGCAGCTTCTTAGACTCAGGGGCCAGCGGAGATTCGCCGGAGTTGGATGCCGCACGGACAGAGGTGGCCAATCCTCAGGCTTATGCGGTACATGATGGACTCCAGGCGCTGGGATCGGGCATCCGGCGCATCGCTCTCGGTTCGACCAATTCCACTCATAACCGCAGCGGCAACCCAACTTTCGCAAGCACGCTGTTGTAACGACTGTCGTGACGCAAGCCTTGGACTAACGGATCGATCATGAGGCTCAGCAAGCCGGTGTCATGATTGTCCAGGGAAACTTGTAACCACTCGAAAGCCTTGTCGTTTTCGCCTCGCCAGGCATAGACCTCGGCGATCTGGTACGCCAAAACGTCCCGGTCCCTGGCGATCAGCTCAGCGAGAGATTCGTCTGCTGCTGGGCGGTCCCCGCGAGCATAGTGCGCAAGTGCCAGTTCAAAACGTTGGTAACGTTCGTTAGGTTCAAGTTCAGCTTCGCGCAGGGCCGCCTCGCCATCGCCACGCTGGATCGCCACAAATACCTGCCATCGTCGGCCTCCGGCCGCCGTTGGCTGCAGCTCCGCCGCCTTCTGCGCTGCAGCTTCAGCGTCATTAAGCTTTCCCTGGACAAAAAGGAGGCGAGCCAGGCTTTGCCTGGCTTGATAGGCAAGCGGGTCATGCTCAATCGCTTGTCGCGCCAGTTTCTCTGCTTCCTCGAATTGACCAAGATACACAACCACTGGCGCCAGTTTATCATTCATACTCGGGTTCCACGGCGCGAGTTGCTGTGCACGACGGAGTTCAGCTAATCCCTGGTCGAATCGCCATTCGCCAAAAAATCTAGCCCAGCCGAGCGCGGCATGTGCCTCCGCAAGGTTTGGCTGGATGGCGACAGCCCTCTCGCCATCACTGATCGCTTTTGACCATGCTTCTTTTTGCTTTTCGCCGCTTAGATCGCCAATCCAAGTCCACGCTTCCGAGCGCTCGGCATAAGCCAGCGCATAGCCAGGATCGAGCCGGATTGCTTGATCGAAGAAACCGACCGCCTTGAGATAGCCTTCAAGGTTTCGACGCTGGAAGTAAAACTGACCTTGGAGGTAGGCATTGTGTGCGTCTACACTTTTGGTCGCAACGTTTCTCGCTGAGTC
Source organism: Candidatus Udaeobacter sp. (assembly GCA_035694525.1). GTDB lineage: Bacteria > Verrucomicrobiota > Verrucomicrobiia > Chthoniobacterales > UBA10450 > Udaeobacter. The sequence continues at coordinate 354 of DASSFL010000384.1, read as the reverse complement.
ATCCTCTGTGCCGAGCAATCTCAGCTCCAGTGATGTCGCAACGGCCTTTGCAATTTCGGCTTGAACAGCGAAGATATCCTTAAGTTCACGATCAAAGGTCCCTGACCAGAGCTCGCTTCCATCCACAGCATTGACTAGCTCCGCAACGATTCGCACCCGGTCGCTATCTCTTCGCACCGTGCCTTCAAGTAGCGTACTGACACCGAGTTTCTCCCCGATAGTCTTGCTGTCTTCTTTCTGGTTTTTAAAACGGAACGACGAGCTCCGGCCGATGACCTTCAGTCCTTTCACTTGAGCCAGGGCTGCAATCAGTTCTTCAGACAGTCCATCCGAAAAGTAATCGTCGCCCGGATT
>DASSFL010000383.1:0-11311 GCA_035694525.1 Candidatus Udaeobacter sp. | reverse complement strand
CCCATTCAAACTGCGGCTCGACGGTTGGATCGGACCCGGCAAAAACAGTGGCTTCGCGTCGGGCACGGCGTTTGTCGCGACGGATAAAATCGAGAGCGATCGAACGCACCGTGGCGTAAAGCAGCGCGCGGTTGTTGATCTGGTGGTTTCGCCGCCAAAACTTGACGAAAGCTTCCTGGACAATGTCTTCGGCATCAGCTGCTGATCGCGTCCATTGCCGGGCAAAAAGTAGCAAGCCGGGACTGATTTCTGAAAAGCAACTCTTCCAATTCTCATGGCTGGCAATGTTGTCCATGACCTTTTCACGGTCTTTATTTCCTAGACGCCGCCAACCAATGAATTTGTCTATGCGATCGAAATTTTTCTCGTTAATCGCATTGCTGAGTGACGTCTCGACTTCCCTCGACATAACAAATCACTTTTTCGGCAGCGTTCGGAGAATCAAATCGCCCAGCCAATCAGGGTTCGCTACGCCTTCGCGATACGCTCTGAGCGCCTCGACAGAAGAATTGACTCGGAGATTGCTGTAAGAACCATCGGCGTTTTGCCACCGCTCGTGCCAGTAAACCGCTGCCTTGATGCGAGGATAACGTGTGCGAAACAGCTTGAGTCCCTGCCTGATCCATTCCGGTTTGCCAACGCCACCACCCTCAGCCGAGTGCGGAAATTCGCCGGTCGCCCATTCGGCAATCATGATCGGTTTGTGCGGATCGAGTCTGGAGATTTCCTCGTAGGGCCAGGTTACCAACGAAGGAATATCCGGGTTTGGCTCGTCCTTATATTGCTGTCCGTAAACGCTCAGCCCGAGCCAATCGACATAATCGGATCCGGGGTAATAAGCTGGTGCGCAATTCCAGGTTTCGTACGGATAGGGATAGTTGTTCGTGTGAAACATCCATTTGATATTTGAAGCGCCCCGAGCCCGGACCCGATCCACGACATGGCGAAATGCCTTGCGAAATGTCTCCGGGCCTTTCCAATTGTTCAGATCTTTATCCCATTCCGCGCCGCCGTAGTACGCGCCCGACCACGGGAACCAGGTGCCATTCATTTCGACGCCGAACACGACAATCATTGGATGACCAAAACTCCGCGCAGCATCGGCCCACATGTCGATGTACCCATCCCACCTGCCGGCAAGAATCTCGGTCAAACTAAACTTGTCCGGCCTATGATCCTCCTCATACGGCTTGTCCCACGGCGACCAAAACACAAGCGGCATCGAGCCGTGCCGCCAGATGACATTGAGATTGCCTACGGGAAAATTTTGTTCTCCCCAGTAACTAGAAGACGCGATGATGGCCTGGTGTTTGCCCACCATCTGCTCAAAATCCTCGATTGTCTCAAGCGTAACGTCATCCTCCTCGTCGCCAAAATCCATGAACGCACCGGTATAAGCGCCCTGCTCAGGAATCACTACCTCGACTGGTCCGTTCGGATCGACTTGCGCGACAGCTACGCTGCGACGGCATCCGATTAGCGCCAAACTCGATGCAACTACTACAACGATCACTGCAAAAAAGGTGCGCATCCGAGTTCGAAAGTTCTCAGCAAAAAATGGAGTGTCCAGTACAGGGTCCGGTTCGAAGACAAGAACTGTAGAGACAGCTGTGCCGGCTGCCATCATGCTGAGGTTTTGCAGGAGACACGCTTGGCACTGCAGCCGTTCAATCGATTGTGCGCATGAATCTGGCAATTTTCCTTGACTGGAGAACCACACTTGAGAGCAGAATCCCGATGATCGAAGCAACGGATGCAGATAAAACTTCTCACTTTTTTGATTCTGCCGTTCGTATCAGTCGCCTTAGCCGACGATTTTAAAACACTTGCTGGAAAAGAATACAAGAACGCCACCGTGAGCCGGGTCGAACCTGACGGCATCGTGCTAACCAGTAAGGCTGGCATCTCCAAAGTCTATTTCACCGAACTTCCCAAAAACGTTCAGGAGCGCTTTGGTTACGATCCCCAGAAAGCTGGCGATTACTCAGTGCAGCAAAGTGCAGGACTCGAGCAAGTTCGAAAACAGGAGGAAGAAACATCGCGACAGAAAGCAGAGGCATTGCAAAAGGAAAATCAATCTCGGGCACAACAAGCAAGTCGACAGAACGAGCTTCGTACGCTCCAAAGCCGGTACGAAGAGCTTCAGAGACAGGAAGACAACTTGCTTCTCCGGATTGGCGAGGCGAAGCAACCGGGACCTACGTACTGGGGCGGTAAAAACAATAAAACGCAGCTTCACCGCCCAAATCCGCAAGCATCGCAACTGCCGGTATTCCAGAGTCACCTAAAGGACGTTCGTCACGAGAAGGACCAGGTCAGGAAGCAATTGGAGAAACCCCAGCGGTAGCAAACAAAGCGACGCCAGGACGTGTGCGCACTCCTAAAACTGTCGCGAAACGAGAATTGATGACTCGATGAATTTCGCACGCAATGCTTTGAGAGTGCGATGCGTCCTCGCATCGCTTTTTTCTTTAGCCGTAGGTCTTGTCCAATTGGGATCACAAACAGAGGCACCTGTCGATGAGAAGCCTTTTGCCGTCTCTGCCCTCGTCCTTGCCGATCGTCCAGTAAACCAGTGTGTGCCAACTCAAGCATTAGGCGCGGGCGTTGACGGTCACGAGCAAGGCGAATGCGCGAAGATGTTTACCGACAAGAACATCGCCGAGATGCGATCAGCCGGATTCGGGCCACTGACATATCGACTGCGAACCGAACTTGCCGGTGAGGTTTGGCACTGGAACCCGCAAGGCACATGGAGCGATCCAGTCCATCAGTGTGGATACTGGATCTCGGACGATTCACTCGCCGAGCCGATTAATCTTTCTTATGGCTATCGTCTGGCGCGACGCGGAAACACGATCGACCAGGCGAACGATGATGGTTACTCACGCATGGCTGACGGCGACGAAGAATCGTTTTGGAAAAGTAATCCATATCTCGATTCCCACTTCACCGGTGAGCCCAGTGACGCGCATCCGCAATGGGTGGTGATCGATCTAGACGCGACTAAACCAGTCAATTTCATTCGAATTCATTGGGGCGCGCCGTATGCCATGCAATACAGAGTAGAGTACTGGAGTGGAGAAGATCCGATGCATTTGCACGCCGATCGGAAAGATGCGTGGCGCCCTTTTCCAAACGGAGCGGTGAACCGCGGATCGGGTGGCGACGAATCTGTTCGGCTCTGCGAAAAACCTCTTCCGGTTCGCTTCGTGCGCGTCGCAATGAGCCGGAGTTCGCGAACAAGCGCGCAAACCTCAAATGACATTCGTGACCGGCTCGGATTCGCGATTCGCGAGATTGCGCTCGGGAGTGTCGATAGTCACAATCGGTTTAGCGATTACGTCCGTCATGCGGCTGATCGTCATCAGCAGTCAGTGATCTATGCGTCATCAACTGACCCGTGGCATCGAGCTGAGGACATTGATTACAAAATCGAGCAACCGGGACTTGATTTCATCTTGCGTAGCGCGCTTACGAACGGCTCGCCCGTCCTTGTTCCAGTCGGTGTTTTGTACGACACGCCGGAAAACGCAACGGCTGAGATCAAATATCTCCTGCGGCGAAATTATGATTTGGAAGGAATTGAACTGGGCGAGGAACCCGATGGACAGTGGGCATCACCGGAAGATTATGCTGCGCTTTATGCGGGCGTCGCTCGCCGCCTCATCGCGCTGAATCCGCGTTTGCGACTCGGAGGACCGAGCCTGCAAAATTTCGACGACCAACTTCTCACATGGCCCGACGTGGCGGGCAACCGCTCGTGGATGAATCGATTTCTTAAATACGTTCGAAGCGCGGCAGTACCCTTCGATTTTTTCTCGTTCGAGTTTTATCCGTTCGACAACATCTGCGCCGATGCGGCGCCGCAGTTGTTGGAAACGCCGAAGCGCCTGGGTGAAATGATAACCAGCTTGCGAGCAGATGGAGTTACCACGCGAATTCCATGGCTGATGACCGAATACGGCTATTCCGTTTTTGCAGGACGCCACGAGGTAGACATCGAAGGCGCGCTTTTCGACGCGGACACAGTGGGAACATTTCTGACCCTCGGGGGCTCCAAGCCCTACCTGTACGGATACGAGCCAAACGATCTCCAGAACGAGCTCAAATGTTCCTGGGGCAATCTGATGATGCTTCAACTCAACCCAAACACCGACCAAGTGAATCGGCTATCCGCTTTTCATGCAGCCCAACTCATCACAAAAGAATGGATGCAGCCGACAAATGAGCCACACGAGATCTTCCCCGTGACTATAAGCGGACAGAAGCAGACCTCACCGCGGGTCATCACCGCATATGCGGTACGACGACCAGACAAACAATGGGCTTTGCTGGCGATTAACAAGGACCCCAACCGCGCAGCGCGACTTGCCGTGCGGTTCAAGCTTCCCGGCACACAGCGACAAGTGAGCTTTGCCGGCGACGTGGATGTTATCCAGTTCTCCCGCGAGCAGTACGTGTGGCACGACAATGGACCAAACGGATATCCGAGCCGCAGCCTTTCGCCTGCGCGTTTTACGCGAAGAGCCTCTTCACTCTACGATCTGCCACCGTATTCGCTCACTATCTTGCGCGGAAGACTCCCGGATTGACGGGGCGACACCTTGCGCGTGGCTAGCTTGTTGGTTTCCGCGATGCTTTCACTGCTTTCCACAAAGCCTACCTCGACATTGAACGCGAGAATGCTACGACATTCAAGGCCCTGAGTCGAAGCAATCACTAAACCGCGGTTCAAGCAGGCCAAAACCACAGGACCGCGGCGCCACAAATAAGGATCACGCCGAAGACCGCGCCCACGCGCAGGGTCAATAAGCGGTGGCCAAGCAAGCTGACAGTCCCGAACTTGAACACTAAGTTCGACATCGCCGCGATCAGGATCGCGTGCCAGCCTGTGGAGGGATCGGTACCACCACTTTCAACCAAACGAGCCGACGAAAGCGTAATCGCGTCCATGTCGGTTAGTCCGGAAACAATGGCTACCGAGTAAAAACCGGCAGAGCCGAAATGCTCCTTGGCGACGGCGACCGCGAGGAGGACGACGGCGTAAATCGCGGCAAAAATAAACGCCGGTTTTAATTCGGCTGGATTTTTTTGCTCGGGCATCTGCGCATCGCCCGACGGCTGCCATAGAAACATCGCGGCCGCGGTGATGATGGAGACAGCCAGGATAGCAGCAACAGGCGGCGCCATTGAAGCGAAAGCGACCGGAGCTACGGCCGCCATTTCGACCAGGACGCGTCCAATCGAAACGCATGATGCAATCACGATGACAGCGGCAGCCAAATTCACGAGCTTGATGTTCTCAACCGTGCGGCGCGCATAGCTCACCGTCGTCGCCGTGCTGGAAATAAGGCCGCCGAGAACGCCGGCCAATAAAGTACCCCTTCGGGCGCCAAGGCACTTGTAAGCAATGTAGCCAGTGAGGCTGATGCCAACGATGAGCACAACCATGAGCCATATTTGGAATGGATTCCAAACGCGGTATGGCCCGAAATCCTGGTGCGGCAGCACCGGCAATATCACGAGTGATAGCAGAACGAACTGCATGATCGCTCGCATGTCGCGTTCGCCGATCGCGCCGGCTAAGGCGTGCAACGGCTTTTTGAACTGCAAGAGCACGGCCATTGCTCCACCGACCACAACTGTCACAACCATACTGCCAATGACGACGTAAGCGCCCAGTCCATAGAGCAGAAGAGCTGCAACCTCGGTCGTCATCCCCGGATCGATGTCGCCCGATTTGATCTTGGCGAAATTCGAGTAGACCACGATAGCGACGAGCGCTAGGAGACCGGCCGCGACAATCCAGCCGCCGAAAGTCTTTCCAAGCAGTGCGCAAACCGTTCCGAAAATCGCGATCAACGGAAAGGTGCGGATGCCGCCAATCGATGACTCGGCGCGTTCTCGCTGGAGCCCAAGCAGCAATCCGAGGCCGAAAGAGACGGCCAGCTGCTGAAGAACCATCAAATCCACGCCCATATCATATCGAACGCGTGGTCAGGCCCCTAGCTTATGGAGTTGATAACCATGACGGCGAACTAGCCGAGCAGCTCGCTGGCCTTCGTCCCCGAGCTTACGAAGCGCCAGGCACAATCCAGCAGATCTCTTAAGGCGGTACGGTCGAAACGCGATAGTCGCACGACAACGGATGGATGGTTCACGTAATGATTCGTTAAGTAGTAAACGTCCGGCTCTGCCCTTATCAGTTGTGCGCGTCGGTCAAAATCGATTCGAACCATCGGCGTGTTCAGCCCGGCTGAAGAGTGACGAGCTGGGCACGTCAAAAGCTTTCCGCGAACCTTCATTGAGTGAGCGCCATGAATGGTGCTTTCTTCGACCTCCGGCAGCGTTAGCGCGATCTCTCGAACCGTGTCAAAATCTATCTTCTTGCCTGGCATGTTAAGCCGCCGCCTAGCGGGCCCCTCCCTCGAGCGAAGTGAGCGAACTAATCGTGACGTAGTATCCGTCCGGGTCCCGCAGCGAGAACTCCTCTGTTCGAGTATTCGGGTTCACGTGGGGCTCCTCTTCGAGCCGGGCGGCGAGAGCGCGTGCTCTTTTCAGTGCCATATCGAAATCATCGACGCGGAAGAACAAGAGGAGCCCGTTTCCAGGTGTCGCCCGGTCCGGGCTCATCAACGACGGATGCTCGTGCGCGCCCCACTGGTGGACGCAGAGCAAGACGGTTCCATCCGAATCGAGGATCTGACCAAAGTAGGCGTGGCCCGGTTGTGTCTCGGGCTGGCCGAAGAGCGACTGGTACCATTTGAAGCTCCGCGGCACATCACTTACACCGATGATCGTCCATGTCCGTTTCATGGCATTTCCGCTTTCGGCCTAACGAGACGGAGCTGAGCCACCGCTGGCGGCGGCAAGCGTGACGTCTGTTGCTGCACACGCCGATTTCATTGACGCGCATTCATTTAGACGAATCGAGGAGCTGCTGCAACTTCGCCTGCATCTCTGCCTCTGTTTCGCCCGCCCGCGAACCCGCAGCGAGGTTATTCATTTCGTATGGGTCGGCTTTCAAATCGTAAAGCTCATCCATGCCATTGAGGTCAATGTAATGAATGTACTTCCATCGCTCGTCGCGAACAGCCTGGTAGCCCATCTTGTACGCACGCGGAAAAACTTTGTCCGAGAAATATTCGATTAGGAACGAATCGCGCCATGGAGTCTGCTCACCGCGCAGCAGCGGAGCGAGTGAGCGTCCTTGAATCTCTTTCGGTGCAGATGCGCCGGCGATTTCGAGCAGCGTCGGCGCTATATCAATGTTCAATGCAAAGTGATCAACCGAACTGCCGGCCCTGATCAGATTCGGCCAGCGCATGAACAAGGGAACGCGAATGGATTCCTCGTAAGCAAGCCGTCGCTCCCTGCTCAGACCGTGTTCCCCGTAGAAGTAGCCTTCGTCGCTGGTGAAAACGATGAGCGTGTTGTCCAATTGTTTTTGGTTTTCGAGGGTTTTGAAAATGTCGGCGACACCATCCTCCACGGAAGAGAGCATCCGCAGTCGATTACGAATCGTTTCGTCGTCCGTGATCGTCTTCGGACCGAGCGGCGGTAGATCGCCGATTTGGCGCAACAAAGCAGGTTTGTCTTTGGGTGGTTTTGCGTAATTGGGCCGGCGCGGAAGCTTGGCGTCAGCGTAAAGAGTCTTGTGGCGCTCAGCCGGAATGAACTTGCCCCCATTTACATCGGACACGCTGCCGTCTGCGTACTGAATTAAATCGGGATGCACGGCTTTATGCGAGATATAAAGGAAAAACGGTTTCGTGTGCTTCTGTTTCAGGAAATCCAGCGCGTAGTCGTTTAAAATGTCGGTGAAGTATCCGTGTTTGATTTCACGTCTGCCGTTCACATTAAACTCCGGGTCCAGGTACCTGCCCTGGCCCTTGACGCTCACCCAATAGTCAATTCCCGGTCGCGGATTGTCGTCGACGCCCATGTGCCATTTGCCGAGAAATGCTGTCTCGTAGCCGGCATCGTGCAGTAGGCGAGGAAAAGTGACGAGTTCGTAACTGCGCGGGCTGTGGTGCGTGTTGTCGGTGACGCCGTGTTTGTGCGTATACTGACCAGTGAGATAACTTGCCCGGCTAGGCGAGCAAAGAGGCGTCGTAACAAACGCGTTTTGAAAGCGGACGCCTTCGCGCGCGATGCGCTGGATGTTCGGGATTTTGACAAAGGAATAATCCACTTCGTCCCAGCGCAAATCGTCAATCAGGATGAAGATAATGTTGGGGCGGATCTTTGAATCAGCAGCCGATACTGTGAGCAAGAGAAGCGCCGCCGCAAAGAACGGGAAGACGTAACGCAACTTCATCAAGGCAGATCTGAGATCGCTGGGCATGGCATCTAACGAGAAAGAGATCAGCCACCGCTGGCGACAGGGAGTGTAGCTCGGAATGAACGTGGTGTAGTCATCAAAAGTGAGGCTGTACGCCGTGCGGCGGTTCGCTCCAGCGATTGGTTAGGCGACTGGCGTGCCACCTCCCAGGCGTGGAATGGAGGGGTTAGGTGCCGTCATGTGAACGTGATGCGAAAGCGCAGGCCAGGCTTGCAGCCGAACTGCTTCGGCTTGATGAAGTGCTCGACCAAGATGCCTCCATTCGCTTCGATGACGCGCTGTGACGCGATGTTGTCCGGATCAGTGGTGATCTCCACGTACGGAAGGCCGACTGCCTTGGCTTCCGGAAGTATGAGGCGTAGCGCTGACTTTGCATACCCCAGGCGCTGCTTCCACGGCACGACCGCATAGCCGATATGCCCCAGACAATGGGGCGGCAGCGCCGTAGTACCTGGCTGCCAGCGCAACCCGATGCTTCCGCAGAACTCGCCGTCCCAGAGCCAGCGCTTGAAGCCCGGGACGCGCTTGGCCGTCGAACCGTCTGGGAGAGTGAAGGGCGGACCCTTAGCTTCGCGGTCTTCCATGCTGGCGAGAAACGCCGCTGCATCGGCCTGAATGCGGGAGAGCTCTTCGCGTGCGGCCTCGACACCGCGCTCGTTGTCGGCAGACCACCCACGCTCAAGGGCAGCGACGTAGCTCGCAAGGTGTTCGGGGCCGGGGCGCACGAGCTGCATACTGGACGCCTAACGAGACGGAGCTGAGCCACCGCTGGCTGGGGCGAGCGTGGCAAACACGGGAAGCTGTTTCATGAAATCAAAGGTGGACTTCGGAGTGGCCAGCGGTTGGCTCCAGCGACTGGTTAGATGTAGCTCGTTCAACTCGCACTGACGTCATCTGGAATCCATTTCCAATTTCGAAGCGGCTCTAGCAGCTCCCCGCGCGATTACGTCTTGCCGCTTCTTTTTGGCTGCCACGGTGTCGCAACGCGGACAGAGAAGTGCCCGATGATCTGGGCGCAAATGCCAGCCAAGGGACGTACATCGACCATCACACTACTTGCGTTGCAATCCACCACGTGTTGCCAGCAGGATCCTTGACGCCGCCCCGGCGATCCGGGTCCTCCCCTTTACGCTCAGGGGACTGCACCGAGACTCCACCGGCCTCGAGGGCTCGGTGGTAAGTCGTGTCCACATTGTCCACGTAGACATGCAGGTGTGCCGGAACCGGAGGCCAATTCTCTCCAGCGTCGCCGATCATCACGACTGTGTCCCCAATCCGCACTTCGGCGTGCATGATCGAACCGTCAGGCATGTCATAGCGCCGCAGTTCACGAGCCTCGAATGCCTTCTTAAGGAAGTCGATGACCTGCTGGGCGCCCGCGACAATCAGGTATGGTGAAACGGTGGAGTAGCCGTCCGGCTTGAATGAAATAGCCATATCGGTGTTATGAAATAGTTGAACTGTTTACCATCTAACGAGACAGACATAAGCCACGGGCGGGGTCGGTGGCAAGCTCACTGAAGTTGCTTCGCAATGGGGCCGTTGGCTTCATTGATCTACGGGCGCGGTGCTGGGGTAGGGCGAAGCTGTGAGTGGGACCAACTCGTCCTACAGTCCCAACCAGACGGAATAGTTGGTCGGGCCCCATTTTGCGTTAGAAGGCAGGTTGTCTTCCGGCCCCAAGCGACGACCGGCAACTTCGGTGATTCCGTGCGCTTCCAACCGTGCTTCCGATATTTGCGCTGCTGTCGATCTACTCTTCTCCCGGTAGCGCATAGCTCCGCTCCCCAGCTCACGTTAATGTTTTTTTTACACTTTGCCGGAGCAGTTTAACTAACGTTGCCGCCGAAATGGATTTAATGGAACGGAAGTTCATACGGTTTTGCGAAGTTAAGGAGGAGCGAATGTTCACGGCTTTTTCAGTAGATACGCGGCGGAGCGATCTCGCCGAACAGAAACGCTTACATCAAGAACAGCTGCGGGCGACACTGCGTCGACTTCGGCGGCGAGTGCGTCACGCAGCCAGCGTACAGCGCGAAAGAGCTTTGATCTATCGTCTGTTGGCCGGTCGTTTTGCACTAGATTCTCCTCACCACTTACTTCTGCGCATGCTCGCCCGAAGCGCGATGCGCCGCATGAGGAGACTTGAGGCCTTGCTTCACGAGCTTTCGGGGACAGCGACATCAGGGCTACCGAGACGATGGTTGTTTGCCTGGAAATATTGGTGTGCGCAGCAGGCTCCTCGAAAGTGGGCGCTTTTACAGCTCAAGTATCAGAAAGAGCGAGAATGAAATCGAAGAGGCGAGAAAAAATCTTTCCGACGTTTCGGCCAACAGGGGGATGCGTTTCATTGGGTGCTGCTCAGCTGTGTTTCGAAACTTCGTTCCGCCGTTTCCGTAGAACAAGGTTGGAAGGACGTGTTTCCCTCCCGCGCGGCGTTTCCAGCTTGGAGGCTTTTGTCGCGCGTCAGGAGACACGAAAATCTAGCACAGGTCTTGCCGGGGAGAGGTGAAATACGGGATGCGCTTCTCCGGCCGCAGCACAACAGATCGCCTCGTAGAAGTCCGGCAGCGGTCTATTGTGACCTGACCCGCATCATGAAAAAGAAAAAGATCGAGACGCACAAGATAGGGCTGGTCGGCCAAGCGCCGTCGCGACGCGGCGACCCGCGCAAACCACTCGCCGGCCCGAACGGGCAGAAGATCGCGAGGCTTGCCGGATTGAATTACGACGAGCTGATCGCGTGTCGCCGGAGGCATCTGAACACGCACTACAACGGAAAGCGCGGCAAAGGCGACGCGTTCGACCACGCAAAAGGCAACGTCAAAGCCGCCGACGTCCTATTGGACTGGCGCGTCGAGCGCATCGTCCTGCTCGGTAAGAACGTCGCTCGTTGCTTCGGCTTCCGCGACCTGCCTTTTCTGGCGGAGATAAGCGTTTATGGACGCCGCTTCTTAATCTTTC
>DASSFL010000382.1:0-1033 GCA_035694525.1 Candidatus Udaeobacter sp. | reverse complement strand
ATGGTTTCTACACTGATCACCCCAATGGCCGCGGTCATGCCACCTATATCTACAAAGTATGCGAGGCGGGCACCGGTGACTGCTCTAATCAAGTTACTGTGAATTTCTGAGATTTCGGAGCCCACTCTTAACGACAAACTTGTCCCTCATCCTCGATTCGCAGCCGGCTGCGTAACATTTTTGGGAACTTCGCGTTGCTGTTCTCGGAGAGATATGGTGAGGCGATCGGACGGCTGGCCTCAGTGACCGCTTGGGGAAGGGCGCCAGTCGTTGACGCGGGAATCGGTGTCCGACCGCCAAGAATGACAAAAGCTCACGGTGACGTCGGAATAGTTTACGATTTTTGTAATGGGAAACAACGGCTTCCTGAATTGCACAGTCATGCTAAGGTGCCAAAAGATAACCGGTTATAACGTTTCTTGAATAGTTCTTTTTTTTGGCACTGGATTTGCTGCCTTGCTGGTGGCTACACAGGTGGTTCATGCCCTTTGCAAGTTAAAGAGGGCGCAGTGATATCGACTACGGACCTTTGAAAACGGTATTTTCCATTTCTTCGCTTGTCGTTGCCGGTTTGTGGAGCGCAATTGTTTCGACAAACGCGCAGGTCAACGTCACCCAGTATCACAACCATAGTTCGCGTGATGGGCTTTACATCGATTCGGCCTTCACGCAATCGGCTGCGGCGAACCTGACGCGCGACTTAAACTTCAACGGTACGCTCGCAGGCAACGTAATTTTAACGCAGCCACTTTACCTTGACAACGGACCTGGAGGCAGGCCGACGATCATTATTGCAACCAATTCGAATAACGTTTACGCACTCGACGCTGTTAATGGCACCATTATCTGGCAGCGAAATGTGGGCGCTCCGGTGCCGGCAAACGATATCTTCTGCACTGAGGTTGGTTCTGCCGGGATCATCAGCACTCCTGTTGTCGATCTTGCTTCACGGGCGCTCTTTCTGGGCGCGCTGACGACACCCGATGGCGGCACGACCCTCAAACATTACATCATTTCCCTCAACGTAGACACG
>DASSFL010000381.1:0-1863 GCA_035694525.1 Candidatus Udaeobacter sp. | reverse complement strand
CGTCACAGCATCATTGTTTTCATCGACGCCGACACACAATGTCAGCGCGATACGCTCCCGCGTCTGGTTGAGCCATTCGCCGATACCCGCATCGGCGCGGTGTCAGGCCACGCGAAAGTCGGGAATTTGCGCACGTTCATCGCGCGTTGTCAGGCGCTGGAATACACCTGCGGTTTTAATCTGGATCGGCGCGCTTACAACCGTTGGAACTGCATCACCGTCGTGCCGGGCGCGATCAGCGCCGTTCGCAAGGATGCGATCGATGAAGCCGGCGGCCTGAGCCTGCAAACGCTTGCCGAGGACACCGATTTCACTCTCGCGTTGCACAGACATCGGCGGCGCATCGTTTATGTTCCGGACGCGATCGCATGGACCGAAGCGCCGGAAAGCGTGCGCACACTCGCGAAGCAACGGTTTCGCTGGGCTTATGGCACCCTGCAATGTCTCTGGAAACATCGCGACATGGTGTTCAACTGGAACTATCGCGCATTGGGCTGGTTTAGTTTGCCGAGCATTTGGTTTTTCCAAATCATCCTCGTAGCCATTACACCGATGGTAGATTTGTTCCTGCTGGCGTCGCTGCCATTTGGCGCGTGGAACGCTGTGCTGCCGTTCGTCATCACGTTTTTAGCGATGGATGTGCTTCTCGCCACGCTCGCGTGCATCCTGGAACGCGAACCAATCCTGCGCGCCTGGCGCATCTTACCGATGCGTCTGATTTACCGGCCAATGCTGAGTTACTGCATCTGGAAAGCGATCCTGCGCGCGATCAAAGGCGCCTGGGTCAGCTGGGGAAAACTCGAACGCACCGCCAGCGTGCCAGTGCGGGTCTAGCTTGATCCAACTTGTAGAGGCACCGGGCCGTGTCAGATCCACCTGGTTAATCCAACGGGCTCTTCACGCCGATGCCCGGCTTGTTGAGCACTGCGTGTAAATCATGGTTGTGCTCACGTCTTTGTGACCAAGGAGTTCCTGCACGGTTCGAATGTCGTAGCCTTTAGTCAGTAAATGTGTTGCAAAGGAATGCCGCAGACTGTGGCAGTTCGCCCTTTTCACGATTCCAGACGCGTCCACTGCTTTTTTTATGGCGCTTTGCAAGATTCCCTCGGCCATGTGATGTCGCTGTCTTTTGCCGCTGAGCGGATCGACAGCAATGCGCGACGAGGGGAAAACATATTGCCATGCCCATTCGCGCCACGCGTTCGGAAGTTTTCGACCCAAAGCAAATGGCAGATGCACGGTACCGAATCCGTCTTCGAGATCCTGCTCATGCTGCGCCTTCACGCGCAAAAGGTGGCGTCGCAACGGTTCAGACAAATTAAGCGGTAGCATTGTAACGCGATCTTTGCCGCCATTCGCGTCACGCACCGTGATTTGTCGAGCGTACATCTGAGATGGTGACTGGCTCTGACGACGCCCGACTTCAGGGGATTGCCCGCCAGTACGCCGCGCGCTATAACCGTTATCTCATTCACTACCTCCGCTCACACGATGAGCCTGACCAGGCGATGCAGCCAACGACTCTATGGCGTTGCGTTCCAACGCGAACCTTAGCCAGAATGCTCGGCATGGAGCAGAATGCGCCTGCCAGAGTCGTGGCTGATCTTGGGTCTCGTTAGATGAGATTCACAATACCTTACGTGGATTCTGCGTATTTTTCTCTCCACACTGAGATCACAGGGATATAAAGGGCTCGATGAGGCGAACCACACGTTTTGCGATTGGATTGCTACTCTATGCAGTCGCACTTCCAGTGCACGCGACGACGATCACCGTTACCAATACAAACGACAGTGGCCCCGGCTCACTGCGTCAGGCACTCGCCGTGGCGCACGATGGTGATAGAATTACTTTTGCAGTTAG
>DASSFL010000380.1:0-7742 GCA_035694525.1 Candidatus Udaeobacter sp. | reverse complement strand
TATCATCTGATTCGGCGGTAGCGTCCGGCCGATGGAAGCTGAATCGTGCAAACGACCAGCCGCACGGCCGATTCACGCTAATTCTTAAACGCCTGCCGGAAGGCTGGCGCATTGTGCACGATCATACGAGTGCGGCTGCGCGGAAGCCGTGATTCGAGATGCGTGAATCGTGATTCGTCGTTCCCGATTTAACGAATTACAAATTACGAATCACGATCTCAAACGCGCGAGGAGCTTCTCGTGGATATTATCAAACCCGCCGTTACTGAAAACCGCGACAACATCGTTTGGCCGCAGCATCGGCACGATTCGATCCACGATCGCATCGGCGTTCTGCTCATAAAACGCAGGACGTCCCGCCTTGGCAATCGCAGCAACAACTCTTTCAGGGTTTAGTCGCGCTTCTTGAGGGATCTGTTCCAGCTTGGCGACTTGCGCGATGAAAACGCCATCGGCCAGCTTTAGCGCATCGGGAAGCTGCTGTTGAAAGACTGCGCGCCGCGTTGTGTTGGAGCGCGGTTCGAAGACAGCCCAGAGGCGATTTCCGCGAAAGCGATGGCGCAATGCTTCCAATGTCTGCGCAATCGCGGTAGGATGATGACCAAAATCGTCGATCACTTTCACGCCTCGCACTTCCCCGCGGACTTCCTGTCGCCGCGCGATCCCGGCAAAACTCTTGAACGCGCTGTCGATTTTTGCTTTCGGCACATCATAAAACCGCGCTGCCATCGCAGCCATCGCAGCGTTGTGTACATTGAATTCGCCCACAAGGGGAATCTCGAACGTCTCATCTCCAAGCTTGAACCTGGAACCTTCGGCTGAACAGGTGACGTCGCGGATTCGTTGGGCGCAATTCTTCGAGAACCCCACCTCAATCATCTGGGCAAGACAATCTTTTGCCACTTCGACGCAATTTGGATCGTCGCCGTTGACCAGCACCATGCCATTCCGGGGAACGATGTTGAGCAAACGCCGGAAGCTCAGCTTGATTTCATCGAGGTTGTTGAAGATATCCGCATGGTCGAACTCGATGTTGTTTATGATCAGCAACTCCGGCAGGTAATGAATAAATTTCGAGCGCTTGTCGAAAAAGGCTGAATCATACTCGTCGCCTTCGATTACGAAATACTTTGAGTCATTCAGCCGCGCGCCCTGGCCAAGATTTTTCGGAATTCCGCCGATGACGTAACCGGGTTTGCATCCGGCTTTTTCCATGATCCAGGTGAGCAGCGCCGTTGTCGTTGTTTTACCGTGCGTTCCGGTCACAACAAGATTATGACGGCCGCGCAAAAAATAATTCTTCAACACCTCCGGCAAGGAAAGATAAAGGAGCTTCCTGTTCAGCACGGCTTCCACTTCCGGATTGCCGCGCTTCATTGCGTTCCCGATCACCACCACATCCGCGTCGGCCGGGATGTTTTCCGCGCCATACCCCTCTTTTGACGAGATGCCCTTTTCCTGAAGAAAGGTCGACATCGGCGGATAAACATTTTCGTCCGACCCGGTGACTTTGAATCCGCGCTCCTTCAGCGCTGCTGCCACTGAGGCCATGGCCGTGCCGCAAATCCCAAGGAAATGAAAACTCTTCGGCGCTTCCTTCACGCGGATTCTTTACGCCGCCCCGATGGAAAAGGAAACCACGGATTACGCGGATTTGACGGATACGAATCAAACGCGGCGGGTCATTCCGAGCGCAGTCGAGGAATCCCGTAGAATTACCACAGCTTTGCAGCGGGGATCCCTGACCCTGCGGAGTTTACCCTCAGCGAGCGGAGCGAGTCGAACGGGCTGCGCCCGGGATAACGATCTCTAAGCGACTGTCATTTCTTTTCAAACACCTCTACCGCCCCCCACGCTTCATCCGGAGGGGTTTGTTCGTATTCAAGCGCGCGATCGAGGTACATTTTTGCCAGCAGATCGTCCGGATAAAATTCCAGGAACCGCGAAAACAGAATCTTGGCCTCGGTAAAATCGCGTGCCCGGAATTTCTCCAATCCCTCCTCGTACGTCTCCAGCCACTTTAGGAATTCTGGGTCGACATCTTCGTTTCGCGCGCCAATGAAAGTAAAAACATCCACCGGTTTGGTTTTGCCTTTCACCTGCACCCGGGCGACCGAGCGAAGATAAACTTCGTCTCGCACAAGCTCGGCGACCGTGGCGCCGACTAGAATATCGAGGCCATAAATTCGCGTAAGACCTTCGATCCGCGACGCGAGATTCGCCGAGTCGCCAATGACTGTGGGATCCATGCGCTCGTGCGAACCAATATTACCAACGATTACTTCACCATGATTGATTCCAATACCCATGCCAAACCCCATCCGACCCTGTTCGCGCCATTTTTGATTGAGCTTTCGTAGCTCACGCCGCATTCCCAGAGCCGCACGCGCACAATTTTTCGCGTCCTCTGCGATGCCAAAGCTGCGCACATTTCCCCATACCGCCATGATTCCGTCTCCGATGAATTTATCCAGCGTGCCACCGTTGCTGAAAACAACAGACGTCATGCGGCTGAGATATTCATTGAGTTGTACAACCAACGTCTCGGGGTCGCCCTTCTCGGACAACGTGGTGAACCCGATCAGATCCGAAAACAAGACCGTGACAGGAAGACGCGCGCCACGAAGGGAGTTGTAGTAGCTGTCCGGATTTTCGAGGACTTCTCTGACCAAATTTTTCGAGACGTAACGTTCGAGGGTGCGCCGAGTACGCAATTTCTCGAGCCGCTCGAGAGCATACTCAAAACCAAGCGAAAATGATCCGCTCAACACAAGGGCCGAGAGGACCGGAACTGTAAGAAGCAGGAGCCCCGTTTTGTCATAAAAGAACCGTGCTGCTCCAAGATACGCGCCCGTAATCACAACGAGTGTACCGAGGCAAAGCAACGGCCGGCGCAAAAAGGCGACCAGCGACCACGCCACTAGCCCTGCGGCGCCAACAAGCGCGAGACCGATTTTCGCCGGAGTGGGCCGCAAAAATTCGTGATTCATCGCCGCTGCCATTGCCTGCAAATGAAGCGCAGGCCCCAAAGTGGTTGGGCTCATCGGCGTAACGACGGTGTCATGCTCGACCTGCGCCGATGATCCGACCATTACAATCTTATCCTTAAAAAACGCGCCGTCCGCGTAATTGGAATGCCAAAACTTTGGATCGAAAACTTCGTAAAGCGGACGCGGCGCAAACGCGTCCGGCGACGTGAAACGAATCATATGGCCGCGAAAATCCTGCGGCACATCATTCGCGTGACCGATCTTAGCGAGTGCGCGTGCCGAAAGAGATTGATAAACTTCTTCAGTCGGGTCGGGCGGTAAATCCGCGAGTTGCCGATCAGTCACGCGATAAGTCACCGTCCGGATTTTTCCGTCGATGGGGTCGGCCCAGAAATTTACAAACCCGACGCGATCATCCTGCAATTGCGGCGGTGGAATCAGCGTATTATTCGGCGTGACGGCTTGAGCTGCATTCGCCATGTCGAAATTTGCACCGAGCACGACGTTATCACGGTAACGATCAAGCGCAGCATGAAAGGCCGGATCACCGTCGTTGGGCGGACTAAAGATCATGTCGAACGTCACCAGGCGCGCGCCCGCCCCGAACAACCGATCGAGCAAAAGCGCCCACACTTCGCGTGACCACGGGAACGGCTTTTCCGTCATTAGCTGAAACGCGCGGTTGTTCGCAATCTCTTCAGCGGTCAGCGGTGGCAATTGCAATGTGCTTTGGTCAATCCCGAGAAAAACAAAATCGGATGGTGCAGGCGTCTTCCGGCCTTCGCGTCGAAGCAAATCTTCAAAGCTTTGTTCGCCGCGCCATGGCGCCGAAATAAATGGGACATCTGGGAAAAAATGACCGAGCACAATCACGCCGGTCCAAAAAAAGCAGATGAAAGCGAGGACCAGGAGACGATGACGCCCAAGCCAGTGCATGGCGGCGGAATCTAGCACTAAAACATTGAAGCGTTAAAGGTTGAAAGCGTGACGGAATCGATCCCCTGTAGCGCCTCACCAATTCAACGCTTGAACGTCCGCCCCCGCAGAAAGCAGTTGTCAATCTCGACTCGCTACTTATTGTTCGTCGCCCGGCGCTGCCGCGTCGTGACGATCTGCGCACCTGGTTCCGCTCAACGGGACCGCATCGGCGAGTGAGGTCGCGAAGATCGATATGGAATAAACAGCTCGCTGAACGAGGAGCCCCGAAGCGATTTGGGGAAACAACCATGCCAAGAGCTACTAACGCCCCGGCAAGCCGGGCGCGACGCAAACGAATCTTAAAAAAGGCCAAAGGCTACCGCGGACGTCGTTCGAAACTTTTCCGCTACGCGAAGGACGCGATCATGAAAGGCCAATATTGGGCCTATCGCGACCGTAAGACGCGTAAACGCACGTTTCGCTATCTCTGGATTCAACGCCTGAACGCCGCCGCTCGCGCAAATGGAATGACCTACAGCCGCTTTGCGGAAGGATTAAAGGCCGCAGGCATCGGCCTCGACCGAAAAATTCTCGCAGATCTTGCGGTCAACGATGAGATCGCATTCAAATCGATCGTCGATCAGGCAAAAAGCGCGCTGGAAAAGAAAAGCAAAAAGGCGGCGTGATCTTGCCGTTGAAGGGATGAAGCGTTGACGTGTTGCAGCGGATTCGCTTCACGCTTCAACGCTTAAACTCTTTGATGCTTCAACGTCTCATGCACCCACTCGAACAGCTCCGTAACGATGCCCTGCGCGAAATCGAAGCCGCGCCTGACGATCAGGCGCTTGAGGTGGCGCGCGTAAAATATCTCGGCAAAAACGGTAGTGTATCTGCCTGGGGCGAGCAGATGAAAACGCTCGCTAAAGCAGAGAAGCCAGTCATAGGCAGACTACTCAACGAGGTTCGCGACGCCGTCGCCGCCGCGATCGAAATGCGTAACGCACAATTCTGCTCAGGGAAAGAATCGAGCGCGCTCGCCAAGATCGACATCTCGCTGCCAGGAACACCGCACGAAATCGGCGCGCTGCACCCGCTCACGCAGATGTGGGAACGTTCTATCGAAATTTTTCGGCGAATGGGTTTCTCTCTCGCGGATGGACCGGACATTGAGGACGAATGGCATTGTTTCGACGCGCTCAACACGCCGCCCGAACACCCGGCGCGAAACGAGCAGGACACATTTTATTTACCGGATGGACGTTTGCTACGAACGCACACTTCCACCGTGCAAATTCGAACGATGCAAGCCGCGCCACCGCCGATTCGCGTAATTGCTCCCGGTGCTGCTTATCGTCGTGATGAACTCGACGCCACGCACAGCCCGCAGTTTCACCAGATCGAAGGACTTTATGTTGATGAAAACGTAAGCGTTGCCGACTTGAAAGGCGCTCTCGAGTTTTTCATGCGCGAACTTTTCGGTTCGGGAACAGAGGTTCAATTTCGTCCGCACTTCTTCCCGTTCACGGAGCCGAGTCTTGAGGTTTATGTGAAATCGAAAGCGCTCAAGGGTGGCGAGCGCTGGATCGAGGTCGCCGGCTCGGGCGTGGTACATCCCGCGGTTTTCGAGCAGGTAAACAAAGCGCGCGGTGACAAAGCTTACGATCCCGAAAAGTGGAGCGGCTACGCGTTCGGTCTCGGAATGGACCGCCTCGCGATGATTCTGTTCGACATTCCTGACATCCGCCTGTTCGCGCAAAACGATCTGCGGTTTCTCCGCCAGTTCGCATGAACGCGTTTTTTGTCATTCCGAGCGAAGTCGAGGAATCTCTTGCTAGCCTGAAACGCAAATATCGAGAGATGTCTCGACTTCACTCGAGATGACAGAGGGGCCACACTATGAAATTTTCCGTCAATTGGTTACGCGAATTTGTCGATCTTCCAGAAAGACCGGAAGAGATCGCTGATTTGCTCACTCGCGCCGGCGTTGAAACGGAAAACATCGAAACCCGTGGCGCAAATGTCGACAGAGTGATCGTCGCGCAGATTACTGGGTCATCGCGCCATCCCAATGCGGATCGTCTTAGCGTCTGTGAAGTTGATGATGGCAGCGGCACCAAACGCCAGATCGTTTGCGGCGCGACCAACTACAAAGTCGGCGATAAAGTTCCGCTTGCGTTGCCGGGCGCCAAGCTGCCGAACGGACTGGAGATTCGTGAAAGCAAACTGCGCGGCGTCGAATCCGCAGGAATGCTTTGCAGCCCAATCGAGCTCAGCCTCGGAGAAGACGCTTCCGGCCTCTTGATTCTGTCGCCTGATGCAAAGGTTGGTGCGCCCATCGCCGATCTTTTCCCAGCTGACGCGATTCTTGACGTCGAGATCACGCCAAACCGCGGTGATCTGCTGAGCCATTTTGGTCTGGCCCGCGAAATTGCGGCGCTCACTGGGAAAAAAACTAAGTCAACGCCGCGCGAATCGAAAATTCCCGTCAACAAGACCGGCGTGAACATCACGTCAACGCACGAATGTCCGTTTTTCTCCGGGCGCAAGATCGACAATGTGAGGGTGGGACCGAGTCCGCAATGGTTGCGCGCGAAGATCGAGAGTGTTGGGGTTCGCTCGATCAACAATATCGTCGATATCTCGAACTTCGTCATGCTCGAGCTTGGCCAACCGACGCATGCGTTCGACGCCGATAAATTGAAGGGCGGTATCAACGTGCGCCTCGCACGCGATGGCGAGAAATTTCTCGCGCTCGATGGAAAGACGTATTCGCTCAAGCCGGACAATTGTGTTGTCGCCGATCAAGAGCACGCGGTTGGAATCGGCGGCGTAATGGGCGGCGAAGAAACCGGCGTGACCGGGTCAACCAAGAATGTCTTGCTGGAAGCCGCCTACTTTTTGCCGGCGAGTATTCGCCGGACCGCGCACGAATTGAATCTACCGAGCGACGCCAGTTACCGATTCGAGCGCGGCGTTGATTCTGATACGGTGCTCCGAGCATCGCAGCGGGCCACCGAATTAATTCAAGAGATCGCAGGCGGAACTCCGGCAAAGGAAATCAACATCGCCGGCAAGCAGCCGGCGAACCCAGCCGATGTTTCGTTGCGCTACGAGAAATGCGATGGCGTTATTGGGATCGCGATCAAACCGAAAACGGTCGATGAAGTTCTAACTAGATTCGGTTTAAAGAAAATCAGCGCGGCCGAGATAACGAAATGGAAAATTCCGAGCTACCGGCGCGACTTGCAGCGCGATGTCGATCTAATCGAAGAAGTCGTGCGAGCTTACGGCGCCGAAAGAATTTCGGGAACGGATCGCAGCCGATTCACGTCTTCGAGCGCGGCTGACCGCGCGCACGATTTGGAATTACAAATGCGCCAACGACTGGTTGCAGGTGGCCTTACTGAAGTGCGGACGTCAAAGTTGCTTCCCAGGGAAAGATTCGCCTTTGGGGAAAATGCGATCGAGTTACGCAATCCACTGAGCGAAGATCACGTGGCACTGCGCCCCAGCTTGTTGCCCGGATTGTTAGGAGTGCTTGACCACAACATTCGTGCGGGAGCGGATCGCGTCGCGATCTTTGAAACAGGCAGGGTTTTCGAACCACCGAGCGGCGCAGAACAGAAACGAATAGCGATTCTCCTCTGGGGTAACGCTGGCAGTGAAGTTCATTGGCGAAACGAAAAACGCCGCGTTGATTTCTTCGATCTAAAAGGCGCGATTGAACTAACAAGAACCGGTTTGTCTTTCCGTCGCGATCAGCACGACAAGTTTGCGCTCGCTGTAAAAATCACGGCGGGCAATCAACGGGTTGGCCTCGCGGGGCAGCTAACG
>DASSFL010000379.1:0-4458 GCA_035694525.1 Candidatus Udaeobacter sp. | reverse complement strand
AGAACGCGCCGATTACAAAACCAATCGCCGTGGGATGATCTTTGAAAATGAAAAGCAGCACGAAGATGATCGCGGCGATCACGCTGATGGTGATCACCTGCCGATTCAAATACGCTTTTGCGCCTTCTTGGACTGCGGCCGCAATCTGCCGCATCCGTTCGTTGCCAGACGAGCAGCGGCTCACGATCGCGATCAAAATGAACGCGAACGCGAGCCCAATCGCAGCGCACACCATCGACAATGGCACGCCCGCGTCGAGGATCGTTAGGCCAAATAAAATGCGCATGAATATTCGGGGTGAAAGGTGGGGACTTTAATGGGTTTTCTTCTGCTGGCAATTCGTTATTGAAAACAAATTCGAAACTAGATTTGGCCCTTTTCTGCTGCGGGCCCTGTAGCCGCCTCGCTTTGTCGGGCCGTCCCATCAGGTAATCCGCGGCGCGGCGGTGCAGCGCGGTCGCTACAATTCGAAAAACGTCCGCAAACGGTACAGGAAAGTGTCCCTGTATTCGCGTTCTTTTCTCTCGTTGTGGGTGTGGGAAACCGCCTCTTTCAGTAAACCTTCAGTTTCCATTTTGCGTTTGGCGAGCAATTCGCTAAGCCGCTCGAGGCAATCGGGGGAAGCGCGGAGCAACTCTGCCATTACGGGCTTGCCAATTTCCATCACCTGGCAATCGGTCTCAGCGCGCACCGTTGCTGTCCGATGTTCGCCGGTGAGGAGAGACATTTCGCCGAAACAATCGGGCGCCTTCAAGGTAGCCACGGGAATGGAAGTGCCATTTTTCGAGATCGACACTTCTGCGGCGCCCCTCAACAACACGAACATCGAGTCACCCTCGGCGCCTTCCCTGATCACACGCTCGCCCCGCCCAAAATGACTGACCTGGGATTGCTGCACCAGGCTCTCGATTTGCTCATCCGACAAGCATTCAAACAAAGCTTCCGAGCGCAAAATCGCCCGGGCCTCCTGGTATTCTTCTTGTATCGAAGCGGCCGCTTTGCGTTCCACGTGCAACGTGCGAATCGGGAAGGGGATGGTGATTCCCTGCCGTTTGAACTCATACCAGACATTGGTGCGCACCGAATCGTTGGTTTCGTTGATTCTGGCGTGATTGCCCATGTAGAACTTGATCTCGTAGATCACTGCGGAATCGGCAAAGTCGACCAGAAAAACTTTTACCGGAGGATCCGCCAAAACGTTGCGCGCGCTCTGTGCAGCGCGCACCAGCGCGTCTTTCACGCGATTGGGTGGATTCTTATATTCAACCCCTACGCGAATGCGCATCGCGTGGACTTCGGTCGGATAGTGCAGATTGACGATCTGGTGGCTAACCATTTCGTTGTTTGGGATGTCGAGATAAATGTCGTCATTCGTACAGAGCCGAGTGGAACGCCAGTTGATCTCGCGCACTTCGGCGTAGGTGTCGCCTACCTTCAACCAATCACCGACCTTATAGGGCCGATTAATTTGGATCGATATGCCGCCGATAATCCCGGCAAAGAGATTCTGTCCAGCGAAGCCAAGGATGATTGCGACCACGCCGGAGCCGGCCAGCAGTCCTTTTAATTGCGTCTCGGCATGGTAGCCGTAACTCAGGACAAACAGCAGTACAATCAAGAAAATGATCCCGGCGGCAACCTCACGGAGAAAATGCGGTATCGGCGTGTGTCGTTTCTTTTCGAAATAAAGATCCCAAACGTAATGATTAACCAGCGCGACAACCAGCGCCGTGCTCAACAGAATTACAGCTGTACCGACATGATTTCGCCAGGATGCGTGGACACCGTAAATGCTAATGGCCGCATAGAATGCCAGGATCAGGCAGAAAAGCCGGAATAGCAGGCCAAGTCGTACTCCGGCGCGCCGCTTCAGGAAGCGACCCACCCAGAGCGCGACAAAAAACGTTCCGACAAATACGAGCGCCGTGATCGCAGCTCGCTCTGCTTCCGACTGGTCGCTAAACATCCAGTCGGTAGTATATCAGAAGAGAGAGCAGCTGGAACAGACTTCTTGTGTCATACGCCAGGGTGGATCGGCTTCGTCCGTGGCAAGCCGTAGCTTTACGAGAAGGCGGCTGAAACCGCAGCGCCGTTCGCCAACGCGTTGAGGACAACGCGTTCCACCTGTGCAATTCAAATTAGCCTACGCACCGGGCGCGATCACCAGCCACGCCCAGCCTGCAAGAAAACAGAGACCACCGATTGGCGTGATTGCTCCGAGCCACCGAATATTTGTCAGCGCCATCACATACAGACTGCCACTAAAAACGAAAATACCGGCTAAGAGTAACCACCATGCGCTGCGATTCGCGGCGCCGTAAAGCGCAAGCACCAGAAGCGCAAGCGCGTGAATGAAATGATAAAGCACAGCCTTGTTCCACACATCGAGCATTCCGTGCGTTTCGAGTATTTGCTTGAGACTGTGCGCTCCGAAAGCCCCGAGCGCGACGGCAAGAAAACAAAGCAGAGCTGCAATCCGGATCATTGTCATGTCGAGCGAAGTCGAGACATCTCTTGCTTTTTGGTCATCAATTCAAGGTAATTCAATTCGTGCTGGTCCGAGCGACTCCACTGCTGTTTGAATCATTTAACCCATCGCCTTCCACTCGAGAAGAGAATATAACTTCTAAGTAAACTTTATGAGTATTGAGCAAGCGTTGCTGTCGTTTACTTTAGCGGCCGGTTTATTGACCATCACACCTGGGCTGGACACAGCGCTGGTATTGCGAACTTCTGCGGTTGATGGTGGGAAACAGGCAATGCTGGCCGGCATAGGGATCTGTTTCGGTTGTTTGCTTTGGGGCGTTGCGGCGTCTTTCGGGCTAAGCGCGCTGCTCGCTGTTTCCGGGTTCGCCTACAACGTGCTCCGGATCGTGGGCGCTATCTATCTGGGCTATTTGGGAATCAAATTGCTTATTCGCGCATTCGCGTCCACTTCTTCAAACAGCGCTGCCGAACCGGAGGAATCTGCCAGCAGGGACGGCTCTCTATGGTTCAAACGTGGCCTGTTGACGAACCTTCTCAACCCGAAGGTTGGTGTCTTCTATCTGAGCTTCCTGCCGCAATTCATTCCGACGGGCGTTCCGGTTTGGTCGTTCAGCATTCTGCTTGCCTTGATTCATGCGACAGAAGGGCTTCTTTGGTTTTTGCTTTTAACGAACGCGACTGAATTGGTGTCAGGCTGGCTAAGGCAACGTCGTGTGGTGATGGCGCTCGATAGTGCAATGGGCGCTATCTTTATAGCCTTTGGGCTTAAGCTCGCATTGGACAAAGCACGCTGAGCGCTGCGGCCGAGTTAAATCTTCTCGCATCTGACCCAGGTATGCTTTTACCTTTGCATGTCATGGCAGGCTGGTTCTGGTATGCAGTCGCTGCTGCTGTGCTTTATGGCGCGCACCAAATCTTTACCCGAATGGCAGCGGACCACATCGGTGAGGGGCTTGGGGGCCTTGTAGTCGAAGCAACTGCGGCATTGTCCATCCTGTCTTATCTGCTATTCCTCTGGCTGGCGAACCGGTGGGACCAAAAATCGAGTGTAAACGGAATTGTTTATTCTGTTCTTACGGGTGTCTGCGTAGGCGCTGGGACAATCGCGTTCTTCTTGCTGTTTCAGAAAGGCGGACCGCTTTCTTCCGTTCCCGCGATCCTGGCTGGTGGCGCCGCGATCATGGCCATCGCAGGTTTTTTGTTTTTTCGCGAATCGTCTTCCTGGCAACGACTGCTCGGCGTTGTGCTCGCGATCGCCGGTCTGTTTCTGCTGCGAAAATGATCAAATGAGAAACGACTCGTGTTCATTTCGTGAGCAACTGCAATCCGATATAAGCCATCGCATGTGTGTCGCCGACAATGTCGCGTCCACCGGTGAAGAGCAGGTTGAGGTGTTTGTTCAACTTCCAACTCCCGCCGACATTGAACGCCAGCTCGGAACGAAGACCATGTTCTTTGGATGAATTGCCGAATACCTCCACGCCAAGCGTCAGCCGCTCATTGATTTCACGTTCCAGCACCGCGCCGGCGTAAGCATAGTCGCGATTCTCGGCGCCTGCCTGCCACCAATAGCCGACGTTGCCATAAAGCGTCCACTTATCCCAGTTTTTCTGCGCGATTAACGGGAGTACGAACGCCGACGCACCCTGTCCGAGGCCACGCGAGTGATCGCCCGTTGGCGCCAACACCTGCGGATAAGTGCCGAGCTGAAATTGAGATCGCTCGTTGTTCAAAAAGCGCCACTTGACCCCGAGCACCAGATCGCCTGCGCCAGATGCGGTGCCATTGCCGTCGTGGTGAATGATTTCGACGGGAATCTCCAGCTTGAGCTGTATATTCGGTAATCCGTAATTCAAATCGAACAGAGGCGTATTCATGTCTGTTTCGCCTGGCGTGCGCTCAATGATGAACGGAACATTAATTTCCCATCCGCCGGGCGGCGGTGGCTCCGGGTCCTCGGTCACGAACGGT
>DASSFL010000378.1:0-4008 GCA_035694525.1 Candidatus Udaeobacter sp. | reverse complement strand
TTATGGAAAAATTTGATGTCGTTATCATTGGCTCTGGACCCGGCGGTTACATCGCTGCGATCCGTTCCGGCCAACTCGGTTTGAAGACTGCGCTTGTCGAAAAAGACAAGGACCTCGGTGGCACTTGCCTCAACGTCGGCTGCATCCCGAGTAAAGCGCTTCTGACTTCGAGTGACCATTATATGTTCGTCAAAAAAGAGGCCGCCAAGCACGGGATCGTTATCGACGGCGCGCATGTCGACTTAGCGAAGATGCAGCAGCGCAAGGACAAAGTTGTGAAGACATTCAACAGCGGTGTGCGCTCCCTGATGAAGACAAACAAGGTGACCGTCTTTGAAGGCACGGCCACGATTACCGCGCCTGGAAAAGTTTCCATTAAATCCTCCCAAGGCGAGACGCAGGAGATCGAGACCAAAAACATCGTAATCGCCACCGGCAGCGCGCCGGCGGAACTGCCATTCGCGAAATTCGACGGTAAAACAATCGTGAGCAGCACCGAAGCGCTTACGTTCGCCGAAGCTCCAAAGAAGCTCATCGTTGTCGGCGCGGGCGCGATAGGACTAGAGCTGGGATCCGTTTGGAACCGGCTCGGTTCCGAAGTGACGATATTGGAATTTCTTCCGCGCATCGCAATCGGTTTTGATCTTGAGCTCTCGAATCTGCTTCAGCGTTTACTCACCGCTCAAGGAATGACTTTCCACCTGGAAGCAAAGGTCAGCGCCGTGAAAGTCGACAATGGTCGCGCGACCGTAATTGCGACTAAAGACAAGGAAGAGCTAAAATTCGAAGCCGACAAGGTGCTGGTATCAGTCGGACGTCGCCCGTTCTCGGACGGCTTGGGCGCGGAAAAAGTCGGTGTGGAGCTTGACGAAAAGAAGCGCATTAAAGTGGACGAACATTTCCGCACTAACGTCGAAGGGATTTACGCCATTGGCGATGTAATCGCCGGGCCGATGCTGGCGCACAAAGCCGAGGACGAAGGGATGGCTTGCATCGAAATCATTGCGGGTAAGGCCGGCCATGTGAACTACGATGCGATCGCCAGTATCATCTACACCAACCCCGAACTTGCCGGCGTTGGTCTGACCGAAGATCAAGCAAAGGAAAAAGGAATCGATGTGCGTATTGGCAGATTTCCATTCCGTGCCAACAGTCGCGCGCTTACCGGCGATGACGTGGAAGGGATGGTGAAGTTTGTTGCCGAGGCGAAAACCGATCGCATTCTGGGCGGCCACATCTTGCACCATGCCGCTTCAGAGTTAATCGCCGAAGCCGTTTCAGTGATTGAATTCGGCGGCAGCTCCGAAGACATCGGCCGCACCACTCATTCGCATCCCACCCTGAGCGAAGCCGTCAGAGAAGCCGCGCTTAATGTAGAGAAACGCGCACTCCACATTATGAACCGGTAATCGTGCGGGGTCGCCACTTGCAGGGCAGATAGGTCGCTCGAAATTATCTCGACATTGCCGCTTCGCGTCGCCGAATTACAAGCAGCGTGACCAGCGCAGACGCTGCGCAAATAATCGCCCCGAATGCGAGCGCGAACGATGTGCCAACCCAGTGTGCAGCCGCGCCGGCTTCGAGACTGCCCAGTGGAATCATGGCGCCGAAAACAAGCGACCACACACCCATCACGCGCCCACGCATTTCATCTGGCACAATCGTTTGCAGCACCGTGTTCGACGTGGAGAAAAACAGGAGCATTCCAAATCCGGCAACGAGAAGAAACGCGAGTGCGACATAAAAGTTTCGGCTCAGCGAAAGGCCGAATAGCGCAATCGCGAATAACCAGACACCGCCGAGCGCCAGTCGTCGCGCTGTAAACAGATGTCCATAGGTCGCGACGACCAGGGCGCCGATTAACGCGCCGGTCCCACTCGCCGACATTAAAATGCCGTATCCGTTCGCACCGCGACCGAGCACATCGCGTGCGAAAGCTGGCATCAGGACACCGTACGACCACCCGAAGACGCCCACTGCAAGGAAGAGCAGTAGAATCGTGCGTACTCGCTGATGTTTCAGTGAATACACGATGCCGTTCCAGGCGTGTTGACTGGCAGAGACGACGTGCGCCAGCCGTTGAAACGGGGGTAGGCGCATCATCAGCAAACTGGCAATCACCGCAACAAACGTCAGACCGTTTAGGAAAAAACACATTGCAACGCCAACCCACCCAATCAGTAAACCAGCGACCGATGGACCAACGACACGCGCGCCATTCACGATCGAGCTGTTGAGTGAGATCGCGTTTAGCAGATCTTCACGGCTTGTCATTTCGACCGTGAACGACTGGCGTGCTGGCATATCAAAGCCCATGGCGACGCCGTTCAATGCAGCGATAACGATGATGAACGACGGCGTGGCGAACCCCGCCCAAACACCAGCCGCAAGGAAGAACGCGCAGACCATCTGCGCCGTCTGGGTGACAAGGAGGATCGAGCGCTTCGGATGACGATCGGCCAGCGAGCCGCCCCAGATCGAGGACAACATCATCGGGGCGGATCCCATGGCGGCGACGACGCCCAGCAGCAGCTTTGAATTCGTAATTTGATAGACGAACCAACTCATCGCGGTTTGCTGCATCCACGTGCCAACGAGCGAGACGAGTTGCCCCCAAAAGAACAGCCGATAATTGCGATGCCGCAGCGCGCGGAACGTATGCCGCCAGGTCACCCTACCAACAGGGACGCGACGTGGCCGCCCGCTGACGTCTTCTGGTACGCGAGCAGTTTCCGTGTTCGCTGTCGGCATAACTCACGATGCTGGCAAGATCGGCATTTGCAAAATCAAGCGCGTTTGTGTTGGAGCGGCGTTCGCCGAGGCGAGCACCCCTACAACTGGGCGGGTGTGCTAGTTTTGCACTGTGGAAAGCACCGCTGCTATTCTGTTACGCAAACGAAAGTTCAGCGATACCAGTCTGATCGTCTCGTGGTGCACAGAGTCGTCCGGTTGTATCCAGACAATTGCCAAAGGCGCACGCCGTCCTAAAAATCCATTCGCGGGAAAGCTGGATTTATTTTTTGAAGCTGAAATTTCGATCGTGCGAAGCCGGAAGTCGGATCTGCATACACTCACTGAAGTTGTGCTGAAAAATCCGTTTGCAGGAATTCGCAGCAATTATCTGCGCACGCAGACTGCGGCCTATTTTATCGAGCTAATTGAGATTTGCACGGAGCGAGATCACAGTGAGCCGGAATTGTTCGCGCTGCTGCATCGGGCTTTCGGTTACCTCGATGCAAACGATCCGACGGCGCGAGCGGTTTCGCATTTCGAGACAGAGCTCGCGCGGATTGCCGGCGTGCACGACGAGAAAAAATTGAAAGCCGACCCTGCATTTGCGCTTGGAAATTTATTCGGCCGACTGCCGCTTTCCCGTACGCCGCTGTTGAAAACGCTGGCGACGGAGGCGAAAAGCCGGAACAGTTCCAAATGAAACAACGCAATCTTATCGCTGCGGTCTTAATCAGTGGCCTGACCCCTGCCGCATTGGCGAACGAAACGTACAGGTTCGATCCGTCGGGCTCGACGATCGGTTTCAGTGTGCGCCAATTCCTAGGTACCACGCACGGAAAGTTCACGAAGTTCAATGGCAAGATCGACGTCGACCGAGAGCATCCACAGAATTCCTCGGTGACGGCACAGATCGACGTCCGCAGCATCGACACACGGATCAAAAAGCGAGACGATCATCTGCGCAGCGTGGAATTTTTTAACGTCGAAAAATTTCCTCAGATCGCATTCAAAAGCCGGAGCGTAAAACAGACCGACCCGCAAAGCGGCGACATTCTCGGCGATCTCACTATTCACGGCGTGACCAAGCCGGTTACGCTTCATGTCAAACTGCTTACACCGCTCAACGAAACAAACCGGACGCGCTGGGCCGTAACAGTCGATCCAATCACGCGGCGTGATTTCAATCTGATGTTTGCCCCCGCGACCGAATCAGTGTCCGGAATCAGCCAGACAGTCGCGATCAATATCGAGATCGAGGCGAAGCGCGCAGAGTGA
>DASSFL010000377.1:0-1684 GCA_035694525.1 Candidatus Udaeobacter sp. | reverse complement strand
AGGCGGCCTATGTGTTCCAACAAACCTCTTGTTAAACAAGCTGAATTACTAAGGTAATTACTGGGGCAATTATTCCAGTCTGCTTCCCCGATGAGTGAGACGAAGGCCAAGTCTGAACCGGTGGAGCAGCAGGGAGTAATTCCAATCCACCAACAATATGATAATAAAGATAACATACGGAGAAGTTGAGGAAGCTAAACTCTCCATACATCCAGCTCCAGACAGTTTGGAGTTCTGCACCATATTTGGAAAGCCTTGTTTAGTTGTCGAAGACAGCAAATCGGTCAAGCCGAGAGTTGTCCTAGGCGACGAGCATCAGGTGCTAGATATGAGACCAGTGGGCGAGTTACTTCGCCCTGATTACGATCAGCCAAACAATTTCGTGATCTGGCTAAATGGTTGGCCAGAAGGTCACGAACCACCACCAATAGAAACCAACTAACCAACCAACACCAACAACATAACATATGCCTACAATGAAGTTCAACCTCGTCAAAGACGAGGACAAGAAACATTCGGTAAAGTTCAAGCCTGCAACAGACGCCGATGCAAAGTTCTGTTCAGCCTTTTACTTGTCTCGACCATACAGCGATGGTCTGAATAAGATCACCGTCGTCATCCAGACCGACGAATTGATCCCGTAATAGGGCAACATCAGTGCATAGCACACCCGCTAGGAACAGCCAGGAGTTATGCACTGAGGTTACCATATAGAAAGGAACAACATGGCAGCACCAGCAGGAATATTATACCAGTTAAATGTAGCACAGAGCAAACCAAACCGTGATGCATACATCATCATAGGAATCCAAGGTTGCGTTCGTCTCATAGGTAGTGCGGAAAGAGATGTGCGCGTTGGAGACACAGTAACGTTAGATGAGATTGAAACATTCATCACCAACAATCCAAAAGTCCTAGTTATCACCAGCTAACCCGCGCAACAAAGTTGCGCACAATACTCATTATGCCTAAATACGTAGCAACAATATACTTCAAAGCAGACGCATCGACCGACAGTGAGAAGGCTCTCCAAGTCGCCGTTGAGCGACTTGAAATATACAGCCCCGATATTGTCATCGCAGACAGTCACGTGGAGGAAGTCGATGAAGACTAACAGCCCGTTTAGACCATTACATCCAACATTGAAGAAGTGCAAGTGTGGTTGGATCGGTATACGAAGCCAGTTATACAAGCATCTTGAACGAGAACACAAGTTAGTCCAAGATGCGCAATCGTTCTTTGCTCGTCATGGCGAAGTGCCGCTCAACGACGATGATCCAGCAATCCTAGAACACCTATTGAAGTGAAATACCTCCAACTCGCTTTTGACATCTTAGCAGTTAACGCTGCACTCATCGGCCTACTTCAAGCCTTTGTCTGCATTATGAGACATCGCGACTAGGTGCATTTGAATTATTCAAGCGCACCAACAAAGTTTGTAACCAAATTAAGCGCGGATAGCCGCGAATAGAGATAGCAAGTTATGAAGCAACCAATGTGTATTGCAGAGCACATAGCAGGGTTCACGGGTCGGGTTGCCCGATTTAGAGAGAAAAAGTTTTTGAAGAGTTTGCGCAAAAAACGCAAAACGGCTGCACACGAGCCGGACAAAACAAACCAGTCCGCAACCGGATCTGGGTCGAATCGTGTTTCATAACCATGAAAGATACAACTACCTCAGTGC
>DASSFL010000376.1:0-1480 GCA_035694525.1 Candidatus Udaeobacter sp. | reverse complement strand
CCGGTGAAAACGATAAAACCGCTGCCGCTCAATTTTGCGGCGCGTTCCATGTCTAAGAGATTTAGTTTCGTGCCGAGTGTGACATGGTCGGCCGGTTTGGTTAGTCGCGGTTTCTCGCCCCAGGTGCGCACCACGCGATTGGCGGCTGCGTCTTTTCCAATCGGAACGCTTTCATGCGGCAGGTTCGCGATCCGAAGAAGCAAATCATTTTGCTTCTCCTCAGCAGCGGTTGCCTGCGCATTCAGGTCGCCAATCTCTTCGCCGAACCCGCGCACGCGCTGCTCCAGCTCGTCCGTCGGTTCTGCGCGCGACTTTTTGCCGCCGATTTCCTTGCTCAATCGTTTGCGATCGGCGTTTAATTGTTGCAGCACAGTTTCAGTTTGACGTCGCTCGACGTCTACGCGCAACACGTCATCGATCTTGGCTTCGTCCCCTCCACCCCGCGTGGCAAGGCGC
Organism: Candidatus Udaeobacter sp.; assembly: GCA_035694525.1. Classification (GTDB taxonomy): domain Bacteria; phylum Verrucomicrobiota; class Verrucomicrobiia; order Chthoniobacterales; family UBA10450; genus Udaeobacter. The sequence continues at coordinate 1,024 of DASSFL010000376.1, read as the reverse complement.
TCGCGAACAAAATCTGGTTTCTCCCGAATCAGGCGAATATCGAGCATGGCGCAGATTATCAGCGAAGTTAAAGACGTTACAAATGCTACCCGCCTGAGGCCGGTTAAAACGGCCCGCTTTTTGTAACCGGCCTCCGGCAGGTAACTCTTTTAACCTTGTAACTGCGTTGTATAGTCTCTTCGTGGAAAGACTTGATCTGCTTGCGGTCGCTCTCGGTCTTGCCGCGCTGGCCGGGATTAACCTTTACCTGACAGTTTTCGTCTCCGGCCTCGCAATTCACTTTCACTGGATCACGCTCGCGCCGCAGTACCAATCGCTCGAGATCCTCGGTAACCCATGGATCATCACAATCGCTGGTATTCTGTATTTCTTGGAATTCTTCGCGGATAAAATTCCGTGGGTCGATTCGGTCTGGGATGCCGTTCATACTGTGATCCGTCCCATTGGCGGCGCGCTGCTTGCGATTCAGGTGCTCGGCCATCCAAGTCCGGCATACACTGTAATTGTGGCGTTGCTCGCAGGTGGCGCCAGCCTGGTGGCGCACACCGCAAAGGCGGCTACGCGGCTCGCCAGTAACTCGTCGCCGGAACCATTTTCAAATATCGGGTTGAGTCTGGGCGAGGATGCGGCGGTGCTCGGTGGCCTTGCCCTCGTGCATTTCAATCCCATTCTTGCCCTGGTCATCTTTCTAATCTGCATCGGCGCGTTCTTCTACTTTGCGCCAAGGATTTTGCGCGCGATGAAAGTAAAGATATGGCTGGCCTGGAGAAAACTGAACGGACCGGCCGATCGCGACGTGCCTGTGAAATTACTATCGGCACTGCCGACGCGGCTCGCACCCGTTTTCGGCAGCGAAAATGTTTTGGGTGAAACGATCGCTTGGGCTGCGCCATGCGTCAGCGGACGCGGCCGGCGGATTCCACCGAATTTGTTCGGCGCTCTTGTCGCTACGAATGAAGAGCCGCGCAGGCTCATTTTTGTCGCACGAAAAGGTGGACGCCCAGTCGCGCGCGCAATCGATCTG
>DASSFL010000375.1:0-3834 GCA_035694525.1 Candidatus Udaeobacter sp. | reverse complement strand
TACAGTGGTTTGGCGTGTTCTCGATCAAATAGGGCTGCCGAGCGCTCACACGTATCGATGGGGAGAGAAGAGCCGGACACGCAAGAAAAATTGAAAATCGAAGGTCGGCTCGCGCGATGGTTGATCGCGTTCGGATTTTGGTTGATGCAGGTTTGGGCGCGTACGCTGCGTTATGAAGTCGATGACCGAGCGGGCGTCGTCGGCAAACCCGTGAGGGAAAATTACATCGCCGCACTCTGGCACAATCGATTGCTTTTGATTTCATTCGCTTTGAAAAAATTCCTGCCCCAACGGCCCGGTGCCGGGCTCATCAGTGCTAGTCGTGACGGCGATTTGATTGCCGATATGACGCGGCGATTTGGGTTTGATGTCGTGCGCGGTTCCAGTTCTCGCCTCGGTGCCAGCGCGTTGCGGGAGCTGGAGAACGTGCTGGCGTCTGGCCATGACGTCTTGATCACGCCAGACGGTCCACGCGGGCCAGCCTATGAGCTCGGACCGGGCATTGTTTTTCTCGCGCAAAAAACCGGTGCAGCAGTCGTGCCGATCAACATGGAATTTTCCAGCTGCTGGAGAGTGAACAGCTGGGACGGTTTCATTTTGCCGCGTCCGTTTGCAAAAGTGCGTATGATTTTCGGTCCGCCACATCGAGTAAGGGCAACTACCACATCCGAAGAATTTGAAGCTGAACGCCTGAGCCTTCAGAAGGCCACGATGGCGCTGGTCGAAATGCGCTAGGCATTCTTTGTAGCCGCTTCCCTGTGGGAGCCGCTGTGCTGGTCTCTGGTGCAGTGCACGCGTTGCGCGTTTCGCAGGGACGCGGCTACAGCAAACCTCACTTGCAAGCCGGGCACTCGCAGGCAGGATTCCTGCCTCACCATGCCCAACCTCATCGACGGACGCGCAATCGCAGAGAAAGTTTATGTCGACCTTCGCCGTGAAATTGCCGAACTAAAAACAAAAGGCGTCACGCCGGGCCTTGCGGTGGTTCTAGTAGGCGACGACCCGGCATCGCGCGCGTATGTGCGCTCGAAAGACAAAATGTGTCGCGAGCTTGGGCTGCATTCGGTGAAATTGGAGGTGCCGGCGTCGACCACGCAAACGGAGCTTCTGCGACGGGTCGAAGAATTGAATGCCGACCCGACCATCCATGGGATTTTGGTTCAATCGCCGCCGCCCGAGCATATCGACGAAGCACTGATCATACGTGCGCTCGACCCACGCAAGGACGTTGATGGATTTCATCCGGAGAACGTCGCAAAGCTTGTACTCGACGATCCCAGCGGCTTTGTTCCGTGTACGCCGCTTGGGGTGCAGCGTTTGCTGATCGAAAGCAAGATTGAAATTAACGGCGCACATGTCGTGGTTCTTGGCCGCAGCATGATAGTAGGCAAACCACTCGCTTTGCTTCTCATGCAGAAGAACGACAACGCTAATGCCACGGTGACCGTGGTGCATTCGCGCAGCCGCGATCTCCCAGCAATTATTCGGTCGGCAGACATTATCGTCGCAGCAATTGGTCGTGCGGAATTTGTGAAAGCTGACCACGTGCGCGAGGGCGCCGTCGTCATTGACGTTGGGATTAATCGCGTCGAGGACGGAGCGGCCGGGCGTGGTTATCGTTTAGTGGGCGACGTCTCATTTGATGAAGTATCAAAAAAGGCAGGCGCGATCACTCCGGTGCCGGGCGGCGTTGGGCCGATGACCATTGCGATGCTGATGTCCAACACGGTCAAAGCGGCTCGGCAATCCATCTAGCTCCTTGCTCAGGCACATCTATCCCGGACAACCGACAGGGTCGCGGCTACAACTTAGCTCTAGCGATCTTTGTACTTAGCGAGCGAAAAATGGGTTCAACTCGCGCAGCTTGGATAAAAAATGATGCCAGCCGCGGCGATAGAACAGCCGCGCGCGCCAGTCGATTGATCCAGAGTCTTCCCCGATACATTTCGGCGCAGTCGCGAGCGAATTCTCGGAGCGCTAATTGTCGATCTTTGCCTCTGACAATTTTCGCAATGGCGTCCGCTGCGAGTTCCCCTGAGCGAAGTGCGTAATAAATCCCTTCGCCGGTAAATGGCTCTACTACGCGGGCAGCGTCTCCTATGAAAAGAAGATTTTCATGGGCGCAGGGAACAGTCGCACGTGTGAGCGGGGTGATGGTGCGCCAGGGCTGATTGGCGGCGATTTCGAAATGGCTTTGCGCCCAATGCCGCAGCCTGGAAATCGTCGGCGGCGTGCCTACGAGGCAAAGATTGAGCTCGGTTTTGTTCACTGGAGCCTGACCGGAGTAACCTTCTCGAAGAAATTGCAGTACGATGCGCTTGCCAAAGTTCCGCGGCAGCGGGATGTGCGCTTGCAATGCGACGCGTTCGCGCGTAGGGCGCGGCAGCAAATTGCGCAGCCGTGCAACAGTGGAGTTGCGTCCATCTGCGGCTATTAATGCCCGGGCGTGAAAATCCTCGTTGGCGGCGGTCGCAATTTTCCAATCGCCATTGTAGTCCAGCGCCGTGACGATTGTTTCCTCCCGAACCAGCGCGCCAACTTCGCGAGCGCGTCTCAGCACCAGATCATCGAAGCGGCTGCGTTTTACCGAAATCTCGCAATCGTCTCCAGTTGGAAGATCGACAACGACTTTGTGGCCGTCGATGGCGATGAATTCGACTGAGGTGAGCTTGGAGTGAGGCAAATCCAAAACCCGACGCGTCAGTGCGAGACGCTCCAATACAGGCCAACTCGATGGATTTAAACAATCGCCACACACTTTTTCTCGCGGAAATCTTTCCCGGTCGAGGACAAGCGTGCGCAGACCAGCCAGAGCACAAAATGCCGCACAACTCGATCCGGCCGGGCCGCCGCCCACGATCGCCACGTCAAATGTTTCCATCGTACGTTTAATTTCGTTTGTCATGTCGAGCGCACTCGAGACATCTCTGATTCTCCGGACCAAATCCAGAGATTCCTCCAGCCTTAGCATAAAGCTACGGCTTCGCAGGCGACTTCGCTCGAAATGACAGGTGTAGCCCCTTATTCAGCAACTTTGGGAAACAAGGCGCAAAACTTCCTTAAAGAGGTTCGTAAACTGGGTTTAGAGGGATTGATCGGTAAGAGGGCGAAATCCATTTACGACATTGTTCGTTAAACAGCACTTCGTATTCCCATTCTAAGACGATGAGAGTCTCATCCTCTTGCGATGAATGTGAGGTGGCGGACCTCCGCCTGGAGGGCTTGTCTCAATCACCCTTGAGCTGTGCTTCCCTGTCATCGCGCCGGTTACTACCATCTCGACCGTTTCTCCTAAGAGCTCGAAGGTCTTGAGAGGTTTTAGGTTTACGCTGGAGTCAATTGCCATGTGTTTTCCTTCCTGTGGTTGTAAATGCATGCATTCAAGAGGTGTTACCCAATACACGCCACACTGTTAGTACGATGCCCACTCTGCTGCTCACAGTCGGCCAGGCACATGCCACGTTACTAAAGACGCCTTATCAATTTCTGCTTCACAGACGCGTGGAGCGGACGCACATCTTGATGCGCGACCACCGCACATCTCTAACCGAGGTGGCGCTGGCGAGCGGCTTTGCCGACCAGCTGCATCTGGATCGCGTATCTTCCGACGTATCACCGGGGTGACGCAAAGCAGCTATCGCCGCTCGCCGTGATAGCTCTTGCCTCCGGCTTAGCTGGATTGCACGGCCGAGATGCTTCTGTTCCGCTTCTCTATCTCACGCAACACTTCAAGTCCGCTGCTGGCGTTTGCTTGAGGAAAGTACACATGAACCCTCATCGCGTCTTTTAGTATTTGGAGGTATTGGTTCGCCTCCGCTTCGCTGGGCTCTTTCT
>DASSFL010000374.1:0-2257 GCA_035694525.1 Candidatus Udaeobacter sp. | reverse complement strand
GAAGCATAGCCCGGGTGACTGTGGGTTTTTGACGAGCCTAATTGCCTTTGTTCGTGCAATCGTCGCACAGAACAGGATCGGAGCCCCACAAATCCTTCGACGCTGGATGAAGCCGCTAGCGTTGAGCACGCCTCTCAGTTGGCGCCATCGCACGGACAAGTGCGATTCGATCCTCTTGGAATCGGACCGATCATAGGCACATTGAATTATCCACCGATTCTGACGTTGTGCCATTAGTCGCAGCGACTTCCGCCGGTAACCGCTGCTGTCATCGAGTCTTCGACTCGCCTGCCCGGGGCCTCGATCGTAGAAAATGATTGAACACGAAACAGAATGAGCAAAGCGAAGGCGTTCGCGCCTACGGACTCGATCCCAAAACCGCCGAAGCGCTATGGAGGAGGAGTGAAGAACTGGTTGGCGAGCATTTTTAGCGTGCAAATCTGGAGCGAAAAGGAGAGCATCGGATCCGGCCAACGCCGAGGCGCATCTCGAAAGAAATTTCACGTTTTGTGAAATATCGATGTTGGGCTGCTTGAGGAATAGACGAATCCAACAACGTATCAGGTAGAACTGAGATGAAAGATGGCTCCTTATTAACGTCAGCTGCAACGCTCACAGCAAACAAAGCCGAAGAGGACAGAACGCTCGTCTTCAACCCAAGCAATGTACCGACGGGAATCGAGACTGCCGATATGTTGTCCAGTTTTTGTTCGAAGGCATTCCGACTATCAGCGAAAGAAGAACGAGGTGCCGCCTCTGTTGCGGGAAACTGAAGGACTAACGAAAAGCCAAGCCGCCCGAAAATTCACGAGATTGTCACATGACAACCATCACGGGAAGCCGTCAGTTTGCTGTTACGCCTTTTGGATGGCGGGGCGGTGACAAAGGGGTCTTTGTTTGAAGACGAAGAATCTCCGCATGAACGAGCCGGATTTTCGTGATTACCCCCGGCTGCCGGATGAGCAGTCCGAGAACATCCTTGCTATGACGGATGATGTCGGAGTGAGCGCGCCAGATCGACGGAGTGCCCTCGGCTCCATTAGCGACATATCGCAACGTCAATGCCTCAAGAACAGCAATGAAGAATTCGTTGCGCGGAACGAAGATGAGTGAACCCGTGAATCAAGCGCTTCAGATCGTTTACCTAGCCAGGCACGGCGAAACCGCTTGGACTCTCTCATGCCAGCACACGGGACTTACCGACCTGCCGCTCACAGAACGTGGCGAGCGCAACGCGCGCCGGCTCCAGGAACGGTTGCGTGGATTGAGTTTTGCCAAGGTGTTTACCAGCCCGTTGCAACGTGCCAGGCGCACCTGTGAACTGGCCGGTTTTGGTACTGTGGCTGAAGTCGACCAGGATTTGGTCGAATGGAACTATGGTGAGTATGAGGGGCGCCGCACCGCCGAGATCCGGGCGGAGCGCCCCGACTGGGAACTGTTCCGTGACGGCTGTCCAGGAGGGGAATCGCCAGCCGAGGCCGCGGCGCGGGCCGATCGCGTGGTGAGCCGCGTGCGCGCGGTGCCGGGAGATGTGGTGCTTTTTTCCAGCGGGCATTTCATTCGGGTACTTGCAACGCGGTGGATTGGGCTTCAAGTCACGGTAAACGCCAGGCGGTTCATGCTTAGCACAGCAAGCCTGAGTGCGGTGGGCTATGAGAACGAGCTGTCCCGGCCAGTGATCCGATTGTGGAATGACACACATCATGTTGGCACGTAATCGAAACCGACCGCCGATGTTCGAGGCAGAAATGAAGATTCTGGTTTGTAACGCCGGCTCCAGTAGCTTCAAATTTAGCCTGTTCGATGCGGAAGAAGAAGTGTTACTGGCCGAGGGCGGAATCGATTGGATAAGGAAACCAACGCGACTCGTTTTCCGCCGAGCAAACCAGCCGGAAATCCGCGAGGAATTGAAGGTCGAGAAACACCCTGACGCGGCAGCTCGCATACTCGACGATTTGCAAGCTGGACCGTCGGCAGCTTTGCAAGGTCTTGGACAACTCCAAGGTGTGGGACATCGCGTTGTGCATGGCGGTGAGCGGTACACCTCCGCCGTGCTTATCACACCTGAGGTCAAGCAAACGATCGATGATTTGACAGAGCTGGCTCCGCTCCACAACCCCGCCAGCTTGGCCGGCATTACAGCGGCGGAACAAGCTCTACCGGGAATTCCCCAGGTAGCGGCCTTTGACACTGCCTTTCATGCAACGTTGTCCGAGGCCGCGCGAACCTACGCGGTGCCGCGGAAATGGACATGCGA
>DASSFL010000373.1:0-4110 GCA_035694525.1 Candidatus Udaeobacter sp. | reverse complement strand
CCCATCGAACCTGGCATCGGAGCGCGGTGCATCGGCATTCGGGCAATCGAACGTGGCCTATTACCGTGCCCCCTCATCTGCGCGGTCGCAATCGAGGCTGCGAAAACGCATGCCACCACGCAACCAAGGAGAACGAATTTTCTCCAGTTCATAGCGTCATAGGTTTCTAAAGATTGAAACCCACGGGATTCGAAAGTTGCGGCACAAGGTAAAAGGTAGCAACCGCGTTACCTTTAGCCCCTGGGAAACCACCACACCTTACGATTACAATCATTTGCTGCCTCCCCAGTTTACCGGTCGAGGTATGTGGCATTTGCTCACTCCCTCTACAGCGTTATATCCGCGCCTACTCTACGACTCGAGACGAGCCGCCTCAACTCGCTGCCGTCTTGGGTCAAGAGCGAGCGACTGACTACGCTCTCACCGGTGCATGCTTTCATGCTGGGAGATCCGCGTTCTCGATTCAAGCTTCTGTACAAAGTCATCCTGCATTGGGGAGGCGCGATGATTCGTGGTCGCTCTTTCGAGTTTCAGAAACGCCTCGATCGTTGCGGTGCGCGTCATCAATAAAGATTACCGCATTTCTGTAGCCGCGGGCGCGGACCGCGGGACGCTCGAAGATTAGAGAAAAGCGCGCTCCGCTTCTGGTTCTTCGCTATTCGATTTAGAGCCGATCTGGCTAGCCACTCCCGAGCTTTTTGTCGCAGCTCGGAAGCGCTACGAACGCCGAGCGCGGTTCCCTCAAACTGTAGCCGCGAGCGGTAACCCCGGCTTTTCTAAAAGAAACGAGACCGCGTTCCGCTCGCTTCTACATCGGCGCATCAGTGTTCAAGCTTTTTGCAGCTGGAACCAGCGCCGTTAGGACTTCTTCAGCCGGCATCGCGCCGCCAGCTCTCAAGCCGAAAACGGCGTTATCTGTCAAAGGGGTTAAGGTCAGTTTGTTATCCTCAGTGCGATGGCCTAGAAAATAGAGCCCGAGAGATGGAACTTCGACGAGCGCATCTTGCGAAGGGTTTGATGTTTGCGTGCCTTTGCGCGCTGCGGCAATAAGCTTCGCGAGGTTAGCTGCGCCAAAAGTCCCAGCCTTCCATTTCCCGTTGACTTGATCCACCAGGATCGCTGAGCGCACCTGATCGCCGACGACGACAGGGTAGTGAATTTGATTAAAATCAGTAAGCAGTTTGTTCGGGTCACTCCCAGGTTCATACTGTCGCAATTGGTTAAGGCTGACCACGAGGACATGAATAGGCTCGCCGAGTGTCGCGTTGGCTACTTCTTCGGCAGATTCAAAGCCAAGCTCCTTGTAGTTCTGGGCATTGACTAACTGGCGAAAAGTAGAGAGCGATTCGTTCGCCGCCGCCTGCGCATCCGCGAATGTTTTAGGCGGCGCTTGTTGTTTTCCTGCTGATTTGATTTTGTCGCAGCCTGCCGTCAGAACAATTGACAGGATTACCGATACGACCGCCGTTGGGCCTAACAAGTGGCGCAATTGAAAGTCATGTTTCATTTCTTTGTAACGTTATAGAAGTCATCCCAATGTGAATAGCCCGAGCCACTCACCCAATCAGTATAAGTCTTGAACTCCGTGCTGCCCGCACCGACGGGCAACGGATTATGATAGTACACCCAGTTGCTTCCTCCAACGCTTACGTATCCCGTCACGACCATCATATGACCTCCGTTCGGCTGGCCATTAGCATCCAGCCAATGCCAGGAAAAGGCGAACGGCTTTTTCTGACAGTAGATCTGGTCTTTGAGCTGGTCCCAGGTCAATGGCGTGTTTGAAGTCCTATCGAAGTTGAAGCCATACTTGTCGAACTCGGGCCAGCCCGTATTCACGCAGGCACTGGGTCTGTCGCTGTTGCAACAGTCGTTGCGGCCAAATCTTTTGTTCGCCTCATCGCACTGGCTGACGTCCGTGCCCAAGAAATCCATCACCATTTCACCGCTGGCGGCCCAACACCAGACAGGCGTTTCCTGCCCGCGTAGCGGCACGGTTTGCGTCCCGATGTCCTCGGGACGGCAACAACCTCCTACGCACAGCGTGAGCAGCACTGCAAAAACTAAAAAAACAATACCTTTCATGATCGGGTCTCCTGGTAGAACAATTTCATGGCGCACCAAGTTTTGCTGACTAGTCTTTTCCCGTCTGTTAAACAGATCCGTTTAATGACGCCGAGTTTTGAAAACTCTCGTTAGGCTGTCAAGACAATTCGCCACAAGCACGGGTCGCCGATTCCAGTTCCAGAAACGCAGATAGCTTTTTATCAGCACGCCCAACGAAACGCTTTCCGTCGTCGCGATGGGCGTCAGCAATCCAAATCGTTCGCCCTTCGGCATTCACGGCTGACACACAACCCCAACTCCCATCCGGCTTTCCTGTGATTGTCGACCATGATTTCGAGACCGTGCGACGGTTTCACCGCCTTTGATCGCTCCGAGTGAGTCAACGTGGCGGCTAAGAAGCTCTTAGCGTTTTAACGGCCTCGCACTTAACGGATCGGAAGATCCTCACAATGTCGCGAGAACTAGTGGCGGTTCATCGAAATGGTGCCCCTCAAGGCGCATATGATCGTGCCGGTGTTAAAATTTCCTGTGCCGTCGAACACTCCCGAGCCGGTGGCGTTGGCGAATCGCCCGGTGCCACCCGTCACGACGTAGGTCCCGACGCCATGGTAGATCCCTGGCGCAATCGGGCATAACTGCATGGTGATCGCGACCATAACTTTGTCCCCGTTGGCCCCGGTGAACGTGTCCTGCATCTCGACTGCGAAGCCGACCTCATTATCAATACAGCTCGCCTCGCCGACGATCGTTAAGCTCCCGTCGCTTGCGATTCTACCCATGTGGGTAGCATTGCCCGTCCCGGCCGTCGTCGCCGTGCTCGGGCTGGTGAACGTTATCGTGCCCTCGTCCCCAAGTCGGAAAGGCAGATTCTGCGAGGCGCTTGCCGTCATGACGCTGAGCGCCAGTGCGGTGAGAAGCGGCAGAATTGTTAAGCTTTTGGAGTGAGTGAGTGAACTCATGGTTCTTCCTTTCTTTCCTTTTCCCCGCCGAGTTGATTTGGGATTGCGGGTCCGGAAAAGACGAAGAACCGAGCGGGGGAGGAATTCTCCGCCTGATTCAGATCCGTTAACGACGCCTAGTTTGGAAAAGAACTCGTTAGGTCGTCAAGACAAATTCGCGGCAAGGGCGAATCGCCGATCGCAGCAGTAACACGGCGGATCATTTCTCGCCACCAACCATCAACAATCGAATGGTAAGGGGAGGTTAGTCGCGGGTGACACCGATCTGCTTTAGGAGGCCTAACTCGTCGGAGCTTCCCCAACGCTCGACCATCTTGCCGTCTTTGAATTTGGAGATTTGCATTCCGCGGATCCTGACCTTCTTGCCGGTGGGCAGCACCTTTCCGAGCGCACCGGTGTGTGTGCCGGTTAGGGTGTAGGCGATGGCGATCGTGTCCTCGTCTTGGACAATGGTCTCCAGAGCGACGCTCAGATCCGGGAAGGCCGTGCGCATTCCAGAGAAGAACATTCGATACCCGCCGGGGCCGGGAACCTGTCCGTCGGCGGGGTCGTGGTCGACGCAGTTGGAAGCGACGACTTGATCGAAGAGGTCGAACTTACCTGTATTGACGGCTTCAGCGAACTTGCCGAGTGCCGCTTCTGCGGATTCTTTGCTCATTCCTCTCCTCTTCGTTATTCTTGTAATTCAGAGTCGCAGGTCTGCGCCGAGATCGCAAGTTCAGTTGCAGGTAAATCTTTATCCATCATTTTATCCACTCGTGGAAAAATTTCGGAGTCCAGATTACCGCATTGCTGTAGCCGTGGGCGATGACGGTGAACTTTCTGTCTAACTAGGCGACCGATTGCCCTCTCGGTCGCGTATCAATATGGAAGGGCAAATGACGGCGGAGGAATACGAAGAACTCCCAGCCGCGGGCGCTATGCAATGCCCGCATTGCGGAGAGATGTTAAGCCTGGAGGAAGTCTTCCTTCATGTCGCTAAAGGCTGGCTACAGGACAATGTGGAAAGACAATGACGCCGGACGAATACGGAAAACTTCTGCCCGGGGACCCGGAGCACTTCATGCTATGTCCAGATTACCGC
>DASSFL010000372.1:0-1775 GCA_035694525.1 Candidatus Udaeobacter sp. | reverse complement strand
AGGCGGCCTATGTGTTCCAACAAACCTCTTGTTAAACAAGCTGAATTACTAAGGTAATTACTGGGGCAATTATTCCAGTCTGCTTCCCCGATGAGTGAGACGAAGGCCAAGTCTGAACCGGTGGAGCAGCAGGGAGTAATTTCAATCCACCAACAACATGATAATAAAGATAACCTACGGAGAAGTTGAGGAAGCTAAACTCTCCATACATCCAGCTCCAGACAGTTTGGAGTTCTGCACCATATTTGGAAAGCCTTGTTTAGTTGTCGAAGACAACAAATCGGTCAAGCCGAGAGTTGTCCTAGGCGACGAGCATCAGGTTCTAGATATGAGACCCGTGGGCGAGTTACTTCGTCCTGATTACGATCAGCCAAACAACTTCGTGATCTGGCTAGATGGTTGGCCAGAAGGTCACGAGCCACCACCAATAGAAACCCAATAACCAACCAACAACACCAACAACATAACATATGCCTACAATGAAGTTCAATCTCGTCAAAGACGAGGACAAGAAACATTCGGTAAAGTTCAAGCCTGCAACAGACGCCGATGCAAAGTTCTGTTCAGCCTTTTACTTGTCTCGACCACACAGCGATGGTCTGAATAAGATCACCGTCGTCATCGAGCCAACACCGCAATAGAGTAACATCACGGCATCAGCAATGGTGCCGTGGAATTAAACTATGAGCAAAGACTACCACCCACTATTATACCCAATGACCAACGAGGACGTCGAAATACTCTATGAGTGTCTCGGCTTAACCGAAGAAGAGTTATTAGAGATGAAAGAAGACGAACAAGAAAGGAAACAAGATGGCAGCACCAGCAGGAATATTATACCAGTTAAATGTAGCACAGAGCAAACCAAACCGTGATGCATACATCATCATAGGAATCCAAGGTTGCGTTCGTCTCATAGGTAGTGCAGAAAGAGATGTGCGCGTTGGAGACACAGTAACATTAGATGAGATTGAAACATTCATCACCAACAATCCAAAAGTCCTAGTTATCACCAGCTAACCCGCGCAACAAAGTTGCGCACAATACGCCAACATATGCCTAAATACGTAGCAACAATATACTTCAAAGCAGACGCATCGACCGATAGTGAAAAGGCACTTCAAGTCGCCGTTGAGCGACTTGAAATATACAGCCCCGATATAGTCATTGCAGACAGTCACATAGAGGAAGTCGATGAAGACTAACAGCCCGTTTAGACCATTGCATCCAACATTGAAGAAGTGTAAATGTGGTTGGATCGGTATACGAAGCCAGCTATACAAGCATCTTGAACGAGAACACAAACTAGTCCAAGACGCACAATCATTCTTTGCTCGTCACGGCGAAGTGCCGCTTAACGACGATGATCCAGCAATTCTTAACTATCTACATTTGTGAAATATCTCCAACTCGCTTTTGACATCTTAGCAGTTAACGCTGCACTCATCGGCCTACTTCAATCCCTCGTCCTTATCCTAAGACATCGCGATTAGGTGCATTTGAATTATTCAAGCGCACTAACAAAGTTTGTAACTAAATTAAGCGCGGATAGCCGCGAATAGAGATAGCAAGTTATGAAGCAACCAACGTGTATTGCAGAACACATAGCAGGGTTCACGGGTCGGGTTGCCCGCTTTAGAGAGAAAAAGTTTTTGAAGAGTTTGCGCAAAAAACGCAAAACGGCTGCACACGAGCCGGACAAAACAAACCAGTCCGCAACCGGATCTGGGTCGAATCGTGTTTCATAACCATGAAAGATACAACTACCTCAGTGC
>DASSFL010000371.1:0-16300 GCA_035694525.1 Candidatus Udaeobacter sp. | reverse complement strand
CAGGGAATGCAATTCATGGACGACGCCATCTGGGTGCTGCTTGAAAAAGGCATTGTCTCTCCTCACGAGGCTTTCATGAAAGCCATCGACAAAAGCCGATTCAGACCGTTTCTCTCCCCGGAGGAAGAAGCGCTCGGCAACGCTGCTGGCTCGGTCCGAAATGATGAAAAACGGCGCTGAAACCGGCATCTCTTAGTACAAGAGCACCAAGACTGGCAAGCCGCAGTTTGGTTTGACCGCCAAGGATACTAACAAGAAATCGTGATTGCATTGTAGCGGCGCTTGTAACAAGCACCGAACGAAGGAATCAGGCGTCTGACCCAAACGCCTCTACAACTCGCCCGCCCGTGATCATAGCTACAATTGATTTACCAAGACAGCGGTTTTCTTCAACTTACCTGAACGAAATCGATCGAGCGCCGTGTTAGCTTGCTCCAAGGGGAACATCTCTGTGTTTGTCTTAACTGGAACACGCGGCACGATATCGAAGAATTCTTCCCCATCGCGGCGGGTAAGGTTTGCTACAGAGGTAATCATCCGTTCTTCCCAAAGGTCTGCATAGGGAAACGAAGGGATATCGCTCATGTGAATTCCGCCGCAAACTACAATGCCGCCCTTGGCGAGCGCGCGAAGCGCGGCAGGGACGAGCGGGCCAACCGAGGCGAAAATAATTGCAGCGTCGAGTTTCTCCGGCGGCAAGTCGTCAGAACCGCCGGCCCACTTTGCGCCTAGCGCTTTGGCGCTTTGCTGGGTCGCCAGATCACCGGGCCGCGTAAACACAAAGAGCTCGCGTCCTTCATAAAGGGCAATCTGCGCGATTAAATGCGCGGCGTTACCAAAGCCATAAATGCCCAGCCGCTGTGCATTCCCTGCTTTGCGATAAGAGCGATAACCGATTAGCCCGGCGCAAAGCAACGGCGCGACCTCGACATCGTTGTAATCGTCAGGCAAATGAAAACAGAATCGAGCGTCGGCGACAGTGAATTCCGCATACCCCCCCTCGATGGTATAGCCGGTAAAGCGCGCTTGATCGCACAGATTTTCCCGGTTCGATCGACAAAAAGCGCATTCGCCATCGGTCCAGCCAAGCCACGGAATACCGACACGGTCGCCAACTCGAAATTTCGAATTTACGTCTTCTCCGATCTCTTCCACATGGCCAACAATCTGGTGACCCGGGATGAGCGGCAGTTTCGGATCGGGTAATTCGCCATCGACCACGTGAAGATCGGTCCTGCACACTGCGCACGTCGCGATTCGCACCAACAGTTGTCCCCTAGCCGGTCTTGGCTTCTCTACGTCGCGGAGTTGGAGCGACTGCCGCGGCTGATCCAGAACCATAGCGCGCATGGGCTTCGCCACGTTAATGCGTTAAAAAATTAAATCGTCGATCAATGGACGCCTGCTGGTTCAGGTCGCATCTCGCCCCTCGCGGGCTCGCCTTCGTGATGGGTGTGCGCGCTGCGGAGAAATGGTACCCTGTCGAGCACGTGCTCCTGGAACCATTCGAGCCAGAGATAAATGACTGGTGTCACAAACAGCGTAATCAGTTGGGAGAAAATCAGACCGCCGACGATCACAAGACCGAGCGGTCGGCGGGATGCTGCATCCTGTCCGAACCCGAGCGCAATCGGTATTGCACCCATGAGCGCGGCAAGCGTGGTCATCATAATGGGACGAAACCGTTCCATACTGGCTTCGTGAATGGCTGAGCGCAGGTCCCAGCCTTCGTCGATTCGTTGCAAGGCAAAATCGACAACCATGATCCCGTTCTTCTTTACGATGCCTAACAACAGGAAAAGTCCGATCACACTATAAAGTGAGAGCACTGAATGAAAGAGATATAACGTGGCCAGACCGCCGACTACTGCAGGGACAATGGCTGGGAACAAAACCGTGAACGGATGCACATAGCTTTCGTAAAGAATTCCCAAAATCACATACATAACAAAAATCGCGGCGAGAAGCAGCATCGGCAGAGAGCGGAACAGTTGCTGAAACACGAGCGTTTCCCCCTGGAAGATACCCTGTACTGTCGGATAATTGGGATGGATTTGCGCGAAGGCGTCCTCGATGGCCTTGGTGGCATCGCCGATCGCGACGTTGGGCAACAGGTTAAAATTGAATGTGACACTGGTGAACTGGTTCAAATGGTTCACAGCTTGCGGGCCGATAACTTCCTTTGTCGATGTTACAACACGCATCGGGACGAGACTTGACATGTTACCCGTGGTGGTGGCTATGGTTCCCCCACCCGAGCCACTCGCGCTGAAATTGCCGCTGGTGCTGCTGCGTACATAGAGATCGTCCAGGTCTCCGGGGTGCGCCCGCTCCTTGTCTTTGACTTCCAGGATGACCTGATATTGGTCGTCCGGTTGCTTGATGAGATAAATGTAGTTTTGCGAGTAAGCGTTGCGCATCAGACTTTGGATGGCAGAAGTAGAAACGCCGTAGGTCGCGGCCCGATCGCGGTTGATGTCGATCCTAAGATTCGGCGTGTCGTGGTAGTAATCCGAGCGCACGCTGGCGAAGCCTTTGAACTGCTGAAGTTTTGCCATCAATTGGTCAGCCACAGCATAAACGTCCTCGGGTACGATGCCGCTAATTGTGTAGGCATACTGTCCCTGAGTCTGGCTGGTGGCGCCGACGCTGATTTGCAGCACCGGACTCGGCGTTAGAACGGCAGCAATGCCAGGAATGGAGCCAAGCGTTTTTTGCAATCGCAAAATGATTTGATCAACGGGCGGTCGCTCGCTGCGTGGTTTCAGAAAAAGAAACATCAAGCCCTGCGATAACGCGCCGCGCGAGGCGAAACCGGTGAGCGTGAAAAATTGTCCGACGCTCGGATCAGCCTGGATTTTCTCGTTAACCTTTGCCTGAAAGTCGCGCATCTGCGCAGGCGACGAACCTTCCTGCGCGATGAACACACCCCGAACGAAACCGCTGTCGCCCGGCGGCAATAACGTGAACGGCAGATGGGTGAAGAAGAACCAAAGGCCCAGAATGCAGGCGAGCACGATTGGCACGGTGAGCCATGCGCGATCGAGATACCAGTCGAGCGCACGACCGTAAACAGCAATCACGCGTTGGATGAAATTGCTGGTGTGCCGCTCCATCCAAGCGCGTTTGTGGCCAGCCTTGCGCTCGCCCAAAATGCGTGCGCACATCAATGGCGTGAGCGTCAGGGACACAAGACCCGAAGCAAGAATGGCAACAATAATCGTGACAGAGAACTCGCGAAAGATGCGGCCGAGAAGTCCAGGGATGAAAACGAGCGGAATAAAAACGGCTGCGAGCGAAAGGGTCATCGACAGGATGGTAAACGAGATTTCGCCGGCGCTATTAAACGTAGCTTTCAGGATCGACTCGCCGTGCTCGGCCCGCCGCACCACGTTTTCCAAAAACACAATTGCATCATCGACAAGGAAACCGATGGCCAGCGTCAGCGCCATCAGGGTGAGGTTGTTGATGGAGAAATTGAGCATGTACATCACGGCTACGGTGAGCAGCAATGACATCGGCAGGGCCACAGCCGGAATCAGAGTGTCGGTTGCGCGGCCGAGAAAGACGTAGATGACCCCCACAACCAGCACGAACGCGATGATTAGTGTCCATTTCACTTCGTCAGCAGAATTGACGATGGTTTGTGACCGATCGAATATCGGCGTGAATTTGATTGAGCCGGGCAGGCTCGCGCGCAATTCAGGGAAGAGCGCTCTCACTGAGTTGGCGACTTCCACAGCATTTGCGCCCGCCTGCCGTGAAACCGCAAGTACGACCACCGAGCCCGGCGGATTAAAACCGCGCACCCAGAAGAAACGCGAAAGCCGCTCGTCCTGCACACTCTGCTTGACCTCGGCGACGTCACCCAGATAAACGGGCAAACCGTTTGGGTTGCGAGCCACGATCAAATCGCGATAGCCCTCCGCCTTGTCGATCTGCCCATTGGGCTGCAGCACAAAGGTGCGATGCGCGCCATCGAATTGTCCCGCGCCAGAATACACCGTGCCCGATTTAATCCCGCTCGCTAGATCGTCCATGGTCAGGCCGCGCGCAGCGAGTGCTGACGGGTCGGCCTTAATTCGGATAGCGCCTTGCACGCCATAAATGTTCACCTGTGAGACGCCCGGCAGGATGTTAATGCGCTGCGCAACGACGGTGGACGCATACTTATACAGGTCCCAATCGGTGAGCGTATCCGACATCAGGCCTAACAAGTAAACAGCCTGATCGTTCGGGTTCGTCTTGGTGAATGTAGGCGGACTGGGCAGGTCGATTGGCAGTTTACCCGTGGCGCGCTGGATCGCGGCCTGCACATCGGTCGCGGCGTCGACGATGCTTTTGCTCAGAACGAACTGCAGCGTGAACGATGTGTTGCTCTGCGTGCTATTGCTGGTGATAATGTCGAGCCCGGGGATTTGCAGAAATTGTTTTTCCAGCGGCGTGGCGATGTTGTTGGCCATCGTCGTAGGGTCCGCACCGGGATACGAACAGGTGACTTGAATGACCGGGTAATCAACCGCAGGCAGATCGTTGACAGCCAGCTTCCCATAAGTCGCCACACCAGCGACAATGACGGAGAGCGTCAGCAGCACGGTCATCACCGGCCGACGAATAAACGGTCCGGAAAGTCCGGAGCCTTCGATCGGGACTAACTTTGCCGTCGATTCGGGCAAGTCCCCGGCAAACGATCTCGATCTAAGGCGTTCCTTACCCTTTGTTTCGCGTTCGCCGTCATGTTCGTCAGCGTCATTCATTATCAGATTGCAGCTTTAAAAATCCCGACCTATCGAGATTGGGAATTGCCAGCGGTTTGAGCGACGTATGGTTGAGGCGCTACTTTGGCTCCCGGGGCAAGCGCAAGCTGGCCGGTCACTACAACGGTCTCATCGGGTTTGAGACCGCTCTCGACCACGGTGAGGTCGCCTTCCTGCCGTTGGCCGGGCTTCACAGGGCGAAGATCGACAGTGCTATCGGGTTTCACCACGAAAATAAACGGCCCACTCTGGCTAACCTGGACGGCCTGCGACGGGACCAGCGTGGCGTTCTTGAGCGTGTCCAGGATGAAACGAACGCGCACAAATTCCGACGGCCACAGCGCGCGGTCGGGATTCGGCGTGACCCCGCGAGCTTTCACTGTTCCGGAGCCTGGCTGCACTGCGTTGTCAATGAAGTAAAGATCGCCTGTACGTGGCGTGATTGAACCATCCTGCAGGTAGGTTTGCACCTTGACATTCGGCCCGCCGAGATATTTTCGCACCAGCGGAAGATCGTTCTCAGCCACAGTGAAATCGGTGTAAATCGGATCCAGACCTAGAATGGTGACAAGCGGCGGAGTCGATGGTCCAACCAGATTGCCAACGTCAACATTGCGCAGACCGACTCGTCCGTTGATCGGCGATTTTATGTAGCACCAGTCGAGGTTCACCTGGGCAGACTCGGTCGCGGCCTGAGACTTCTGCGCGTTCGCCATGGCCGTGTCGTAGTCCTGCTGCGATACGACCTTTCTAGCACGCAGGTCCTCTTGTCGCTTCAGATTCACCTGATCCAACTCGGCTTGCGCTTTCGCCTGATCGAGAATGGCTTGATACGGGCGCGGATCGATCGTGAAAAGCAGGTCGCCTTTCTTCACGTCGGAGCCATCCTGAAAATTACGCGTGATGATTACGCCGCTGACCTGCGCCTGCACCTGCACAGTTTCGTAAGCCGCGCAGGTGCCGATTTCATCGAGGTAAAGCGGCACATCTTTTGTAACGACCTTGGCCACGGTCACAGGACGCACTGGCGCCTGCGCCGGCTTCAACGTGCCGACACCTCGCTGAAAGGTGCGAAGCAGAACCAAAACAGCTAATACGGCAAAAAGCACGTAGGCCCAGCGCGGAATGGATTGCCTTCGCGTCCGTCGAGGTTTCGCTACCTTCGGCGCTTTAGCCACCACGCGACGCTCTTCCTCTTGCACGATGTTCATTTTCTTACCGTGGACCGAAATTTCGCCAGTCCGCCATTTCCGTTTTTCCCTTCTGCTTTTTCGAAAATCCGCGTGAGCACGCGCACGCAAGTACGCAAGTCTGCCGCCGAGACATTTTCCAGTAATTCGTGGCGAAGTTTTTCGGCGGCTGCGTTGATTTGGGAAATCACCCGCTGAGCGCGCCGACCGAGGAACACCATTTTGCAGCGACGGTCGTGCAAGGAGCTCCTGCGGGTAATCCAGCCTTCATTCTCCAGACGATGCAGCAGTGTCACCAATGACGGCTGCTCGATCCCCAGACGCTCCGCTATTTCGGCCTGTGTAAGGGCATCTCCTGCCAGTGACAGATGCAGCAGCGTGCGCCACTTTGCCTGGCTCAGGCCCATTGGCTTCAGTCGTTCGTCCAACTTCAGTCGCCAGGCCCGAGCAGTCCCGTGGAGCAGCGGCCCAAATGTTTCGTCATCGGACATGTGAGGCAGATTAAATTGGTTAGCATGCTAACCAATTCCCGATTCTGTCAGCCTGTCAATGTTCATTTAAGGGCCAACTTCGAACAGAAGCAGCTCGCGTTTGCGATAATCCCGTACACGAGCACGCAGATGTGCACGTCGCGGCGCCCATCGTGGTGTAGTTGTCGCTTCGGTTTCTTTGTCACCTTGAACAAGAAAATAACGCGCATCGGCCGGCAGTTCCTGGATGTAACTCACATATTCCAGCGGCGCCTTCACATAAAAAAATACCGGCTGATATTCTGGATCCACCGCGTAAAGCGTCTCACTCAGGGGAACGAGAGCATTAATTTCCGCCGCGGCCTTCTTCACTTGTTGCCTGTTTCTCAAGACGACCGCCGCGACTGGATAGCCAATCCCTCCAACTACGACTCCAACTCCAACGAAAAGCGCAACTATTCTTGCCCATGTTCGCTCGTCCGACGTCCCTTTTTTCCAGGGCCACTGCACTGCATGTCCGGCACAACTCATCGCCAGCAACCATGAGGCTGGTGCTATTGCCGGCATGCTATATCGAGGCAAGGCACCGGGAGCGAGGTTTAGAGCGAGAAACGGTACGGCTATTCCCCAAGCGAGACCGCGCGCTAGCCGTTGCTCAGAGTGATCGTGAAACTTTGAAAACCTGACGAAAGGGAACAAAAGAACCCAAGGCAAAAAATAGATAAGACCTCGCGGGATATTTTGAATCCAACTGGCGAACTTGAAATCGAAGCCTTGGAGGCGGCCTGTGAACTGATTCGACCACTTCACGGCCGCCACCTGCGCCGGGGTGCTGTGCAAGAACGGAATAGCCCACGCCGCAAAAATCCCCAGCATGATTGCCAGCCCTGCGAAATGCGCGGGGTGAATAAGAAGCCGCCACTCTTTCATATGCCAAGCCACAGCAAACACGATTGCGTAGAAAAATATGAGATGGGTTGGACCTTTCGCCAGGAGCCCGAGCCCTAGAAAAATAAATGCCGGAACCCAAATGAGCCACGGAGATTTCCGTTGAACGAAAAAGCTCAGCCAAAAAATGATCGCAAGTCCACAGAGAGAGACATACAGCGCTTCGATTTCAATTAACCGGCCTTTTTCGATCATCCCGATGTTTGTCATCCAGATAAGAGCCGCGACGATCGATCCTCCTGGGCGCAGACTGGTGCGCGCTACGGTGACAAATGCAACGGCCACCGCGAGCACGACAACGGCCGATGGCAGACGTGCTGTCCATTCGTTGCGCACTCCAAAAATTCGGAAGGATGCAGCTACCAGCCAGTTCACGAGGGGCGGCTTTCGGAAATATGGATTTCCTCCAACTTCCGGAACGATGTAGTTACCGGTCTGGAGCATCCCTATCGCCGGTAAGATTCGTCGGCCTTCTTCTCCCTTGATTGCAATCGAACCAAGCGCCGGTAAATAAATCACCGCCCACACGAGAAGGACGACAAGAACGGCTGCAACACGCGAATTCATTGGGTGCTGCACGTTCGATATTGGGCGTTGAACGTCAAATCAAACCGAACGGTAGTTGACGAGAAACGGCCGAGAAGGTAACCTAAGCGTCGAGTCCGCGCGCTGATCGGAGTGGGAACTGGCGTCCCACTCTTTTTAGTCTGCGGGCTACATGTTTTATGAACGCGGAATTTATTGCGATGCTCGATTACCTGGAGCGGGAGCGCGGGATTAAGCGCGACATCCTGCTCGAGGCGGTCTCGAACGCGCTGCTCTCAGCCTCGAAAAAGAGCGTGGGCGCTTCGCGCGAGCTGCGGATCGACATCAATCCGAAGACCGGAGAAATCCGGGCGCTGGCAAACCTGGTGGTCGCGGACAAAGTGGCCAATCCCCAGGATGAGATCGAACTGTCAAAAGCGCGCAAAATTAAACCGGATGCAAACGCCGGCGACATAATCGAAGTGGAAGTAACGCCGAGGAATTTTGGGCGGATCGCGGCGCAGACAGCAAAACAAGCCATGATGCAACGGATCCGCCAGGCTGAGAAAGAAATGATCTATGAGGAGTTCAAAGACCGCGCCGGGGAAATCGTCAGTGGAACGGTGCGGCGCTTCGACCGTTCGGATGTCATTCTCGACCTTGGAAAATTTGAGGCCATAATGCCTCAGCGCGAGCGAGTCGTCGTAGAAGATTACAACGTGGGTGATCGGCTCCGTGCGTACGTCGTCGCGGTGGAAAATGGAATTCGCGGCCCCGAGATCATTGTATCGCGCAGCCATCCCAATTTTGTACGCCGGCTTTTCGAGTTGGAAGTGAGCGAAATCGCGGACGGTACGGTAGAGATTCGCGGCATTGCGCGAGAAGCGGGCTATCGCACCAAGATCGCAGTCTGGAGCGCGAACGAAAAAGTGGATCCTGTGGGCGCGTGTGTCGGGATGCGCGGCTCGCGCGTGAAAAACATCGTACGCGAGCTGAACAACGAAAAGGTCGATATCATTCGCTGGAGCTCCGATCCAAAGGAATACGTCCTGGAAGCGCTCAAACCGGCAAAAGTGAAGAATCTCGTTTTCGATACGGAGAAGAAAAGTGTGCAGATTTCCGTTGATGAAGATCAGCTTTCGCTCGCGATCGGGAAGAAGGGACAGAACGCGCGATTGACTTCCCGATTGACCGGCTGGGAGATCAATATAGGCAAGGACACATCGGCGACGACCGTGGTGGAACAGAAGGTAGCGCAAGCAGCTCAGACCCTCGCCGGCTCACTACCGGTTACTGAAGAGCAGGCGCTGACCCTCGTAAAATCCGGCTTTACGAACCTGGAAGGATTGCGCGATGCGGATGTGCAGGATTTAGTGGATATTCTCGCAGTCGATGAAACAAAGGCACGCGAGATTTACGAGGCCGTCCATCGGCAGGAACTCGTACAATAACATGGCTCTGGTTTAGGGAAGCTCGAGCCATGAGCAAAATTTTAAACGAACAACAATGGCAACGAAGACGAGCAGCAAAACTGCAACGCGCAAACCATCCGCGGGCGGGACTACTGCTGCTCGCAAGCCAGCAGCCGCGGCCAAGGCAAAGCTTCCAAAGCAAAAATTAGAGGAAGATGTCGGGACGGCGGCCAAGTCGAGCACCGCTCAACCTTCAACGTCGGCGCCGGAAACTGCTCAACCTTCGCCCCGCGAAGCAGAGAGCATTTCGCTGATTGATCGAAAAAAGCCGAGTAGAAAGGCCGAAGACGGCGGGGTAAAACCGAAGCGGGCCGTTTTACCTCCAATTTCACGCATTCGGGCCTCGCTGGAGACTCCGCCAACTGCCCAAAAACCAGCGCCGTCTCCAAAGAGCGCGGTCTCGGAACCGCCCCCAACCGAAGTGCCCGGCACTGTTGCTGGTGAAAAGACTGCAACCGATGCAACCGCGTTGCCGTCCGCTGAGGAAGAAACCGCGGCGCAGAAAGTCATTCTTATCAAGCCGCCAATTGTCGTTAAGCAACTGGCGAATGAGCTGGGGTTAAAGCCGCATCAACTCATCGCGGAGCTAATGAATTACAACATCTTCGCGAACATCAATCAGACAATCGAGCCAGATATCGCTTCGAAGATCGCTGAAAATCACGGGTTTGTTCTGGAAAAAGAGCGTCGCGAAAAAGGAGGGGGCGTTCACAGAGTTGAACAGGTAGTCGTGGCGCCTCCACCGCCAGTCATTGAAAAGAAAGAAGAACTCAAGCCGCGTGCACCCATTATCACGTTCATGGGACACGTCGATCATGGCAAAACAACGTTGATGGACGCTATTCGGAAGACACGCGTCGCTGCGGGCGAGGCGGGCGGAATCACCCAGCACATCGGTGCCTATAGCGTCAGTCACAACGGGGCGACGCTCACGTTTATCGACACACCCGGGCACGCTGCCTTCACCGCGATGCGAGCGCGTGGCGCCAATGTTACCGACATCGTGGTGCTCGTTGTCGCCGCCGACGATGGCCTGATGCCGCAAACGATTGAAGCGATCAATCACGCAAAGGCCGCGCCGCATGTGAAGATCATGGTCGCGATCAACAAGATCGATCTTCCTTCGGCAAACATCGACAGAGTAAAGAAGCAACTCCAGGATCAGGGCCTGACCCCGGAAGACTGGGGAGGCGAAACGATTGTTTGTCCGGTTTCGGCAACGAAAGGCACGGGAATCGACCACCTGCTCGAGATGATCGCGTTGCAGGCGGAGGTAATGGAACTCAAGGCGTCGCCCACCGCCACGCCGCGAGGAACGGTAATCGAAGCGCAGGTGGAAGCCGGGCGCGGTCCCACTGCCACCGTTATTGTCCAAATGGGAACGCTGAGAACTGGCGACGCTTTCATCTGTGGTGATTACAGCGGCAAAGTAAAATCGCTCCTGGACGACCGCGGCAAACCAGTAAAGGAAGCCGTTCCCTCAATGCCAGTGAAGGTGCTTGGTTTCACTGGGCTACCAAATGCGGGCGATGAACTGCTCGTGATGGATTCCGAGCGTTCGACAAAGACCCTGAGCGAAGAACGTTTGCTGGCCAAGCGCACCGATAAATTGACCATTCCCAGACGGGCGACCCTTGAAAGCCTGCTCGAAGCTACAGGTGGAAAAAAAGTCCTGCGTATCGTGTTAAAGTGCGACGCTCAAGGCTCGCTGGAAGCGCTGGTTGGAGCGCTGAAACAGATCGAGAGCAAGAAAGTCGATTTGGAAATCATTCACTCCGCGGTGGGACCGATTTCCGAGTCGGATATTCTATTGGCGAGCGCTTCGAATGCTGTGGTGATCGGTTTTAATGTGAAGGTGGAGAACATGGCCGTTTCCGCCGCGAAGAGCGAAGGAGTTCAGGTCAAACTTTACAGCATCATCTATGAATTGCTCGATCAAATCAAAGAAGCAATGGCCGGGTTGCTGGACCCCGAGCATCGAGAAACGGTCATTGGACACGCCGAGGTGAAGCAGGTTTTTGAACTTAGCAAAGGTATTGTCGCAGGCTGTCTCGTCACTAATGGCAGGATAACGCGCGCGGCACGGGCTCGCGTGCTGCGTAAACGACAACCCGTTTATGACGGCGGGATTTCGACGTTGCGCCGCTTCCAGGACGACGTGAAAGAAGTGCGTTCGGGATTGGAATGCGGAATCAAACTCGGTGATTTCAGTGAATATCAAGTGGGCGACGTGATCGAGTGCTATCAACTTGAAGCCATCGCGCAAAAATTGTGAAGGCAGTCATTCCGAGCGAAGTCTGAGGAATCCCGTGGCGAAACCCAAAGATGATTTCACGGGAACCTTCGACTCCGCTTCGCTCCGCTCAGGATGACAGCAAAAGCTATCATGAAACACCGAATGCTACGCATTAATAAAGTCGTGAAGCGCGAGTTGAGCGGGATTGTTGCGCGAGAAATCAACTTCGAAGGCGCCCTGGTCAGCATCAACCACGTGGATGTAACATCAGACTTAAAGAACGCGCACGTGTTTGTGAGCGTTCTGGGAACAGAGGCACGCGAGAGCGTAATGAGCAAGCTGGCCTCTCATCGTCCAGCGTTACAGGCAGAACTTGCTCGGCACGTCACCATGAAATATACGCCGCACCTTATTTTTCATCTCGATAACTCTATCGAGCGCGGGGCGCGAGTCATAGAGATCATGCAGGAGATGGAAGCGTCTCCAGGCGAGGAGAAGTGAGGCTTTAAACAACCAACGCTCAACGTCCGACCTCGAGCGTCCAATGTTCGCTAAAGCGCGCTCTGCCTTGGATGTTGAGCGTTGAAAGTTGGATGCTAGACGTTGAAGATTGCGCGATCGTGACCAACTCGAAATTCGAAGAAATCGCCCAGATACTACGCGAGCACCAACGCTTCGCCATCTTGGGTCACGTTCGTCCCGACGGCGATGCACTAGGCAGCCAGCTTGCGCTGGCGCTTTCTCTTCAAGCACTTGGAAAAGAAGTGTGCGTATGGAATGAAGACGGAATGCTGGAGAAGTATTCCTTCCTTCCACGCGCTGAGTTCCTCACCAAGCCGCCCTCCATTCCAGAGGATTTCGATGTTGCCATCGCGCTCGACACGGCAATTCAAAACCGGCTTGGCACTGCTCTGGCAGCAGTTCGGTCGGCGAAAATCTGGATTAACATCGATCACCATATGAGCAATCCAGGTTATGGTGACGTGGTCTATGTTGATTCGTCTGCGCCCGCCACGGGTGAAATCATTTTTCGTCTGATCAAGAGCGAGGGCCTGCCGTTCAATCGAGACATCGCGGAAAATCTTTACGCCGCTATCTCTACTGATACTGGCTCGTTTCAATATCCAAAAACCAGCGCCCACACTTTCGAGATAGCAGCTGAACTCATTCGCACGGGTCTCGATGTCGGACGCCTGAGTCAGCTGCTCTATGAGAATTATCCGCGGCGGCGTCTGGAGCTTTTGCGAGAACTGCTGCGCACCATGCGCTTCCAGGGGGAAGGTCGCGTCGCAAGCTTTAGTCTTACCTTGAAAGAAGGCGCTGAGCTAGGCGTCCTTCCCGAGGACAACGAAGGGTTGATCGATCATTTGCGCGCCGTCCGTGGCGTTATCGTTGCCGTTTTTTTCGAAGAACTATCCGATGGCAAGGTCCGTGTGAGCATGCGCTCCAAAACCGATGCCGTCGATGTCTGTGCCATCTGTCAGAAATTCGGCGGAGGCGGACATGCACTTGCCGCCGGCGCGCGCGTGCGCGGAACGCTTCCAGAGGTAGAGGACCGCGTTTTGGCGGAAGTCGGCGTCAAAGTTAAGTCGTTGAAATCGCCACAATGCTAAACGGCGGCCCGACAACTCTCGACGATTTAACATTGTAACTCTTTAATTTTGTTAGCGTTTTTGCACCATGTCCCATCCCGTAGCTACTGACGGCGTCCTGCTCGTCGACAAGGCTGAAGGGATGACTTCGCACGACGTGGTCGCGTTGGTCCGTCGAAGGCTTCAGGTCAGAAAAGTCGGTCATTGCGGCACGCTTGATCCCATAGCGACCGGCTTGCTTTTGATCACTGTGGGACGAGGCACAAAGGTCCAGGATTTACTCATGAGTGAAGACAAGGAATACGCGGGTACATTCGTCCTCGGAGTGACAACCGATACACAGGATCGGCAGGGAGTGGTAATTCAGCAGCGACCGGTTCCCCCGCTAGACGAAACCCAAATTCGCGCCGCATTTGAAAAATTTCGAGGCGATTTTTATCAATTGCCGCCGATGGTTTCCGCAAAAAAACACGGCGGCGTGCCGCTGTACAAGCTGGCGCGTCAAGGAAAAGTGGTCGAGCGCGAGCCGCGCCTTGTGCACGTCTATCGCTACACGATCGATCGAATCCGGCTACCCGAGATCGATTTTAGTGTTTTGTGCAGCAAAGGTTTTTACGTACGTACTTATGCTCACGACATCGGCGAGACTTTAGGCTGTGGCGCGCACCTAAAGTCGCTGCGACGAACAAAATCCGGGCGCTTCGATCTGGCGAATGCAATCAATGTCGCTCAAATCAAAGATGCGCCACGCGAAGAAATCTTGAGCAGACTCCTGAGCCTCCCAGACGTATCGCGGATGCGTGGAGCTTAAAAGAAATGACGAAGCTCGAATGACGAATGACGAACTAATGACGAAGCACGCAGCACGAAAACCTGCCGATCAACATTTTCGTCATTCGCCGATCGGATTTCATTCGTCATTCGTCATTCGTCATTCGTCATTCTCTTGATGGAAACTCTTCGATCCATCTCCGAGTTGTCGAAGCTACGCGGCCCCGTCTTTCTCGCAATCGGGGTCTTTGACGGTGTGCATCGTGGCCATCAAGCTGTCATTTCCACTTCTGCCGAGCACGCCCAGTCCGCAAACGGCACTCCGGTCGTTGTTACCTTCAACCCGCACCCGATGAAAGTACTTCGGCCCAGGGAGGCACCACATCTGCTCACCGCCACCCAACACAAGATCAAATTGATTCGCGCTCTCGGCGTGCAGCATCTGCTCGTCATCAAGTTCGACAAAACATTTTCTGCGACTGCGCCGGAAGACTTCGTCCAGCAGTTGGTGACGCATTCGAAACCGCTGCGCGAAATCTGCGTTGGGCATGAATGGTCATTTGGAAAAGGCAGGCGCGGCAATCTTGCCCTTTTAAGGAAGCTGGGCGCGCAATCCGATTTCAATGTCGTTGGAATTCCCCCAGTTACACTCGGGAATGGCGAGCTCGTGAGCAGTACAGCGATTCGTCACGCTATTGAAGCAGGTGACCTCGCGAAGGCCGCCGAGATGCTGGGTCGCGAGTACACGATCCTTGGCACGGTCGTGCGCGGCGAGAATCTCGGGAAAAAGATCGGGTTCCCGACGGCGAATCTAAGCGCTCATAGTGAGCAATTTCCCCCAAATGGGGTCTATTTCGCACAGGCCATGCTGAACGGAGCAACCTATCCTGGCGTGGTAAATCTTGGTTATCGCCCAACAGTGAGCACTAGCAAAACCGAGCGCGTGCTTGAAATCCATCTGCTCGATTTCGACCACGAAATTTATGGCAAGGATGTCGAAGTGCGTTTTGTCCGCTATCTCAGGCCAGAACAGAAATTCGAAAGTCTCGACGCATTGGCCAGGCAGATCGAGTCCGACGTGCAACAGGCACGGCAACTTTGCACGGCGTAGCGAGGCCGGCGGCGCGGTTTATATCCGTATAAAACTACGTTTGCAAGTCCCGGTTTCTGGATATCGCGGCCGTAGCTCCGCCGGCTGCGATCACGAGGCCGCTGGCGAGAGCAATCACAAAAATCCACAACGCAGGCAGGGCCACGAGACGCTCGAGAGTGATACTCACAAAGCGACCGCCGCCTGAAACGACGTAGGCAAGCACACTCGCAAGGAACGTCATTCCCAGAAGAATGGCAGCACGCAGCAAATCGTGACTGCGCCGAGGCGGCGGTAACTGCTGCAACACTCGGGCAGTGAATCCGTCGTCGTCGACATACGGCGCCGCTTCGCGCAATTCTCTATCAAGCCAATCTTCCTCGTTCACTTCTTCGATACCCTTTAACTAATTTGGACCCCAGTCGGCAAGCATTCGTTTCAATTTCTCGCGTCCTCGAAGAACATTTGTTTTCACCGTGCCCAGAGGGATGTCAAGGACACGGGCGGCCTCATCGTGGGAAAGACCGTTCTGGCAACATAGTAAAACCGCAGACCGTTCATTCAGCGGAAGTAAACTCAATGCGTGCATAAGATCGTGTCTTAAACCAGGACTTGCCACCTGGGGGTCGTGTTGCGTTTGGAGTTGTTCTTCATCGATCCCAACAAGTTCCTTCCGACGGCGCGCATCTTCTCGAAAACAATTGTAGGCGATCCGATAAAGCCACGTTGAAAAGCGCGCTTCCCCGCGAAAACTACGAATGTTTTTGTAGACTCGCAGGAAGGTTTGCTGTGCCAAATCGTCTGCGAGCGCGACATCCGTTCTAGTAAGTTGACGCAGCAGACCGCGCACGGCCGATTGATGCCGCCGGACCAGCTCACCGAACGCGTGCTGGTCGTCATCGACAAGAACTCGCGCGACAAGGTCCGCATCAGTCAGCTCCACGGCCGCAGATTACGGTAAAGGCGGCGGATTGTCTTTCTTCGTATCGAGCTTCCATACAAGCAAATAACCGGCCCCAATCAGGAAAGGAATAAGACCCAACGTCCACGAGCCACCCTCCCAATCGTTCACGGCGCCAAAAAACGCCATCAAACCAATGCCAATCATTGTTAGCACAACACCTCGGCGCAGGTCAGAACGCTGACGCAGGGCCGGTGGCGGATTCAGCAGAGCCTCGGGCACGGGCTGTCCTTTTTCGACCATCATTCGCACCGTTCGATGCATGGCGCGCGACCGGGAGAAACTAAA
>DASSFL010000370.1:0-2922 GCA_035694525.1 Candidatus Udaeobacter sp. | reverse complement strand
AATACGCACCTGCTCCGGCGAGAGCCAGAGCGGGAAATTACCGGCGTAATGCTCAATCAAGAATCCGATGAATCGCTCATGTGTCCCGAGCGGGGCGCGATGAATGCAGATCGGAATCTTGTCGGTGTTGTCGCGGTCTTTGTAGCGAAGATCAAAATTGCGCGGTTGCGCGAAATCGACCTGGTTGGTTGCGATGGAAAACTCACGTCCGATCACGCTCCACGCTTGCACGTCGATCTTCGGGCCGTAAAACGCCGCTTCGTTCGGCACTTCGACAAAATTAATCCCAGAATTCTTTAAGACGTTACGTGTCATTTCCTCGGTCTTTTTCCAAAGCTCTGGTTCATCGACAAATTTCTCGCCAAGCTTCGCGGGATCGTGCGTCGAAAAGCGCATCAGATATTTATCGATCCCGAATAACTTGAAATAGTTCAGATACATCTCGTTCACGGCGTTGAACTCCGCCTCGAACTGCTCCGGCGTCATGTAAAGATGGGCGTCGTTCATCTGCAGCGAACGCACCCGCATAAGTCCAAACAACTCGCCGCTCTTCTCGTACCGATAACACGTCCCATACTCCGCCAGTCGTAACGGCAAATCGCGATAGCTGCGGGGCACCGCCGCAAACAATTTGTGATGATGCGGGCAATTCATTGCCTTGAGGTAATAGCGGTCGCCCAGTTGCTGGAGTTTCGCCTCCAGGTTGATGGTATCAGTTAGCGCCGCAGCTGCCTGAAGAAGCGTCGACTGGTTCTCTTTGTCCGTTTTTTGTTGGAGCTCCTCGTTGGGCAAGAGAATCTCTGTATTTAGCCGGCGTTGCAGGTCATCAATTCTCGCTTGTAACTCAATTCGTTTTCTCGTTGCCTCTTCTTCCAATACCTGCATAGGCGGGAACATCGATTCGGCATAATAGGGAAGGTGACCGCTCTTTTTGTAGAGGCTTTCGCGCGCGATGTGCGGAGTTCGCACACGTTGATATCCAGCGGCGAACTCGGTTTCTTTCGCGAGCTTCTCCACTTCCTCAGCGATAACCGCGCCGCGCGGAAGAAACATTGGAAGCCCGGGACCGACGTCGTCGTCGAAAACGAATAGCTCCAGCTCCTTGCCAAGCTTGCGATGATCGCGCTTCTTCGCTTCCTCGAGCATCGCGAAGTAGTCGTCGAGTTCCTTCTTCGTTTTAAAGGCGGTGCCGTAAATGCGCTGCAGCTGAGGATTTTTTTCGTCGCCTTTGTAATAAGCGCTGGCCACGCTGGTGAGCTTGAAAGCGCCGATGTTTCCTGTGCGCATGACGTGCGGACCGGCGCAGAGATCAATGAAGTCGCCACTGCGATAGAGCGAAATTTTTTCGTCGGCCGGAATGTTCTCGATGATGTCGAGCTTGAACTTGCTGGGTTCAGGTCGTTCGCCTAGCCCTGCGAGCCGGCCTTGCTTTCCAAGCTGCAGAGCTTCATCGCGCGAAACTTCAATCCGTTCGAATGGATGGTTCGCTTTGATCTCCTTCTTCATCTCCTCCTCGATTTTCTCGAAATCGTCGGGTGAGATGCGGTGCGGAAGATCGACATCGTAATAAAAACCGTTCTCCACTGGCGGCCCGGCGGCGAACTGCGCCTCCGGCCAGATTTTCAGAATTGCGGTCGCTAGTACATGCGAAGCCGAGTGACGCAAGCGCTCCAGGTCCGTCATCTGTGCGCGCATTTCAGGTGTTTTGCGTTCTTCAGTCATAGAGAGGCGATCAAAATTAACCACGAAGTCGCCAAGGACACGAAGAATTTGCTCGAGCTCCGTATTCGGAGCACCTGTCACACAATTGTAACTTGGAAGATATCGTGTTTCCTCTATAGGCTCGGTTTGTCAGCCAAACGCCATTTGTGAATCCTGCAGAACTTTTTCGTCAAGAAACTGACACGGTGCAGCTCGCGCCGGGCGATATCCTTTTCCATGAAGGCGACAAGCGTGACAAGATGTACGTGGTATTGGAAGGGGAGATGGACGTGCGGCTTGGTGATTACGTAGTCGAGACCGCAGGAACAGGTGCGCTGATCGGCGAGATGGCATTGATTGATGCCAGCCCGCGTGCTGCCAACGCTGTGGCGAAGACCGCGTGCCGATTGGTGCCAATCGATGAACGACGGTTCCATTTTCTAATTCAGCAGCATCCGCATTTCGCAACGCATGTGATGAAAGAGCTAGCTGCTCGCCTGCGCAATATGAACGCAGCGGCGATGCGGTAGAAAATCTCAATAAGCCAGAGTCAATGCTGGCTTTCGCAGCAGCGGACTCGGCGTTATTTTTCGCCGTGCGAAGAGTCGGGCAAAATCTGGTGCTCGCCGCGATTGTCGCAGCCGGTTGCGGACAAAAAGCTCCGCCAGTTTCCGATTTTGCGTCGCAGCGTCAGCGGATGGTCCAGCAGCAGCTGGTGACACGCGGTATCAAGGACCCGCGCGTTCTCGCTGCGATGGCGAAGGTGCCACGGGAAGAATTTGTTCCCCCGGAATCGCGTGCTGCAAGCTATGAAGACGGCCCGTTGCCGATTGGTTATGCGCAAACCATTTCGCAGCCGTACATCGTGGCATTCATGACGGAGCAATTGCGTCCGAAACCGAGCGACCGTGTATTGGAAGTTGGGACCGGTTCAGGTTATCAGGCGGCGATTTTGGCCGACCTCGTGTCAGAGGTTTACTCCATCGAGATCGTCGAACCGCTGGCGAAAAACGCCGAGGCGACATTGCAGCGGCTCGGCTATAAAAATGTGCATCTGAAAAGCGGTGATGGTTACAAAGGCTGGCCGGAGACGGCGCCGTTTGATGCAATCATCGTGACCTGCGCACCGGACAAAGTTCCGCAGGCGCTCGTTGATCAACTCAAGGACGGTGGGCGCATGGTCATTCCTGTCGGCGACAGATTTGCTCAGCAGCTGTACCT
>DASSFL010000369.1:0-3019 GCA_035694525.1 Candidatus Udaeobacter sp. | reverse complement strand
GAATGCCGCGTCGTTGTTCTGAAAGTCATCGTTGAAATAACGGAACAGACCTTGTCCGTATGTTAGTTGTGCCTGCATTGAATCGCGGTCGAAAACGTTTAGCGAAGTCGACAGGTTCACGCCCCAGCCAAAAGTATTTTGATTGCCAACAATGGGTCCCTTGACGCCGATATCGCGGAAGATTGCTCCGAGTTGGACGTGACCATACTTTGAATCTTCCCATCGAACGTTCAAACCGCCATCGGGAGCGTGATTAACCTGTTGGGCATCTGGGTCGATCGATGTATCGACTTCCGAGCTTGGTTTCTCCAAGCCGAAATTCAGCTGCCATTTCTTGGCTACTTGCCATTGGTAACGGACTAACGGACGCCGTGCGAAAATTGCGGAATTGGGTCCCTCGTAGTCCACTGTGTCTGGCCATGCGTCGGGATCCTCGAAGACGCTGAAAGTCTGTCCGAGCACGACATTGAAAATTTGTCCGTAAAGCTGACGGACCCGGAAATTCAGGTCAGCTGAGCCGCTCCCAAAGAAGTCATTTTGATAATAGAACCGGGGACTTCCCGGAAGCTCGGGCGCGCGTACGTCGAGACTTAATTGCGACCCTTTGGCATTCACGTTGAACTGATTGCCGCCGCCTTGGAAGAAGTCACCGTCAACCGGAATCTGTGCCGTGACGAAACGGTCCGGGTTTCCGGTATTTTGCGGATCGTTGGTGAAATCGACACGGGGCTTCGCGTTAAATTTGATCAAGACCGGCGTATTTGGGATAGGAACGAAGCCCCGATACTTCGGATCGAGCGTCAGGTCGTTAGGCCGAGGCGCAGCTTCCTGCTGATCGTCCATCGCCGGACGATCCTTTATCTCGCTGGCGCGGCCTTCGATTGTCACAGCCCTCGGCGCGATGGTGACCAGCTGATCGCCGCTAGCGGCCACTGAGGTAGAATCGGCTGGCGGCGCTTCGACCGTGGCAACTGGCGCGGCTCTCGACGAAGTCGCCCGCTGTTTCTGCTTGTGGTTCTCCTGTTCTAACTCCGCAATCCTCGCCTGCATCTGCTCCATGCTTTTTTGCATGGCTTGTACGGTAGCCTTCAATTCATCGACTTCGGAGGCGCGCGCCGGCGCAGTCATTCCAAGGGCAACTAGAAGCGCGAGACTGGCGATAAACGACGCTCTGAATTTTTTAGTCTGTGCGCGACCAATTGTTCCGGCTCGCGGGGAAAACACTGCGACGATCGTGACAATCCGTACAAATTCCCCTATCACGGCCCGTTTTGTACAGTAGACAGTGATTTTATTACAAGCTTTTAATTTAAGCGCGCGAAACTTTAGATCGAGCGGACGCGCAAAAAGCCCGCGCACAGCGCCGAAGGCTATTTGCTCAACAACTTCTTTTTGGCTGTGGCGAGCTCCTTGAGTTTGTCCTCGCCAACCTCAGGATATTCCAAATCGAGGTCGGCAAGGGCATCGATCACCGCCGCTGCGACCACAACGCGTGTAAACCATTTGTTGTCCGCCGGCACGACATACCACGGCGCATCCTTCGTCGCCGTCTCCTGGATCATTTGTTCGTACGCCTCCATGTAGTCATCCCAGAAATCGCGCTCGGCGGCGTCGTTAGAGGAGAACTTCCAATTTTTCTGCGGATCATCGATTCGCTCCAGGAATCGTCGCTTTTGTTCCTTTTTTGAAACGTGGAGAAAGAATTTTCGCACGATCACGCCGTTCCTTGTCAGGTATTGTTCGAAGTTGCGAATGTCTTCAAATCGATCTTCCCAAATCTGTTTGCCGACCAGTTTTGGCGGCAGCTTTTGCTTCGCCAGGAATGCGGGATGCACCCGGACGACAAGCACTTCTTCGTAATAGCTGCGATTAAAAATTCCGATGTGTCCCCGGTTCGGCAGACATTTCATGCATCGCCAGAGATAATCGTGGTCCAAGTCCTCGGCCGAGGGCGATTTGAACGAATACACCTCGCAACCCTGCGGATTTACCCCTGACATGACGTGCTTGATCGCGCCGTCCTTGCCGGCTGCATCCATCGCTTGAAAGATCAGGAGCACAGCCCACTTGTCCTGCGCATAAAGCCTGTCCTGCAACTCGGTGAGAGCCATGACGCCGTCCGCCAGTGCTTCCTTGGCTTTCGCTTTGTGCTCTTCCTTCGTGAAATCGAGGGTGTCGTCGGGCTCGACATCTTTAAGGCGGAAATCTTTGCCTTTGCTGACACGAAATGACTTGGCGAGATTCTGCGCCCTCTTGATAATTTGTTTCGTTTTCATAAAACGTTTCTTCGGTTAACGGCGAGACACTCCTCGGTTTCTGGCTCCACAAGCTGCGGCGAGCCTCAACCTTGTCAGTGTCTGCTTCCAATTTGTCGGCTCTTGCAGGTAAAAACTCATTTATGAAGCAAAACAGTTCGTTCGGGTAAGATTGTGCGCCAAGACCGCAGAAAAATACAGTCCTAAAAATATTGTTTTGACTTACCAAGCGGGCTTTGGATATACAACCTTGCTCGAATCAAGCCGCCAGAGAGAAATTCTTATCGTGCGGCGAAACCAACCAAAGGAGATACAATTATGAAAAATGTGAAGAAAATTGCAGTTTTACTAACAATTTTGGGCGTAATGACAGGATTCGCCCAGGCGAGACATCATGAATCCAGGCCAGACGCAACGTTGCGACTGAGCACGGGCTCGTTCGCTCTTGGAATTGGTACCAGCTGGGGGTCGGGCACGCTTACCTACAGAGGCAAGAACTATCCGGTTAGAGTAAGAGGACTGTCAATCGGCAGGGTCGGGATGACCAGCTCTTCCGCTAATGGTGATGTTTTCAACCTGAGGCGTCTTCAAGATTTCAACGGCCATTATAACGTGGGTGGCGCGGGAACGCGGGGCGTGACTCTTGGCAGTGGCCGAACCGGGACCATTATGTCAAATCAGGCCGGTGTGGTAGTCCGCATTTCTTCCACGCAACAAGGCGTTGCTGTCAACGCCACTGGCGGCGGCATGGACATGCAACTCAG
>DASSFL010000368.1:0-2365 GCA_035694525.1 Candidatus Udaeobacter sp. | reverse complement strand
ACCGACACGATTTTGTCGATCAACGCCGATCAATTTGAACGGGCAGACCTCGCGAGGCGCTGGCGCAAAGATCAGCCCAAACTATGGCCAGGATTAGTCGGTGCGGCTGCTTCGACTCCGGGATTGAACCTGCCTCGGGATGCCACACGCATTACTCGTGCGATTACAACCAATGAAACTGGAGAAACGCGCGAGTTCGTTCTGGTCGAAGCGCGCCGGGCCGCTCCGAAGGCCATTCGTGCCATCGCAGGCGACAAAGCGTTCCAAAAGCGCGCAATTAACGGCTTGCCGGTTTGGGAGCGACCGCCTGATTTTGCGGTTGCCAGGGTCGGACCCGCAACACTCGCAGTCGGAGCGCCGATTGCGGTGGACGAGTTGGTGCTGGTGCGTCTCGGGATGAAACCGGACCTTAAAATTACGGGCCAACTGTTTGATCGTTTCGAGGCACTCGATCGCGAAAGTGCACTACGGCTCATTTCCCGCGATCCGCCCGATCTCGCGCGTGTTTTTAATCCGATCTTTACCCAAGAACTGCTCGACGCTTCACAATTATTGGGTCTTGCGATCAATCTACAAAATCCGGTAAAGGCCAGATTACTCATAAAAGTGAACTCCTCTAAAAATGCTGCCGAGGTCGCGCGGAATTTGCATGATAATCCACAGCAATGGCTGCGCCTGCCGGCCTCGGAACTGTTGCTTTACTCCCGACCGCCCGAGATCCAAAGACCGAGCCCCTCAAATCTGGAATTACGCTTCGACGTCCCTGAAAATAGCGCTCGCGTTCTTCTTGAGCGCCTGGCAAAAACTGAGGCTCCCCAGGTAGTGACAGAGTACTGATCCAGCAAATGCGACGCTTTAACGTTTCTTTGATCGCTGCGGCGGCAGTGGCGCTCCCGTCATTGGCAGCAAACGCCGGCGGCCCCCTGGTTGATATTCGATCAGTTGATCCGACGATCATCGTCGAGTTGCGCTACGCACGGCCCAACAACCTTGTCGGTTACCCGCTTTATCCTCGCGGCACATGCGCTCTGGCCCGACCAGAAGTCGCTTCGGGTTTGGCCGCAGCGCAGGTGTTTCTGCGGCGCTACCAATTTGGGCTGAAAATCTGGGATGCGTACCGGCCTGTAGCCGTGCAGGAAAAGCTTTGGCACGCGTCGCACAACAGCGATTACGTTGCCAATCCTGAAATTGGCGTCGGCTCACTGCACAGCTGGGGTGTGGCTATCGATGCTACATTAGTCGATACGTGGAATCGTCCCGTGCGCATGCCCAGTGACTTTGACGATTTTACGCCGGCTGCAATGTGGCGTTACATCGGTCCTCATGCCGATGTTCGCGCACACGTGCGTTTGCTGCAGATGGCAATGCGAAATGCAGGTTTTTGGGGATTGCGCACCGAGTGGTGGCATTTCACGATTGCGGACTGGCAAAAATACTTGCCGAATCAAGCACCACGGACCGCGCAAGTATGCGGTACCCAGTGGCGGGGCAAGTTATGACCGATCCGCTCCGGTTTTTGCATTTGTCATGTCGAGCGAAGTCGAGACGTCTCCAACGGGCGTCTCTTTGAAGACAAGAGATTCCTCGCCTTCGGTCGGAATGACAAAATGGTGATTCGACGTAGTTCGGAACATGGAGGCCAGAATGCTCTTAAGCGAGACCCTGCTGCGCGATTTGCGGCAGCCTGAATACATTCATGTGTTGCTCAATCCATTGCCGGTCTATGGCTTACTCACAGGTTTGATTGGCCTCGTGCTCGCTTTGATTTTGAAGAGCCGCCGCGCTCAAATCGCAACCCTGACGCTCGTGCTCATCAGCTGCGCGTCAGCGTGGCCCGTTTACGAATTTGGCCAGCAAGGTTATGACCGTGTTCTATCGATGACTGACGAGGACGGAGGAGCCTGGCTCGATGAACACAGAGAGCGCGGCGAAGATCTCATCTGGATTTTCTATGTGCTGGCCGCTTTGAGCGCAATTGCTATCGCCGCGCCAATCAAATGGCCCAAATCCTCGCTGCCCCTCGCCTTGGCGGTAGTTTTGCTCGGGGCGGTGACTTTGGGAAGCGGGGCCTATATCGCCTACGCCGGCGGAAGAGTCCGTCATCGCGAATTTCGAAACGAACCTGCACCACCGAAAAGATCCGAACAAGAGCACGATTAAAGCCGGCGCTCTAAAGCAGGCGTATCGGCTGCCGGTTTTTGGGTAGGCAAGCGAAGCGCATGCCCTACAATTTCGCCATGGGCGCCTCACTCGACCGCGCGGAACGTAGAGTCGAAGAACAGAGTGTTGTGCTCAAAAAGCCGCTTGGGCTTGGCGATCTCGTTCTGACACAGATTGTGTTTGTGGTTGGCTCAGGCTGGGTCGG
>DASSFL010000367.1:0-1730 GCA_035694525.1 Candidatus Udaeobacter sp. | reverse complement strand
CCTGCGAGCCGATTTGATCCAGCGCCTTGTTCGCCTTTGCGATGGCATCGTTCATCATCGCCTCGACCGCTTTTGGCGTTTGCTCCCAGTCCGGAATCGTTAAGACGGCATTGGCCTTCGCAGCCACAGCGCGAAAGTCATCGACAGTTTTTAGTTCAGCAGCCGGAAGCTTATGATTTGAAGCGACGAAAATGAGTGACAGGAAAAAAAGCTGGGATTTCATGGACGTTCAGTGTCGGCGAACATCCGTGGGCGAGCGCAAAAGGCAAGCTTGATTAACCGTCCTGTGTTGCGTTTTGAGCACTGACACACTAGGAAGCGTCCGCAACGATGATCCAGAAATTTTTCGTCGCCTTCATTCCGGTCTTTGTCGCAATCGATCCAATCGGACTTGTCGCGATATTCATGGGGCTCGCGTCGAGCGCTTCGCCGGAGCAGCGCAAAACCCAGGCGGCTCTCGGAATTTTCACAGCGTTCTGCGTAGCGATCGGATTTGTTTTTCTCGGGCAAATTATTTTCGACGCGCTTGGAATTACCGATGCAGACTTTCAAGTCGCCGGTGGTCTTATTCTACTCGCTTTGGCAGGGCGCGAATTGCTCAATGTTGGGCCGTCCAGCCCCGGAGGCAGCGATGAATTCGGAATTGTACCGCTTGGGATGCCGTTGATCGCCGGACCGGCGTTGCTCACCGCGCTGCTCGTTCTGGTCGACACGGTGGGCATAGTGTTCACGCTCGCCTCGCTGCTGGTCAATCTGGGCCTGGTCGCACTGGCGTTCTGGAATGCCGATCGGTTCGCGCGTTGGATGGGCATGCAAGGATTACGCGGCGTATCGAAAATTGTCGCGCTCCTCCTGGCCGCGATTGCCGTCAGCCTCATCCGTCGCGGCTGGAACACGCCGGCCTGACTGCCTGTAACGACAAGCTAGGCTCTAAACAAAGCTCTTGGCGCCGGCGTCTCGCCGGCTCCATCACTTCGAATGTTATTCGAAGTTAAAAAAGTGATTCCACACGCGAGCCGCTGGCAATATGCCTGCGCGTTGAGGGCCAAAATTCCTTCAACTCCGCCGTTTTATCGCCGGCTTGATATCGCGCGTTTAACTCAGTTTCAATCGCCTTGATCTCATCCTGCTGCGGAAGCGGCATTCCCGAATAGATGTAGGCGGGCACTTCGTTGCGATCCCGAGTGAATGGGACCTGAGCATAGAGATCCAAGCGTCGCTTTTGCAATTGGTCTGTGGTCCAGTTCTTGTAAACTGGATTTACATATCCCCATGCTTCCGGGCTCCGCGCGTAGCGATCGTACGGATAACCGCCTGTCACTGCCGGACCGGGTGATGGGGCGGGCTGATTCGCACAGCCAATGACGCCAACGGCAAATGCTGCTAAGAATAATCGTTTCATACTGTTTACCTTGTTTAGAGACTCACTTGCGACTATTTAACCACAGAAATGCCTCGCAGTCGCATGTTTATTTTGCTTTTCAGCCATTGGGGGTCTGGTGTACAGTGCCGCAAATCCGAACAGCAGCCTTAACCCGATTCAGACTAACACAGACTGAGAAGTGCGCCGGGTCATTGACACACTGGCGCCTCTTGTTACTATCGTCGCTCCAATGAGATTTCCTTTACCGCTTACAGCGAAAATCGCGGCCTACGTGATTGGGCATAAGTTGCGTGGCACGAAGAAATTCGCCACGGTGCTTCAGCTCGAACCGCTGCACACGTGTAAC
>DASSFL010000366.1:0-8668 GCA_035694525.1 Candidatus Udaeobacter sp. | reverse complement strand
CATCAATTGTTGATCGCTTGCGCTTGTTTCGGAGCAACCACGTATGTGTAGAATAGGTGCTTGCCACGCTGTGTTGTCACTTCGCTATCCACACCGCCTGGATACAGGTTATGGGCCAGCTTTCGATGTTGTTCGTTTCCTGGAAAGGAGAGAAACGCCAATCCCTTGCCCCCAGTAATTATGGAGGGCAAGTCTGCGGCAGGGTCAGGTAACATAGTCCATTCCTGGTCGGCGACCAGGTATCGCGTAATTGCAGCATCGTAAGGTGGCGAACCTTTGCCGATGGTAAATACTCGGTATCT
Source organism: Candidatus Udaeobacter sp. (assembly GCA_035694525.1). Classification (GTDB taxonomy): domain Bacteria; phylum Verrucomicrobiota; class Verrucomicrobiia; order Chthoniobacterales; family UBA10450; genus Udaeobacter. The sequence continues at coordinate 8,366 of DASSFL010000366.1, read as the reverse complement.
CGGGCCGAGCCATGCCTGATACCGGCTCTGAACGGTCTGAATCTCATAGTTCTGCTGGGCTGATCTGTAGGACCTGCTCTTTAGACTCGCGGGGTCGGCATAGTAGCGATGAAGGTAGAAGCTGAGATTGGACCAGCCAAGAAGTGATAAGCCGATGGCAAGCGTCGCAGGCAAGACCCAACGCAGCCGGCCCGACAATTCCACGGATGCCGCCCATGCACCTACGGGCACCGCTAGCGCGACGTAGAACTCCGGGAAAGCCGGAGTCCAGTGGTTAATTAAAGGTGGCACACTGTTAGAATAAGCGATAAGCGTGCCGCCTATGAGCAAGACACCTACTCCTGAAATCAACATAAGGAACGCGGCTGGGTGACGCCAGTGCCATACAAGTAAGGCAACGCCTAACACGAGTAGAGCGGCTTCGGCGGGCAAAAGCAGCGGCGCATAGTAGATGATATCTTGCGAGCTTTGAGTGCTAATGCCAAGCAGGTTCTCGCGGATTATCGGCCAAACTGTTTTCCAGGCAGTCTGCAAATCTTGGAACCTGATTGGAATATGAGGAGACCATAGCATCAAGCTTGCTCCTCGACCGAAATAGAGATTGGGATGCCTTATAAAGTGGAATAAGAGCGGTCCAAACCCTGCCAGATAGCCGACAGTGAGCAGCAAGAAACCACTCAGATATTGACGCGCCTGCTTCCAATGAAAAGTCAAGAGGTAACAGACGAACAGAATTAGGATAAATGGCAACAGCCGTGTACCATAGTAAAAGTATTCGCTTAGTCCTGCAGACAGACCGGCCATTGCCCAATCCAACGGCCGGCGTGACTGTAGTCCACGCAATAGGAAGAGGAAGCACGCGGTCCAGAAGAACTGTGTTGTGATGTTATTAAGTGCAAGCCGACTGTAGTGGATATTAGAAGTGCTAAACGCCAGAATGGCAGTTCCCGCTATTGCGGCGTACCTTCCCCATATTCCGCGAATGAGCCCGTATAACGGGAGAACCGTTGCAGCGCCGAATAAGGCAGCGGGCAGCCTTAGCGTCGCAAGAGTGCTGCCACCGACTTTGAGAAATTGCGAGACGATCCAAAACCACAGCGCGGGTAGATCGATTCCATGCCACACAGTGCTGAAGACTGACGGAGTGGAACCGGTACCCGCAACATAAGATTGGGTAGCGATGGTGCCGGTCATTATCTCGTCCGGGTAAATGTTGTCCGGGAACCCGGTCAGATCCCAAAGTCGTGTAAGCAACGCAACGAGGACCAACCCGGCTAATACGGCTATCTCCCAAGCCGTCCACGGGATGGGATGCGACTCGCTTGCACGATCCTGACCCGAATCTGACCAAACAAAAGCAGAGCCCAATAAAACGCCTATGCTTGCCAACCACAGAACACCGGCTAGCCCAAAAGTCTCGTTCGGAGCAGCCAGGTAACGGAGGTCTGCGGCCAACACAAGCAGGAACGCGGTTAGCATTCCGAGCAAGTAGAGGCGCCTCCGGTGCAAGCTGGGTGTCCGAGTAACCGAATGTTCCAGGAACGCCGGTGTCCACTTTTGCCGTCTCCAGGCGAACACAGCCAGCACTGCCGCACCAATCAGCAGGAATACAGCCCAGGGTCGAGCCCGCTCATTTGCCAACAAAAGCGTCCCAATCAGCGATGCCAAGTAAGCAATTAGGCCGCACGAAAGATTAAGGAGTCTGAAGCGCTTTACTGTGTCGGGCTGCACAGCAACGAGCCACTCTCGAGGCTATTTCTTCTTCGCGTCCTTCTTCGACTCGCGCTTGGATTCCTTTGGTTCCTTCGCTTCTTTTTTGGAATCACCGGGTCGATACTCTTCCTGTTCGGCGGCGGCGAAAGCTTTTTCAAGGCCGACCATGTCTTCGCCTGGACGGAGTATGTCGAGCGCTTCGGCTTCCTTGCGCAGTTGTTCCTCGGTGTAATTCGCGGCCTTGATCGATAATCCAATGCGGCGCTCAAGTTTGTCCACTTTAATGACGCGCGCCTCGACTTCCTGACCGACTTTCAGGACATCTTTCACTTTCGCGACGTGATCTTCGCTCAATTGCGAGATGTGCACGAGACCGTCAATATCGTCTTGCAGCTGCACAAACGCTCCGAAGCTGGCGAGCTTGGTTACTTTTCCTTTCACCAGGTCGCCGATTTTATATTTCTCATCGATCGTCTTCCACGGGTCTTCGGTGAGTTGTTTAATCCCGAGGCTGATCCGCTGGTTTACTTTGTCGATGTCGATCACTACCGCGTCGAGTTCATCGCCTTTCTTAAAAACTTCGCTTGGATGATTGATCTTGCGGGTCCAGCTCAGGTCGGACACGTGAATCATCCCATCGATGCCTTCTTCCAGCTCCACGAACGCGCCGTATGCAGTCATGTTGCGAATCTTACCTTTCACTCGACTGCCGATGGTGAATTTCTTCTCGATCTCATCCCACGGATTCGGCTCGAGCTGGCGCAGACCCAACGAAATCTTCTGTTCTTCTTTATTCACCCCGAGTACGACAGCTTCCACTTCTTGACCGACGCTGAGGATATCGGAGGGGCGCATGATCCGTTTCGTCCACGAAAGCTCGGAGACATGGATGAGTCCTTCCACGCCTTCCTCGATCTCAACAAACGCTCCGTAGGGAACAAGGTTGGTGATCTTGCCCTTGACCCGTTGGCCAGCAGGGAAGCGCTCCTCGATCTGGTCCCACGGGTTCTTCTGGGTTTGCTTGAGCCCGAGCGATACGCGTTCCTTTTCCTTGTTGATGTCGAGCACGACGACTTCCAACTGTTGTCCGACTTTCAACAACTCGTTGGGGTGTCCGAGCCGGCCCCAGGTCATGTCGGTCACATGCAGCAAGCCATCCATGCCATCGAGATCGATAAATGCGCCGAAGTCGGTGATGTTTTTCACGGTGCCGACGACGCGGTCGCCCACAGTCACGCCTTCCATGAATTTCTGCCGCTTCTCGCTACGCTCCTGCTCAATTACTTCACGCCGGCTGAGCACGACGTTTTTGCGGTCGTCATTGAGCTTAACGATTTTGAAATCGTACGTGTTGCCAACGAATTGCTGTAAGTCCTTTGGCGGAACAACGTCGATCTGAGAGGCCGGCAAAAATGCCTCCACCCCGATGTTGACCATTAGACCGCCTTTCACGACGGACTTCACTTTGCCTTTGATGAGGGCGTCACCTTGAAACACACCGACGATCTTGTTCCAATTTTGACGGTAAGCCGCTTTTTCTTTCGACAGAACGACCATGCCTTCGTCGTTCTCAAGCCGCTCCAGGAGCACGTCCACTTCATCGCCCACCTCCAGCGACTCGACGTCATCAAATTCTGCTAACGGAATCACGCCCTCGGATTTGTATCCCACATCGACCAATACTTCCCGCGGGCGAACTTCCAAAATGCGTCCCTTGACGATGCTTCCCTCTCGGAAGTCTGGCATCGGCTTCGCCATTACATCCTGCATGTGAATCATAAAATTAAGTGGGCCTCCTTCAGGCAAAACGGCGCCTCCAGTGGGACGCCAATCTTCCCGCGCAGCTACAGCAGCGGAATGGGACGCAACAGTAGGCATTTTCCGCGCGCAGGTCAACTGCCGGCTCTTAAGTGCGACCCTACCGATTGTCATCCTGAACGAAGTGAGGACCGCGCCTACTCGCCACTCGTGACAGAAGGTGGCTAGTGTGATCGCCCCCGCCGGCGGGAGGTTCTTCGCTCTACTCAGAATGACCTGCATTTCTCATTGGGCGTTCGGCGTTGAGCGTTAAGCCTTTCGCCGTTATCTTCCAGTGAAACATGTCCATAGTTCGAATCCCGATATTGATTGCGCTCCTTGGGACCACATCTCTCGGCGCTGAGTCTCCTGCCGAGCAAAAAGTTTTTGAAGCGATCAAATCACCTGAACTTAGCGTCGTACATCTTTGGGCACCGTGGTGTTCCAATTGCCAGGCGGAATTAAGGAGCGGCGGCTGGCTCAAGACCGTTAAAGACAATCCGCAGGTGAAATTTTATTTCGTCTCTGTTTGGAATAACGGCGAGGACGGCCGTGCGATGTTGCAGAAATTCCAAATCGCAGATCAACCGAACGTCACGATGCTGGCGGACCCGGGACCGCGCAAGGGGGAGAACAAGATCAAGCAATTCGCCGGGATGCCGTTATCGTGGATTCCCACGACTTGGATTTACAAAGGCGGCGATCTCCGCTACGCATTGAACTACGGCGAAGTCCATTTTGATGTGCTCCAACAATTCCTCGAAGACAGCAAATCGGAATGGTCGCATAAAGGCGATCCGCCGATAGCCTCCCATTAAAAATTCGCAATGCTCGAAACTCCAACTGTTCCCCAGACCAGTTCCAAGGGTCCGCCTCAAATCCTGTCGCTAATCGGTGATACGCCACTGGTGGAGATCACACAGCTCGACACCGGTCCGTGCCAGCTTTTTCTCAAGCTTGAGAATCAGAATCCAGGGGGATCAATCAAGGACCGGATCGCGCTCTCGATGATCGAAGCAGCGGAGGACGAGGGGAAATTGCGGCCCGGGGGAACGGTCGTCGAAGCCACAGCAGGCAACACAGGTCTGGGCCTTGCGCTGGTTGCCGGCGCGAAAGGCTACCGCGTTCTGCTCGTAATTCCCGATAAAATGTCGCAGGAAAAAATCTCGCACGTGAAAGCGCTGGGCGCTGAAGTACGGATCACTCGTTCGGACGTGACGCGGGGCCATCCCGAATATTACCAGGATGTGGCAGCGCGACTCGCCGAAGAAATCCCGGGCGCATTCTACGTGAACCAATTTGGTAATCCCGCAAATCCTCTGGCGCACGAGCGCACTACCGGACCGGAAATCTGGGAACAAATGCGGCACGATGTCGACGCAATTGTGGTGGGCGTGGGTTCCGGCGGGACGCTGACTGGTCTCGGGAGATTTTTCAATCGCGTCAAGCCGCGACGCGGAATCGAAATGGTTTTGGCCGACCCAGAAGGCTCCGTGCTTTACGAATACGTAAAGTCAGGCAAGCTCAACGAAGCAGGCAGCTGGGCCGTAGAAGGCATCGGCGAGGATTTTATTCCTGACATCGCCGACATGTCGCTGGTGACGGAAGCATTCGAGATCGACGACCGGGAAAGTTTTGCAACAGTGCGTGAGCTGTTGCGCAAAGAGGGGATCTTCGGTGGGTCTTCTACGGGCACGCTCGTCGCCGGAGCGCTGCGTTACTGCCGTAAACAGACGAAGCCGAAGCGCGTCGTTACCTTCGTGGTTGATACCGGGAACAAATACCTTTCCAAGATGTACGACGATTTCTGGATGGCGGAACAGGGTTTTATTCATCGTCCGCCACATGGGGATTTGAGCGATCTGATCTCGCATCGTTACGAGGCTGGCGAAGTAATTTCCGTCGGACCGAGCGACACATTGCTGACCGCGGTCAAACGGATGCGCGACGCGGATGTCTCACAGGTTCCGGTGGTCGATCAACATGGACGTGCGCTTGGGATTCTCGACGAATCCGATGTGCTTGTGAAGGTACATCGCGACGCCTCGCACTTTAATGATCTCGTAAAGAATGCGATGACGTCGAAGTTGGAAACATTGTCGCCAAACGCGACGATCAAGGATCTTCTGGATGTTTTCGATCGCGGCCGTGTCGCCATCGTAATGGAAGACGACAAATTCCTCGGGTTAGTCACGCGTTCCGACCTGCTCTCGTATTTGCGGTTGCACATGCCGAAGCAGTGACCCGTTGCGTGAGCGAAGTGGACTCTGATTTTATCAGCGCTAATCGCACTATTCGCGGTTAGATTGCACAGACATGAAAAAGCAACACGAATTCGCCACGCGCGCGATTCACGCGGGACAGGAGCCCGATCCCTCCACTGGCGCGGTAATAACACCGATTTATGCGACATCGACGTACGTGCAGGAAAGCCCTGGAAAACACAAAGGCTACGACTACGCGCGCTCAATTAATCCCACCCGGCTAGCTTATGAAAAGTGCATCGCCGATCTGGAGAGCGGCACACGGGGGTTTGCATTTGCCTCCGGCCTTGCTGCAATGGCCACTGTCCTCGAGTTGCTCGAGAGCGGGTCGCATATCGTTGTAAGCGATGATCTTTATGGCGGCACATTCCGCTTGTTCGACAAGGTGCGCCGTCGCTCGGCGAATCTTGATTTTACCTATGTCGATCTGACCGATTCGGAGGATCTCGAGCGCGCTATCAAGTCAAACACACGCATGGTTTGGATCGAAACTCCGAGCAATCCGCTGCTGAAACTGATCGATCTCGAAGCAATCGGCAAGATCGCGCGCGAGCACAAAATTATCTCGGTTTGCGATAACACATTCGCAACGCCGTGGATTCAACGCCCGATCGAGAACGGATTCGACGTCGTCGTGCATTCTGCGACGAAATATTTGAACGGTCATTCCGATCTGGTGAGCGGAGTGGTCGTGGTCGGCGATAACAAGGAGCTCGCCGATCAAATCGCGTTCCTCCAAAACTCAGTCGGCGCAATTGCCGGCGCGTTCGACAGTTTTCTTGTGCTGCGGAGTTTGAAAACTCTGGCGCTCCGGATGGAAAGACATTGCGCGAATGCGCTCGAGATTGCGCGGTGGCTCGAAGAACAGCGAGAGGTGAAGTTCGTCCGTTACCCCGGACTAAAATCCCATCCGCACCACGATCTGGCACGGCAACAAATGCGCAGCTTCGGCGGAATCGTAACAATCGTTTTGAAAGGCGATCTCGCGGGCACCAGGCGTTTTCTGGAGAACACACACCTGTTTGCGCTGGCGGAAAGTTTGGGTGGTGTCGAAAGCCTTATCAATCACCCGGCGCTTATGACGCATGCTTCGGTACCGAAGGAGCAGCGCGAAAAACTCGGCGTTACCAATTCGCTCGTCAGGCTTTCGGTGGGCGTGGAAGATGTCCGCGATCTAATAGATGATTTGAAGGGCGCGCTTGAAGCGATTTAATCACGCACTCAAACGTGTAGTGTGATGCGGTGCCGATGATCTCGAAACGGGAGCGGTCCTGTCAGTCATGCGCGTAGCTTTCCGCTCCGAGAAAGTGGAGCGAAACATAAGGTTGATCGCCCACGACCCAACTGTCATGCCCGGGACCGATGTAAAAGATGTCTCCTGGCTTCATGACGTAGGACCTTCCATCTTGCATGGCACACGCAGCTTGCCCGGATATCACCATGCCAACGTGCTCGACCTGACAAAGGGAAGTCCCGGCAACTGGCGCGACGTGCTGAGACCATTTCCAGCCGGGTTCATATGTCGCCCGGCCGATCGTCATTCCGCCGATCTTGACAAGTTCGAACCGTCCTTTCTCAAAAGTGCGAACCTCATCCGGGTTCTCAAATCGTTTAATTAAGAAGTCAGTGTAATCAGGAAGCATGATGCTAGGTGTTGTTAAAGTTACGCCGCGCCGACAGGTTAACATTTTTCCTAATCTTGATTATTCGAATCCGGCGATGGGATGAGGCACATACGGCGCCTCGAGAGCGTCGATTTCTGCATCGGATAGTTTCACGTCCTCAGCCGCGACCGCTTCTTCAAGATGGTGGAGTTTGGTTGCGCCAACAATTGCGGCGGTTACCGCCCGCTTGTGAAGCAGCCACGCGAGCCCGATCTCCGCACGGGAGATGCCTCGCACCTTCGCGATTTCTCCGACGCAATCGACGACTTGTTTGTCCAAATCTTCAGTCCCCGAATAAAGTTTCTTGCCGTACTCATCGGTTTGACCACGCACAGTGCTTGGCTGCGTTTCCCATGCGCGGGCAAGACGGCCGCGCGCCAGCGGGCTCCACGGTAGCACGCCGATTCCTTCCGCAAGGCAAAGCGGCAACATCTCCCGTTCCTCCTCCCGGTTCAGCAGGTTGTAATGTGGCTGCATCGAAATAAAGCGCGTCCAACTGTGCAGGTCGGCCAGGTAAAGCGCCTTGCAGAATTGCCAGGCAAACATCGATGATGCCCCGATGTAACGCACCTTTCCTGATTTCAACACATCATGGAGGGCTTCGAGTGTTTCTCGAATCGGCGTATCGTAATCCCAACGGTGGATCTGATATAGATCGATATAATCGGTCCCCAGCCGGCGCAAACTGTGGTCGATCTCGGTCATGATCGCTTTGCGCGACAATCCGCGCCCATTCACATCGGGACGCATCGGGAAATAGACTTTCGTCGCGATGACTACCTCATCACGTTTCGCAAAATCGCGTAGCGCCCGGCCCAGGACTTCTTCGCTCTTGCCAGTTCCATACATATTGGCTGTGTCAAAGAAGTTAATGCCAAGCTCAAGCGCTCGTTTAATGAAAGGCCGGCCTTGTTCCTCATCCAGACCC
>DASSFL010000365.1:0-10583 GCA_035694525.1 Candidatus Udaeobacter sp. | reverse complement strand
GGTCGGCCCCGGATCAGGTGAAAAGTTAAAGCCCTTTAAGAAGACACTAACGATATGAACGCTCAGAGAGTTTCCCGTCAACGCAGTCAACAAGCTTGTCCTAATTCAACCCGCTGCGTGTTCGCTAGGGCGAGGCGTGTGCTACTTGGAGCAGCCGTCTCCTCGGTTGCTGGATCGATGCTTTGGGTCTCCAGTCACTCGGCAAGGGTGACCGGACAAACGAGCCCCAGCTTCCAGGTCGCGCCGCAAGCCTCGACGGGTCTTGCACCGTACGCGGTTGAGTTAGCCGACATGGATGGCGATGGAGACTTGGACTTCGTGACCTCAAACCTAGTCGATCAGGAGTTCAGCACAGTTTCCGTAGCGAAAAACAATGGTGATGGCACGTTCGCTCCGCCGGTGGATTATCCGGTCGGGCCGAGTCCCACTGATCTCCGTCTTGCTGATTTCAATGGAGATGGCAAGCCTGATTTGGTCTGCCTCGCCGCTTTGTCTGGAGACTTTGGTGAAAGCTACGTCACGGTCCTGTTCAATGACGGCACGGGCGGGCTCATCAATCGTCATGATTATCCCGTCGGGGAGAACGCCAACTCGGGTGGACTCGACGTCGGCGACTACGACGGTGACGGGCACCTTGATTTCGGGGTCGCGTCCCTGATGACTGGTGTTCACGTTTATCGCAATACCGGCAATGGCGGGTTCACGCTCTGGGCACACATGGCAGTCCCCCTGGGACCCACCCACATCGCCTCTGCGGACTTTAACGGTGATGGTCGGCTGGATCTTGTCATAGGGAACGTCGATGCCGCACAGGTGTACCTGAACAATGGTACTGGCTTCACGGCTGGTGTGTTTCTCGATAACTTTCCGGACACCGTCCAAGGCATCGCAACCGGGGACTTCGACAAGGACGGACAGCCGGATTTCGCGATAACCGGACGCCGGCTCTCGGTTTACCGAAACCTTGGCGGAGGGGCGAGCTTTGCCAAGACAGCCTACCTCGCCGGTGAAAATCAGGTCGGCATCAAGACGGCCGATATGGACGGGGACGGAAATCTTGATATCACCGTGTCGAACTATCTCGCCAACTCGGTCTCCGTTTATTCCAACGACGGTACGGGGCACTTCCCGAACAAACGAGAGTGGGGCGTTGGTTGGGCGCCGAACAGCCATGCGATCGGAGATGTTAACGCAGACGGCAAGCCAGACATCGTGGCTGCAGCCAGCCAACTCAGTAAGACGACCGTTAACGTGGTGCTGAACGCGGGCCAGCGGAATTACATTGCGAGACGCGATTACGGCATGCTCGGCGCGGCCTGGGGCGTGGGCGTTGCCGACTTTGATAGGGATGGTGATCTGGATGTCGTCTCGCCAGCCGCCATCTCAAACGCTGACGGGCCCTTCATCTTCTACGGCAATCCCGACGGGACCCTCCAGGATGGAGTCCAGATCGAGAATTGGGGCAACAACTTTCCAACTGACGTAGCGGTGGGCGACTTCAACGGTGACGGTTGGCTCGACTTCGTCACCTCGATCTTCAGTCCCGGCAACCGCATTCGCGTGACCATTAATCAAGGCAACGGCACCTTCCTGCCGAGCGTCATCTACGCGGCGGGCGGCAATCCGTCGGGGGTTGGCATTGGCGATCTCAACGGAGACGGAAATCTGGACATCGTAAACTCGAACGCAGCGCAATTCGACAACACTATCTCCGTGTTCATAGGCAACGGTGACGGAACCTTCCAGCCCCAGGTCGTAGTTCCTGTCGGCTTACGCCCGAGCGACGTGCTTTTGGCAGACTTCGACCAGAATGGCCGCAGCGAGGTTATCGTCACGCATTTCGGATCCAACGCGATCTATTACTTCAAGCCGGACGCGCAGGGTCTGTTAGGGCCGCCGGAGATTATCGATCTCGGGGCGACGCACAACAACGCCGTCGCGGCTGACTTCGACAACGACGGATGGCTCGACGTAATGGTCGCTGCTGGGCACGCCGTATTCCTGCGCAACAACCGGGTCGGCGGCTTCCTGCCACCGGTCACCACGTCTGTGCCGGCAGGCTATATCGAGGCTGGAGACTGGGACCAGGATGGACTCATGGACATCGTCGGCACTGATGGCGTGCAGAATTTGGCGCTCGTCGGATGGAATCAGGGAGGGGGCAATTTCATCCATGTTAGCTCCCTTGAGGCAGGTTATGAAACCGCGCGACCCGGCGCGGCCGATCTGAATGGCGACGGGCTCCCCGAGATCATAACTGGCAATCTTCGGGCCAGGTCGATTACCGTTTTTAAAAACACGACGACGCCAACGGGAACGCCTACGCCACCTCCGAGCGCGACGCCAACGGGAACGCCCACAGCAACGGCAACACCGACTGCGACCCCAACCGCTACGCCGAGCTCTACCCCTACAGCAACATTCACGCCGACGACAACGCCCAGTGCGAGCTCAACCCCCACAACAACTGTGAGCCCCTCAGCTACACCGAGACCGACGCCGACTGCCAGACCGCGTCCAACGCCGAGGCCGAGACCAACACCACCCCCTCGCCCCTAGCTTGAAGTTCTCGGCACTGTCTGAGAGCAGCACGTTTGCCTAGTGGCACACCTGTACGGTAATCCTGAACCACATAGCCGCGAAATCGCCCGTTGATCTTCAACGCTTTTACGACTCCTGGGAAATAATCCCACCCCTTCCGTTTGAAGAAGACATCGGGCAAGGGCCCGATTTTTATTTAGACAAGATCGGTAATCAGCGGCGTCCCCATTATAAATCGTCTGAATGCCGACTCTTGAATGAAATCGGAGTTGCATCTCGTTTGTTCGACGGCAGTTTCCTCACTTCATGTCTTTTCTATGAACATATTCTCTCGGCTTTTTGTTTTTTTGTGTTTAACCGCGATCTGTCTGATTTCGATCACAACCGTCTCGGCGCAGAAATTGCCCGACACGACCCGGCTGCTCCGTTTTCCAGCGACGAATGGAACGCAAATCGTCTTCTGTTACGCGGGTGAGATTTACACAGTCGGCAAGGAGGGCGGCATTGCGCGACGGCTGACGAGCGGTCCCGGCTACAGCTCGTTCCCACGTTTCTCGCCGGATGCGAAACAGATCGCCTTCACTTCGCAATATGATGGCAACACTGAAGTTTACGTCATGCCGGCCGAGGGCGGCGTGCCGAAACGTTTGACGACTTCGGCCACGCTCGGCCGGGACGATATTTCCGATCGCATGGGCCCCAACAACCTCGTAATGACGTGGGAAAACACAAAGCCGCTGGTCGTCTTCCGTTCGCGCATGAAGTCGTTCAATGATTTCATCGGTTCCCTGTTTACCGTCGGGCTGGAGGGAGAATTGCCCCAGCAGCTGCCGGTGCCGCGCGGAGGTTTTGTTTCGTTTTCGCCGGATGATTCCAAGATGGCGTATAACCAGGTGTTCCGGGAGTTCCGCACCTGGAAACATTATCGTGGCGGCATGGCGGACGATGTTTGGATTTACGATTTCAAAACCGGCGCCACCGAAAATCTGACGAACAACCCCGCGCAGGACATCTGCCCGATGTGGGGACCGGACAACAAGATCTATTTCACCTCGGATCGCGACAACCGCATGAATTTGTTCGTTATCGACATCGCGACGAAGGAAACCAAGCAACTCACACACTTTACAGACTACGACATTAAGTTTCCGTCGATCGGCAAGGACTCCATCGTGTTCGAGCAAGCGGGATACATCTGGCGTTACGATCTGGCCAGCGGTCAGGCAACGCCCGTCCCTATCGAAATCAAGGAAGATTTTGCTATTGGCCGCGGCGCGCTGGTCGATGCCGCCAAACATATCGAATCGGTGAACCTCGCGCCGGATGGCGAGCGTTCCATCGCAGTCGCGCGCGGCGATCTTTTTTCCGTGCCGGCAAAGAACGGAACGCCGCGTAACCTGACGAAGACTTCAGGCGCGCATGAGCGCGACGCGGTTTGGTCGCCGGATGGAAAATGGATCGCCTATAACTCGGATGTGACAGGCGAGAACGAACTTTACGTCCGCTCACAAGATGGTAAAGGCGAGCCGCAACAGATCACAAGCGGCGCCGACACCTATTACTATGCACTGAAATGGTCGCCGGACAGCAAGAAGCTGCTCTGGAGCGACCGGCTGCAACGATTGCGTTATGTCGATGTTGCAACCAAGGCGGTGACCCTGGTCGATCAAGACAAATACGGCGAGATCCAAGGTTACAACTGGTCGCCGGATAGTCAGTGGATCACCTGGGCGCGCCCTGAGGAAAACGAGATGCCTCGCGTCTATCTGTACTCGCTCGCGAATAGACAGCAGACCGCTGTCACTGACAGTTGGTACGGCTCCGGCGAAGCAGTTTTCAGCGATGACGGAAAATATTTGCTGCTCGCTTCTGCGCGCGATTTCAAGCCGACATTTGGCGACCAAGAATTTGCAAACGTGTATCGCGACATGCAGCGCGTCTATCTCGTCACACTTGCCAAGGAAACCACGAACCCACTCGCCCCGAAGAGCGATGAAGTCGGCAAAGCTGAAGAAAAACGACAAAAGGAAAAAGCGAAGGAAGCCGAAGAGAAAAAGCCGGAAGAAAAAGCCACTGGGAAGAAGCCGGAGGAAAAATCAAAGAAACCAGTCGTTGTGAAAGTGGATACCGATGGAATCCAGAACCGGATCCTTGGCTTGGAAATTACGCCGGGAAATTATCGCAACATCCGAATGCTGGATAACGGGCGGATCTTTTATCTACGCCGCACAGCGGCTGATGACGTCGGCGAAGATGACAACGAAGGATTCCCTGAACGGGACAGGAAATCGCACCTTTGCGTTTACAACGTGGACGATCGCAAGGAGACCGTCCTGGGCGACGTGAACAATTATCAAATCACGTTCGACGGCAAAAAGATGCTGGTGAAGGTGAAAAAAGATTACGCCATCATCGATGTGCCAAAGGACAAGCTCGATACCAAGGATCACGAGCACAAGATCGCGGGGCTCGACACGCAGTTGGATCGACATGCCGAGTGGAACCAAATCTACTTCGAATGCTGGCGGCAAATGCGCGATTTCTTCTTTTCACCCACGATGAACGGCGTCGATTGGAAGGCGATGCGAGACAAATACGCTGCGTTGCTCCCCTTCGTGAATCATCGCAATGATCTAACCTACTTGTTAGGCGAGCTCATTGGCGAGTTGAACAACGGCCATACTTACGTCGGCGGCGGTGAGCGCCCCGACACTCCACGCATCAAGCTTGGCCTGCTTGGTGCGGAGTTTTCTCGCGACCCGGCCACGCGCGCTTATCGGATCGAACGCATTTTGCCGGGCGAAAATTGGGACAAGAAAACTCGCTCGCCGCTCACAGATGTCGGCGTGGATGTGAAACCCGGCGATTACATTCTGGCGATCAACAACATTCCAGTCTCCACGTTGCCCAATCTTTACGACGCACTCGTTGGAACCGCAGACAAACAAGTGATCCTGCGCGTAAATTCCAAGCCGACTGATGCCGGCGCGCGCGATGTGACTGTTGTGCCTACTGACGATGAAGCGCCGCTTTATTACCTCGATTGGGTGCAAAAGAACATCGATTACGTAAACAAGAAAACCGGCGGCGAAGTTGGTTACCTGCATGTCCCCGACATGGGCCAGCCGGGCTTGAACCAGTTCACCAAGTTTTACTTCCCGCAAATCCGCAAACACGCGCTCATTGTCGATGTTCGCGGCAACGGTGGCGGATTCGTCTCGCCGCTGGTTATCGAGCGATTGCGGCGCGCGCTGGTGATGGTCGGGATTGCCCGGAACGGCATGCCCCAGACTGACCCGCCGCAAACGTTTGTCGGCCCAATGGTCACGTTAACCAACGAATTCTCCGCATCCGATGGCGATATTTTTCCGTATCGCTTCAAGACGCTTGGACTAGGCAAGCTGATCGGGAAACGCACGTGGGGCGGCGTAATTGGCATTCGCGAATCGCTCCCGCTTGTTGATGGCGGGCAATTCTTCAAACCGGAATTCGCGCCGTACTCAAAAGACGGCAAACAATGGATTGTTGAAGGTCACGGCGTCGATCCCGACATCGTAGTCGATAACGATCCCGGGAAAGAATTCAAAGGCGAAGACCAGCAGCTCGATCGAGCAATCCAGGAGATGCAGGAGGAGTTAAAGACCAAACGATACGATCTACCTCCAGTCCCTCCCTATCCAGACAGGAACCCGGCAAAAGGCAGCTAAACTGCGCGATCGTTCTGATTGAGATGCGACCCGCCATCAATTGACAACTGCACCAGCGCCGTTGATCCAGTCCTCGATTTGCAAACACGCGACGGCGCGTTAAGAAGCGAAACTACAAAGGAGGGATTGTCCAGCCTTCCCAGGCCGCATGGAAAGAGCTTTTCCAAACCGAATCGAAGCGGGACGGCAACTCGCAGACAAGCTCGAGAAGTATGCAGGGCGCAGTGATGTGATCGTTCTCGGCTTGCCACGCGGGGGTGTGCCCGTTGCCAACGAAGTTGCAGAGCGCCTGCGCGTTCCGCTGGATGTTTTTATCGTGCGTAAACTCGGTGTTCCCGGATTCGAGGAACTGGCTGCCGGTGCAATCGCTTCGGGCGGGGTACGTGTTTTGAATGAAGATGTCATGCGCGCGATACCGCATGCAGACCAAGCCATTGAGGTCCTGACAGCGAGGGAAACAGCAGAACTGCAGCGGCGCGAAGAAATCTATCGCCAGGGACGTCCAGCGCCGGAACTGCGGGGTCGGATCGCCATCTTGGTGGATGATGGATTGGCCACGGGCGCGACCATGCGCGCTGCAGTAAAGGCACTGCGACAGCAGGGGGCCGCGAAAATTGTCGTAGCGGTGCCGGTAGGTCCGCCGGACACCTGTCACGAGATCGAAGAACAAGCCGACGAAACAATCTGCCTGAGCACGCCTGAATTCTTTCAGGCCGTCGGCCAATATTACGAAGATTTCTCGCAGACAACTGATGAAGACGTGCGCGAGCTGCTTGGCCGCGCAGCGCAAACAGGACCCGCATCAGGCGAGTAAGAGTAAAACTAGGATTATGAGCGAAGTGCAAATTCAGGCAGGCCATGCGGTTCTGCCCGGCGATCTACGTATTCCCAAGAGAGCCGCTGCGCTAGTGCTCTTTGCGCACGGCAGCGGGAGCAGTCGCCATAGTCCGCGGAATCAATTCGTCGCGCGCACACTCAACGAAGCCGGACTCGCGACGTTACTTTTTGATTTGCTCACGCCAGAGGAGGAAGCGACCGACATGCAGACTCGAGAGCATCGGTTCAATATTCACTTGCTCGCCGAGCGCCTCGTGCATGCGACAACGTGGGCAAAGCAGCAAGAGCAAACGAGCAATTTGCGGACGGGGTATTTCGGTTCCAGCACGGGAGGCGCGGCGGCGCTGGTGGCGGCGGTCGATGCTCCGCAGGACGTAGGCGCAGTAGTATCGCGTGGCGGGCGACCTGATCTGGCAGATAAAGCTTTGCCAAAAGTGCAGGCACCGACCCTGTTCATTGTTGGCGGTAACGACAACATCGTCATTGAATTAAACGAGCAGGCACGGGACAGGATGCGCTGCGAAGTAAAGCTGGAGATTATTCCAGGCGCGACGCATCTTTTTGAAGAACCGGGCGCGCTGGAGAAAGTGGCCAAGCTCGCAACCGATTGGTTCGTTAATCAGATTGGAAGTGTTGACACGCATTGAGGCTTTACCACGCGACAGTGTTGAACCGTTAAAGCAGAAGGTCCGACATGGCCGTGCAAGGAATCGTGCCGATCATTCGGATTGTGTTCGTCATGCGTCATTCGTGCTTCGTCACTCCTCCTGATAAGTCACCAACCGTCCCCGCGATCTCCGAGACAAATCAAATCGCCGACTAGCAGCCGGTGTTTCCGTTCGTGAGTAAACGGGTTCGGCGCGGATAGAACGCACCAAACCCTATAATCGGTGACAATCCAATCTCGTCGTAGCAGCCGCGGAGCCTTTGCTACGGGAGACGTGTCGCCGTGCCTACACCTAATCCCGCGCCGCTGCCAGCACCTCCCGCAATCTGGGTGGTCCAAATCTGCTGTGCACCCGGCCCGACGTACATGTTAAAGCTTGGGCCGTTGGTGATTGAGATCGTGCCTGTGCAGTCTGCTGCGACCGTATAGGTTCCTACTCCTCCGGTGGCGTCGATAATAATAAAGCCTCCAATGTTCACCGTGCCGAAGGGATTGAACGTCGTGCCATCCCCGTTAAACTGGAGGCCTTGCATAACGGCTTTGGGGAGCAGATTCCCACCGACGTTTTGGTACCCGTCGAAGGTCCATAGGTACAAGCCCCTTAGCATGCCCTCGCTGCAATGCCTGTCCGCTTCCGCCCTCACGGTGGCGGATGTACCCGACGCCATAGTGGAAGCCAAGCACACCAATGCACCGGCGAAGGTCAGGGAAATCATTGTAATTTTCGTTAACTTTGTCTTCATAGTTATTGTTTCTTTCTGTTTAAGTTTTTGTTGTTTTGGCCTTCTTTGACTTCTCGTTATTGAGTTGTCATTTCTGGCCGTTCACCGAAGTACAGAACGAAAAGCAGCGCGAGGTTACGGGAAAATGTCTCCGCGACGTGAGTCGTGGCCTCCTTCGCCAAGGCTTCAGCGGGGACGGGGAATTGGTTACCCGTTGAATCGCGACCGCGTGATTCCGCGGATGATGCGGATGTAACGGATGGCGTCTCGGCGGGCGTCTGACACAGACGCCCTACAATTGGGCGCGCGATTCAACCTCTCTGGCGGTCGCGCCTTATCGATCCCTGTTACCAGTGTAATCCGTAGTTAGATTCACTTCGGCGCGAGGGAGGCGACGATTTTTTCGAAGCGTGGATCGCCGCGGAGCGAGTCCCACCACGGCATCAGTTTTAGGTCGCCATACGTTATACCGGCAGGGGGTGCGTGCTGAGAAAGCGGGTTCTCGGTCATGCCAAATTCGCGCGTTATCTCCGCTTGCGACGGTCGATCCGGTTCGTCAGAGAGCAACGTGTTTAACTGCTCCAGCAGTGGCGCGTTAGCTGATCCCTGAGATTCCTCGCGCAAGCGCGCGAACACCTGGTCGAGAACAGTGAACGCCCTGCTGCGATCATAAAGCAGATCGGCGCTCAGGTGTCGGTGCGATCGAACTCGCTAGAATCGTAGGACCTGATGTCATCGAGCGGAATCAGTCTTCGGCCGCCGCCGCGTTTGATCGTCGCGGCATCACGGCGCTCGTTTGCCATGAAATGCTTGAGCGAAGCCAGAAGAAAAGAACGCCAGTGGCCCTTTTCCTGTCGCACGGATTGGAAATCTTTCCGCTCTAGAATCAGCGCGAAAAACCCCTGCGTGAGATCTTTCGCCTCCTCGGGTTTAATGCCCTGCCGTCTGACGAAGCCATAAATAGGCCGCCAATAGGTGCGGCAAAGATTTTCTAGCGCCTCGTGCGCGGGTGGCGATTTACCTTGGGCCTCCAACACCACGCTCCAGCGCGTGGTGGTAAACATCGCCGGGCCGCAGACGCCGGACTACTCGCGCTCAGTGAAGTCACCTCATCGGGAGCGGCGCTCACAGCGTAATCACAGTAAAAGGCGTGCCGAAAGCAAGCCCGCATGTAGCGGAACCCATGTTGAGTGTGGACGCAATTTCTGCTGTAAATCCGCTGTCCTGTAGCCGGAGTCGCCGACCCCGACAGCCGCGGTCACCGCCCGCGGCTACAACTACGCTGGAAGAACAGTCGAGAGCGTTACCTCGCTGTCGATGGTTTGCTCGAGAACGTTGTCCACCGTGGCGCCGACTTTCGATCCATCGTTGTCGAGTATCCACACTTGCTGGCCCTGTTCGAATGGGCCGCGCGCCATCACTTTGAGCAAAACGCCTTCCTCGGTAGCCGGATTTTTTAGGACCTCAACGCAGATCGCGTCGGTTTCTCCGAAGTCCGCCTGCAGTCTCAGTTTATCGTCTATTTTCGGCATCTTCATTGCCAGGGCGTAATACGCGACGCAAAACTAAATCGCTGCTCGCGCTGCCTGCGAGCGTGTCTGCGCCCGAAACCAGTTCCTAACGTGTCTCCACCAGTTCGCGCGGCTGTGTGACATGCGCTTTGGGCTTGTCGCGCTTCAGCACGCGATACAAAAACCAGACAATGAAACAGTTCGCCAGCAGGATGAGCAGACCCGCCAAACCCGGGTGATGCCACAAATGACGGACTTCAATCGGAATTAGCGCCGCTGTCGCGAAAATCATGAGGAACTCCGCCCAGCGTTGCTGCATGTAAACGCCGATTCCCTCGGTGAGAAAAACTGCCGTATAAAAAAGCGCTAAAAAACCGGTAGCTCGGAGCGCGCCGCCAGCGAGCTCATCTTGCAGTTTGTGGAGCAAAAAGGCGACAGGCTTGCTATGTTTCAGCAGGATTTCGTCAGCAGTCCAATTTGACAGGGCGTCCATCCAGCGTGTCCGCGCGTTAAGAAAAAGGAGTGAAGCACCAATGACCAGGACGAGTATGCCCTTGGCTATTTTGAAGAGCGCGATCAGCTTGAGATAGCGAACCCG
>DASSFL010000364.1:0-11364 GCA_035694525.1 Candidatus Udaeobacter sp. | reverse complement strand
CCTCGGCCAAGAACATCCGCATCAATGACAGTGTTTTCTTCCGCGGTTCCATATTTTGCTGGCGCGAATGGATTAAGTATCTGCAGCGGATCGCCACCTCGGATGATACGCGGGATGACACCCGCGACTTGAGGCTTCAGTTCGATAAGTGACGCATGGGTTTCGATTGCATAATGCCGGGACGTGAACGCGCCATGCGAGAAGCGATGCCTCGGAGTAGCTGCTGCGCTTTCGTGGGACACGGAGATCACTCCCAGAATCAAGCCGATCGTAAATAACGTTGTTTTCATTCGATTTTAGACGGCTTCGCTCCGTGCGGGTAGTGTGCAAGCAATCGCCACAAGAGTTAGTCTGCTCAAATGTTAGTTGATATTTTCATGCTTCACGTTCCTACTCGGCGCGATGCGCAGCCATGGCGCGATGGTTGGATTTGTCACTCGGGCGAGTGAAGCAGCTGTCTATCCTCCTTTTGGGATAGCCTGGCGAACCAAGTAGTGTCCTGGTCGAATGTGCGCCGCTCGCTCGCGCGACGCCCTTGTCAAATGGCGTCGGGAACACTAAGAGTTCCGTGCGGCGAAACAAGGGTCTGCTGTTTCCGGCTTCCCCACCATTCGCGAAGGCGGTCGAAATAGAGGTAAACCACCGGCGTGGTGTAAAGTGTGAGCGCCTGACTAAAGATGAGGCCGCCGACGATTGTTATGCCGAGTGGCCGGCGCAGCTCGGAGCCGACACCGGTCGAAAGAACGAGGGGCAACGCCCCGAAGAGTGCAGCCACTGTGGTCATCAGGATTGGGCGGAAACGCAGGAGGCACGCTTGATAAATAGCTTCGCGCGGCCGCATGCCTTGCGCGCGCTCGGCTTCGAGCGCGAAGTCCACCATCAGAATCGCGTTCTTCTTTACGATTCCGATAAGCAGCAGGAGCCCGATCATTGCGATCACGCTGAGATCTGTGCGGAATAGCATTAGAGCTAACAGCGCGCCCACGCCGGCTGACGGCAGCGTTGATAAGATGGTGATCGGATGAATGTAGCTCTCGTAGAGAATCCCAAGCACGATGTAAACGGCCAGAAGCGCTGCGAGAATGAGAAACGGCTCGCTAGCAAGCGACGCCTGGAATGCCTGCGCCGCTCCTGAAAAATTACCATGAATCGTTCCGGGGATCGCGATCCTTTGCTGCATCTGTTGAATTTCGCTCACCGCAGCGCTCAAGGCCATGCCTCCGGCGAGATTAAAAGAGATGGTAACTGACGGGAATTGGCCCTGGTGATTGACTGCGATTGGCGCGGTAGTCGGCTGGAAGCCGGCAACCGCGCTTAACGGCACAACAGGCGTTGGTGAAGGACTGGCACCTGCGCCGGACGACGAAGCAGTGCTGTTTGATGCAGGAGTCGAAGCAGTGGCGTTCGATGCAGGAGTCGAAGTGACAACTGCACTCGCCGGTGTAGCAAACGGCGTCGGGGTAGGAAGCAACTGAAAAGTAGCAGGTGTGTTCGCGGGGGTGGTAACTACAACGGATGAAGCTGCCGGCGAGGAACTGCCAAGCGTCGTCGACGGTGTAGCAGTGGCTATCGATGCAACCGCGTTCGGTGTCGAGCCAGCCTGAGAGATGGCAAACGGAAACGCCGGCGTAGGGACTGCGATCGGTCCATCCGTAGGTTGCGGACTGGCAACTGGAGGTGCAGTAGGCGCCACTGGCGCGGGAACAAGCTGAGGAGTTGAAATTGTGCTGGCCGAGGTACCACCCGTCGTCGGGGCAGGTGCCACCTGAGAACTGAAGGGTGTCGGTACAGGCGTGGGCTGAGAACTCGCCAGTGAGCTCGTCGCAAGTGACCCCGGCGACGAAACAGTAGCTCCGTGTGTCGGCCGAATATAAATCATATCCAAGCCTTTCGGGTTTTGCCAGAACTGCGGATCAACTTCCATCACCACATGGTATTGGTTGAGCGAAGTAAACATGGTCGAGACCTGCCGCTGTCCGAACGCGTCGTAAAGTGTGTCATCGATCAGTTGCGCCGAGATGCCCAATCGCGCCGCAGTCGCGCGGTCATAGGTAAGCCAGGCTTGCAGCCCGGCATTGAGTTGGTCGCTGTTCACGTCGGTGAAACCATGTAGCTTCCGCATTTCGGCGAGCATGATCGGTCCCCATTTTACGAGGTCACTGAGATTCTCGCTTTGAATCGTATATTGATACTGCGCATTGCTCTGTCGGCCGCCAATGCGCAAGTCCTGTCCGGCCTGGAGAAATGTCATCGCGCCAGGAACAGCGGCGAGTTTCGGTCGTAAGCGATTGATGACCTGGCTTGAGCTGATTTTTCGTTCCTCCAGCGGCTTCAGCGCCGCGTAAACAAACCCGCTGTTCGTCGCAGCGGTACCTGGGCCGCTGCCGCCGACGAAGCTCACCACCGCTGCGACGGCAGGATCATTCTTAATCGTCTCGCTCACACGCAGCGCCGCCGCCTGCATCGCCTGGAACGACGAGTCCTGCGGGCCTTGCATCCCGCCGAAAATGGTGCCGTTATCCTGCTCCGGAAAAAATCCTTTCGGCACATGCACGAAAAGCCAAAGAGTCGCGGCGATTGTGGCTACTAACACGCCGAGCGTGATCGCCGGATGCCGGAGCACAATTTGCAGGCTCTTTTTGTAGCAATCCGAAACCCACCCGAAGACATTTTCGCTTATCTGACCAAACTGGTCCCTGTAGCCACGGCGCTGTGTCGCCGCGCCTGCGCCTCGACGCAGCGAGGCGGCTACACCGCTGTTCGGTTTTTTCGACGTGCGAGCTTTCAGTAGACGCGCGCACATCATCGGCGTGGTCGTCAACGAAATGACCAACGAAACGAGAATGGCAGTTGAGAGAACTACCGCGAACTCACGGAACAATCGACCGACGATGCCACCCATAAGCAGAATGGGTGTAAACACAGCAACCAATGAAAGGCTGATCGAAAGAACAGTGAACCCGACTTCGCGTGCGCCTTTGAGCGCAGCTTGCATCGGCCGCACTCCTTGCTCGATATGGCGTGAGACGTTTTCGATCACGACGATCGCGTCATCGACCACAAATCCCGTCGAGATGGTCAGCGCCATCAACGAAAGATTGTCGAGGCTGTAGCCGCACAGATACATCACACCGAAGGTGCCGATGAGCGATGTTGGCACCACCACCGCCGGTATCAGTGTCGCGCGTCCGTTTCGCAGAAAAAGAAACACAACAAGGACGACGAGCAGGATCGCGATCACGAGCGTGCGCTCCACTTCAAAGACCGAGGCACGAATCGTCGTCGTCCGATCGAGCACAATCTGCATGTTGATCGCGGCGGGGATCGACGCTTTGAGCGACGGCAGAGCTGCTTTCACTCGATCCACAGTTTTGATGATATTCGCGCCCGGTTGACGAAATATGACCACCGGGATGGCGGGCTTGCCGTTCAGGTAACCGGCGGCACGGATGTTCTCGACCGAATCGCGCACGGCCGCGACGTCGGACAACCTGACCGGCGCGCCGTTGCGGTATGCGACAATCAGCGGCGCATATTCCTTTGCTTTGAACAACTGGTCGTTAGCCAGGATGTCTGCGGTTGTTCGTTGGTCCGAGAGCTGACCCTTGGGCGTGTTAGCGTTTTGTTGGCTTAACATCGCGCGCACGTCTTCAAGACTCAGGCCGGTGTTGTTCAGTTGCGTTGGATTGATCTCCACGCGCACGCCGGGTAACGCGCCGCCGCCGATGTTCACCTGCCCAACACCTTCAATCTGAAGCAACCGCTGCTGCATAATGGTGGAGGCCGCGTCGTAGAGCTGACCGCGGCTGTAGATGTCAGACGTGAGCGCGACAATCAGGACCGGCGCATCGGCAGGATTAACTTTTCTCCAGGTGGGATTTTGCGGAAGGCTTGACGGAAGGTTCGCGCGGGCGGCATTAATCGCCGCCTGTACATCGCGCGCCGCGCCGTCGATGTTACGACTTAGGTCGAACTGCAGCGTGATGGTCGTGAAACCGAGATAACTTGCCGACGTCATTTCGGTGAGGCCCGCCATGTGTGCGAACTGCCGCTCCAACGGGGCGGCAACCGCGCTCGCCATGATATCTGGACTCGCGCCCGGCAGCGTCGCCGAAACGCTAATCGTTGGAAAATCCACTTGCGGCAAAGGTGCCGTCGGCAGTTGCAGAAACGCCACGATTCCCGCCAGCGCGACTGCGGCTGTAAGCAATACCGTCGCAATCGGTCGCCGAATGAATGGCGCGGAAATTCCTTCCCCGCTGTTGGTCCGCGCCGGACTGGCCTCTGATGAAACTGAGTTCATGCCGGCGCAGCCTCAGGAAGACCATCCATGGCTTGTTTCGCTGCGCGCGAGCGGGAGAACTTCGCCGCCAGTCGATCAAAGAAGAGGTAGATGACTGGTGTTGTATACAGCGTGAGTATCTGGCTAACGAGCAGACCGCCGACGATGGTGATGCCGAGTGGCCGGCGCAGCTCAGCCCCGACCCCGTTGCCGAGCGCGAGGGGTAGGCCGCCGAAGAGTGCGGCGAACGTGGTCATCATGATCGGCCGGAACCGCAAAAGGCAGGCCTGATAGATCGCGTCCAGCGGTTTCTTGTGCTCGTTGCGCTCGGCGTCGAGCGCGAAGTCGATCATCATGATTGCGTTCTTTTTCACGATGCCAATCAGCAAGATGATTCCGATCAGCGCGACCACTCCGAGCTCACTCCGACAGAGCAGCAGCGCGAGAATCGCACCGACACCAGCGGATGGCAGCGTCGAGAGAATCGTGATCGGATGAATGTAGCTCTCGTAGAGGACGCCCAGCACGATGTAGACAGCGACGACCGCTGCAAGAAGGAGCCACACCTCGTTCTTCAACGACGCCTGAAACGCGGCGGCCGCTCCCTGAAAGGTTGCCTGCACGCTGAGCGGCATGTTGAGTTCTTTTTGCACCTGTTCAATCGCGCTCGTCGCCTGGCCGAGAGCGGCGCCCGGAGCAAGGTTGAACGAAATCGTCACCGACGGAAATTGTCCCTGCCGATTGATGGCCAGCGGCGCAGTGCCGGACTCGAAATGCGTGAACGCGCTTAGCGGCACCGGGCTACCGCTGATCGAGTTCACGTAAATGTCGTTCAGCATTGCCGGATCTTTTTGAAAATCAGGCAACGTTTCCAAAATCAAATGATATTGGTTTAGCTGAGTGAAGAGGATCGAGATTTGTCGCTGGCCAAACGCGTCGTAGAGCTCGTTATCAATCGCCAGCGGCGTAATACCCAGCCGAGAAGCAGTAATTCGATCGATCACCAGCCTAGCCTGCGAGCCGAGCGTTAGTTGATCGGTCGCGACATCGCGCAATTGCGGAAGTTGTCGGAGTTTCTCGACAACCTTCTTGGTCCAGTAATTCAATTCATCAGCATTCGCGTCCTCGAGCGTGTATTGGAACTGCGTTCGGCTCACGCGGTCTTCGACGGTGAGGTCCTGCACCGACTGCATGTAAAGTGTCACTCCATCCACTTTCTCAAGTTGTCGCTGCAAACGACGGATCACATTAGAAGCGCTAATCTTTCGTTGACCCAGCGGCTTGAGATTGATCAGCATGCGTCCGCTGTTAAGAGTCGTGTTAGTTCCATCGATGCCGATGAACGACGACAAGCTTTTCACAGCGGGATCCTTCAGAATAATATCCGCTAACGCCTGTTGTTTCCTGGCCATCGCGCTGAAAGAAATGTCCTGAGCGGCTTCGGAGATGCCCTGAATAACTCCGGTGTCCTGCACCGGGAAAAGTCCCTTCGGCACGACGACGTAGAGCACGAGGGTCAGCACAAGCGTCGCAACCGCGACAAGCAGCGTGGCCTTTTCTCGCTTCAACACCCATTGTAAGGTGCGTCCGTAGAATTCAATTACGCGATTGAAAACCCGTTCCGATGCCAGGTAGAACCGGCTCCTTTTCTGCTCGGATTCTTGCTTGAGCAACCGCGAGCACATCATCGGTGTGAGCGTGAGCGAGATGAGTGCCGAGAGCAGGATTGTCACGCTGAGCGTGATCGCAAACTCGCGAAACAATCGTCCTACAATGTCACCCATGAAAAGCAACGGGATCAGCACCGCGATCAACGACACTGTTAGCGAGATGATCGTGAAGCCGATTTGCCTCGCGCCTTTGAGCGCGGCGTTCAACGGCGTTTCGCCTTGCTCGAGATAGCGGAAAATATTTTCGATCATCACGATTGCGTCATCAACGACGAAGCCGGTCGAGATCGTGAGCGCCATCAACGTCAGATTGTTGAGACTGAAGCCGAGCAGATACATCACGCCGAATGTGCCCACGAGCGACAGGGGCACGGACACGCTCGGAATGATCGTGGCGCGCAAATTCCGAAGGAACAAAAAGATCGCCATGACCACCAGCGCAATCGTGAGCATCAGTGAGAACTCCACGTCACTAACCGAGGCGCGAATTGTCGTCGTCCGGTCGGTCAGAACCGAAACTTCAATGCCCGCCGGCAAAGTCGCCTTGAGCTGCGGCAATAGATTCTTGATCCGATCAACCACCTGAATCGTATTCGCGCCCGGCTGGCGTTGAATGTTCACGATGATGGCCGGTGTCTTGTTCATCCAACCGGCGAGCTTTGTGTTCTCGACGCCGTCGATAACACGGGCGACATCCGACAAAATCACCGGCGCGCCATTGTTATAGGCCACGACTAGTGAGCTATAATCCTTGCTGGTGAGTAACTGGTCGTTTGCATTGATCTGATAAGCCTGATGCGGTCCGTCGAAGCTTCCTTTAGCCTGATTGATGGTCGCCTGCGATAACGTCAGGCGAAGGTCGTCAAGGTTGATTCCGTACGACGATAACGCGGTGGGGTTTGCCTGGATGCGCACGGCCGGTTTGTGTCCGCCGCTGATGGAGACCAAACCGACACCGGACAACTGTGAAATTTTCTGCGCCAGCCGCGTATCGGCGAGATCTTCCACTCGCGCGAGTGGAAGCGTCTTCGATGTAACGGCCAGCGCCATTACCGGCGCATCGGCCGGATTCGATTTACTGTAGATCGGGGGTGCCGGCAGATCGACTGGCAGGAACGTCTGTGCCGCATTGATTGCCTCCTGCACCTCTTGTTCGGCAACATCGATGTTCAGATTAAGAGCGAATTGCAGTGTGATGATGGAACTGCCGTCCGAGCTAACAGATGTCATTTGGTTCAATCCCGGCATCTGTCCGAACTGGCGTTCCAGAGGCGCGGTAATGGCCGAAGCTGTGACATCCGGACTGGCTCCCGGATAAAAGGTCACGACCTGGATCGTCGGATAATCCACCTCCGGCAACGCTGAAATGGCGAGCTGCTTGTAAGCGATTGCACCCGTTAACAACAACGCCGCCATGAGCAGTGATGTTGCGACGGGCCGCAAAATGAATGGACGCGACGGATTCACAGCAGTTATTCGTTAGGCGAGGCAGGCTTCATCTTGCTCGCACTTTGCCGGATTGCTACCTTGGTGCCGTCGCTTAGACGGTTGAAACTGTCGGCCGCCACAACTGCGCCGGGTTGCAGATCCTGCACTTCGGACGTGTTGCCGTCGTTAGTTCCGACAGTGATCGTTTTCAGCGCGACGGTTTGATTCGGCTGCACCAGGTAAACGAAGGTGCCATTGTCGTTTCGCTGGATGGCGTTGTTAGGCAGCAGCGTGACGCCTTGGTGCGTCTCGACCAGCAGCCGCGCATTGACGAATTGATTCGGGAACAATGCATCATCGTCATTTTTGAATGTAGCTCGTAACCTGAGCGTGCCGGTGGTGGGATCGATTTGGCTGTTGAATGCTTCGAGCGTTCCAGTCGCAAGCTTCTTTGTATTCGCGCGATCATAGGCATCGACAGTCAGTATCTTTCCGCTGTGCACTGCCTGAACAATTTGTGGGACGGCGTCCTCCGCGACGTTGAACTCAATCGTGATCGGCTGCAGCTGCGTGATCATCACCAGCGGACTGGTGCCATTGGCTTGAACGATGTTGCCCGGATCAACCAGGCGCAAGCCAACGAGGCCGTCAATCGGAGAAGTAATGTGGCAATAGGCGAGATTTACTCTTGCCATGTCCAGATTGCCCTGATCCAACTTCACCGCGCCTTCCGATTGATGATAGGTGGCAACTTGTGTGTCGAATTCCTGTTTAGAAATCACTCCCTTTTTCAGCAAGTCCGTGTCTCGCGCGAGATTGATCTTGGCGAGTTCGAGCTGCGCCTGGTCGCGGGCTAACTGTCCCTCGGCTTGAGTTACCGCTGCTTCGAAGGGCGCGGGGTCAATCTCCACCAGTGGATCTCCGACATGAACATGCTGTCCCTCCTGATATTCCACTTTCGCGATTTGTCCGGCCACACGTGCGGTTAGAGAAACTGTGTTTAGCGGTGTGACCGTACCGAGCGCTTCGACATACACGCCAATGTCACCTGTGGTCGCGGCGACCGTGCTGATCGGCAAAGGAGGAATGCCGCCTTTGGTACCACCCTGTTTTTGTCCTGCCACGAGGTGCAGATAGATACCAACTGC
Source organism: Candidatus Udaeobacter sp. (assembly GCA_035694525.1). Classification (GTDB taxonomy): domain Bacteria; phylum Verrucomicrobiota; class Verrucomicrobiia; order Chthoniobacterales; family UBA10450; genus Udaeobacter. Next base: position 2,836 of record DASSFL010000364.1, on the reverse strand, counting down.
GCCAGCGATGAGAATACCTGTGACCACAATCAGTCGCCAGCGATGGCTAGGATTCGGTCTTGCAGCCTTAGACGAATTCGCACCTGTGCCGCCGCGTTCAACGCGTGTAATCGGCTCTAATACCGTTTGGTTAGCATGTCTGTTGGAGCTGTTCATACCTTTGCTTTGCCGGCTTCGAGACGCATCCGTTGCACGGTGAAACAGTACCGGCTGGCCGCAATTCCCCGCCAGCGCGCGTGCGATAGATTTGCCAATTACCCTTATTACAGAGCGCTCAGTCTCCCCTTCGGGAGAGGAACTGCGTCTGGGAGATGCCGAGATTGGAAAGTTCTATTGATCAGGCCACGCCGTGCACCTTGACTTATCTTTCTTCATTCGCCGCCAAACGTGGATCAATCAGCGACAATCCAGTTTCTGGATCAAGGCTCTTGCGCATGGCATTCGATTCGACTGTAACTATCACTTCGAGTGTAGGCCAAACGTGTGCTTCGACGACATGTCCTGCCCTGGCGGTTCCGTCAGGAAGGCCGACTACCATATGGGTATGAACAACGGGCTTTCCATTGAATAGTGCGATGTCGCCGATCATTGAAGCAACTTCCAGCTGACCTTCTACCGGGATCTTCTTGTACATTTTTCGGTCAGGCGAAAACCAGGCGAGCGTCGCTCCGCGCAAGGCGCCAATCGCCGTGAAATGAGCGCTGGTCACATGAAATTTCTCGGCAAACTCATTCAAACCCGAAAATGCTTCGTCTCCTTTGCTGAAAATCACCGCATATTCCTTGCGTCCATGACTTTCACTCAAAAGCTGAACTTGCATCCCGGGTGCTTTGCCTTTCTCGATCGGTTGCGAAGTTACTTCGACAGTCGGTTTCATTCGTTAGGATATCAATAAGGCTTTGGGGCATATTCCCGCTGCATTACGTGTGGAGGATTTGCTGCTGCAACGCGCGAGGTGATTCGCAATCCCTCTTTCGAGATAGATTATCCACGCGGGATTGCGCGTATCGCAAAGCTGCGGCGCAAAAAGTCGTAATAACGAATAAACAACTCTTAACTAAAACTTCATGCCTTCAGCCATGCGGATCCTTATTGTCGGCGCTGGTGCGGTGGGTGGTTACTTTGGTGGCCGGCTGGCCCAGGCGGAGCGCGATGTGACTTTTCTTGTTCGTCCACCGCGCGCGAAGCAGCTCCGTCGCGATGGTCTCCGAATCATCAGCCCACATGGTGATGCGGTCCTCTCTAAAGGTCTGGGTTTACCAGAACAGGCTGCCGAAGCATTGAGATCGAGCAGATCTTTCCCGAACGAACCAATTTCAGGCGGCACGATGTGAGTTCGCTAGCAAAGGTGCCGCAGTCCCAGACGCTAGCGCGGTTCGCACGAGGGGAGCAACGCGCGTCCCAAGCAGCTCAATCGCGCGCAGCATCTTTGCGTGAGGCAAGGCGGCGACGCTCATCTGAAAGGTAAGGCGTGAAATACCGCCCAACGCGTGGTTCACTTGCACAATCTTTTCCACAGCCGTTTCCGGATCGCCGACCAGAAGCGCGCCGGTTGGCCCGAGTTGGGCGTTGAAATGTCCTCGAGTCATCGGTGGCCAACCCCTTTCTTTTCCGATTTGGGTAAAGCTTTCGGCGTAACCGGGAAAGAAATCGTTCGCGGCCGTGGCGAAATCTTCGGACACATAGCCCAGCGAGTGAACGCCTATTTTCAGTTGTTCCAAAGAATGGCCGGCACGTAGACCAGCCTCGCGGTAAAGATCGATCAGCGGCCGAAACCGGCGATGTTCACCGCCAATTATCGCGACCATCAGCGGTAGTCCCAGTGAGCCCGCGCGAGCAAACGAGGCCGGTGTCCCGCCAACGCCGAGCCAGACTGGCAGCGGGTTCTGCACCGGACGCGGATACACTCCTTCGCCGTTCAAAGACGGGCGATGTTTACCCGACCAATGGACATGCATGTGCTTACGGATTTGAAGAAGCAGGTCCAGCTTTTCGGCAAAAAGAGAATCGTAGTCCTCCAATGCCAGGCCAAACAGCGGGAAAGCTTCGATAAACGAACCGCGACCAACAACCATTTCCGCCCTGCCATTAGAGAGCAGGTCGAGAGTCGCAAATTGCTGGAACACCCGCACAGGATCAGCGGCGCTAAGGACGGTTACCGCACTGGTTAGGCGAATGCGGCGGGTTCGAGCGGCAGCAGCGGCGAGGATTACGGCGGGCGCCGAATCCAGAAATTCGCGCCGATGATGTTCACCGATGCCAAAGACATCGAGACCAACCTCGTCAGCAAGCGTGATTGCTTCGAGTAACTCGCTGAGATGCCGTGCGGGATCGACGGCACGACCGACCGCATCAACGGTTGCCGCCACGAAACTGTCTACGCCAATTTGCATTACTGACCTCCCGATTTTTCCCGCAGCGGTTTCAACGCGCCGCCCCACGCGATGATCTGGTCCAGCATCTCGTTGACCGATGTCTCTTTTCGCGGATCCGGCTTGAAGACACTGAAGTTTTCGAAATCCGTAAACAGGGAGAGCATGACCTGGTTGCGAACGGTCGCGATTTGCAGCTCGGCCAGAACCACACGCAAATGCTCGACCGCGCGAGCGCCGCCGGCGCTGCCGTAACTGACGAATCCAGCCGCCTTATTGTTCCACTCGGCGAAGAGAAAATCGATCGCGTTCTTGAGCGCGCCGGATATGCCATGGTTGTATTCGGGCGTGACGAAGACGTAGGCATCGAAGGAGCCGATCTTGGCCGCCCAATTTTTGGTGTGAGGTTTACTGTATTGCCCGAGCGAAGGCGGCACCGGCTCGTCGAGCAGGGGCAGATTGAA
>DASSFL010000363.1:0-3259 GCA_035694525.1 Candidatus Udaeobacter sp. | reverse complement strand
CGAACGGAGTGGGAGTCATCAGTCGCTCTGGCGGCATGGCTTCAAGCACCGGTTATTATCTGGGACAAGCCGGAGTGCGCCTTTCAACCATCTTGCACATCGGCGGCGACGCGGTGCTTGGCGTTCGAATTCCTGATGCTACGCTGATGTTCGAGGCTGATCCCTTCACTGAAGCCATTGTCATTTTCGGTGAAATTGGTTCGTCGCAGGAGGAAGAATTGGCGCAACTGGTTGTCGATGGAAAAGTCACCAAGCCGGTGATCGCCTATATCGGCGGCAAAGCCGCGCGCGAAGGCACACGATTCAGTCACGCCGGAGCAATCATCGAGGGCGGTCGCGGCACCCACGCGGGCAAAGTAAAAGCATTGCGCGAAGCCGGTGCGACTGTCGTCGATTCGTTCGGGGAATTGCCGGACGCGGTCGTCGAGATTCTCAAGACAACGAAAGGACTAAGTCTCATGAGCGAAGCCGACAAGAAAGCAACATGGAACACGTCGATCACGCGCATCGAACCTAACAGAGTGGGAGTGCGCGGATACGATATTGCGGAACTCATGGGACGCGTCTCCTTTGGCGCAGCGGTTTATCTGATTTTGACCGGCGAACTGCCCTCGCCGGCAATCGCACGTTTGATGGACGCGATTTTGGTGGCGTCGATCGACCATGGCGCGACGCCTCCAAGCGCGTTGGCCGCGCGAACAGTCGCGTCAACCGGAGCAACCTTGAGCGCGGCGGTCGCTGCCGGAATCATGTCGATCAATCGCCATCACGGCGGGGCAATTGAAGATTGCGCCCGACAGCTGAAGGCAATCGCGGATCGCGCGACTCGTGAATCTATTTCATTGGACGAAGCCGCGACGCGCACACTGGCAGCGATGAGAGAAACCGGCGAGCGGATGCCCGGGTTTGGGCACCGCTATCACACGAAAGATCCGCGCACTGCGCGGCTTTTCGAACTGGCGCGCGAAGCAGGTGTCGATGGCGCGCACATGAAAGCAGCGCGCACCGTCGAAAAAGTGTTTGCCGACGCAAAGAAAGCGCTGCCCATCAACGTAGATGGTGCTATCGGCGCCATCCTTGCAGACTTGGGAATGAACCTCGCGGCGTTTAACGGCATTTTTATGATCGCTCGCACCCCCGGCCTTGTGGCGCACGCCATTGAAGAACAAGCCCGCGAGAAACCAATGCGGCGGATCGATCCGGTCAATCACGGCTACGATGGACCGGCGTCCAGAAATCTTTCCTCTAAGTCGTCCTCGTAAATTCTTCACCTACGAATTCTCGACCTCTCCTTGCGCGCATCCCACTTCAATTCGTGCAGCATACGAAATCAAAACTGTTGATTATTCCGGCGTGTCAAGCACAGTTTTACTCTTCACTAAAGCTCCACTATGAAAAAGAAATCCACTTCGCAATCTGCCTTCTTTAATCTTCGCGTTTTGATCGCGTCTGTGTTTTGCCTCCTTGGAATCGCTGTCGCGTTGTTTGCCCAGGGAAACCGCCCAAAGCAGACCCAACAAATGAACCGATCCACCCACGCGGAGGACGCTCCCGGAACACAGTCACCGGACGTGGTGCAAATGATCGGTCCGGTTACCATGAACACCGATTTGCGAAGGCTCCCTTATGTTCCTAACGAGGGCGAAACCGAGGAGCAAATGTTGACGCGTTATCCGCATCCGAAGAGGGGAGCGCCGCCGCCAATTCCCTCATCGCCGTGGTTGCAAAAGATGATGAGGGAATTTTTCCGGCCGACCCCAAAAATGCCGGGGCCACTGCTGACCTTTGATGGGGAGAACGCGTCAGAGAGTGCGTGCGGTTGTTTGCCGCCTGACACAAATGGCGACGTGGGCCCGAATCATATCGTCGAACCGCTCAACAGCGCATTCAAGGTTTTTGACAAAAGTGGCAATACGCTGTCAGGGCCGACCACGTTTAATGCGTTCTTTGCGCCTTTGACCGGTACGCCGTGCGCGAATGCGAACCAGGGTGATCCATTTGTTCTCTATGATCACCAGGCTGATCGCTGGGTAATGAGCGACTTCGCCTTTCCAGGGTTCCCCGGCACTTCATTCTTCCAATGCGTCGCTGTGTCTCAGACCGGGGACCCCGTCAGCGGCGGCTGGAACTTCTACGCGATCCAGATTGATCCGGCCAACAACAATCAACTTGGCGATTACCCGAAGTTCGCGCTGTGGAACGATGGCGGGACGCAAAACGCATATTTCTTCACGGTTAACTTGTTTATTAACAACACAACCTTTGTGGGTGTGCGGGCTTTTGCGCTCGACCGTGTGTCGATGCTCACTGGGGGGCCTGCCAACGCGATAGCCTTCACTATCCCTCCAGCCGGTCTGGGAGATTCCTATAGCCTTGTTGCAGCGAACTTTCGCACAGGCGATCCGCCGGCTGCGCCGAGGGATGAGATGTTGCTGTCCGTCGACAGCCCGGCAAATGGCGGCGTGACTTTGACCCAGGTACATGCATGGAAGTTTCATGTCGATTTTGCCACGCCGGCAAATTCGACCTTGGGTGTTGGTGCTAATCATTCTCCGAATGCCGAGATCACAGTCGACCCATTCGTGGACGCATTCTCAAACACGGCTGGCTCAAACCTTGTCCCGCAACAGGGAACCGCGGAAAGGCTGGACACCCTGGGCGATAAGATCATGACGCCGCTGGTTTATCAGAGTCGCAACGGCACGGAATCGTTGTGGGCGTCTGGCACCGTTTGTACCGATCAGAACTGCACCGGTCCCACGGGTGTCCGCTGGTATCAGTTCGATGTGACGGGTGGCAATTTCCCTGCCACGCCCGTGCAACAGCAAACCTGGACCAATGGCAATGACGGCTTATGGCGCTGGATGCCCAGCATCGCCGTCGATCAGAGCGGCAACACGGCTATCGGCTATTCTGCCTCAAGCTCATCACAGTTCCCATCGATTCGTTATGCCGGGCGGCTTGAAGGTGATCCTCCGGGTAACCTCGGGCAGGGTGAGGCGATTATGTTCAATGGTGGCGGCGCGCAAACCAGCGGTTTCGATCGCTGGGGCGATTATACCATGACCGTCGTCGATCCCTCCGATGGCATGACCTTCTGGCACGTGAACGAATACTATGCGTCAACGAGTACTGCCTCCTGGTCCACTCGCATAGGCAAGTTCAATTTCGTAGGAGGAGGAGGACGGCCTATTCCCACACCGAGACCTCGTCCGACTCCACTGCCTCGCCCGTAACAAAGTTACAACGCTTATGCGGG
>DASSFL010000362.1:0-6771 GCA_035694525.1 Candidatus Udaeobacter sp. | reverse complement strand
CGGTCTCACTACCTTCGGCATCGTCACTGTCGCTTTCCGCAACCGGAGCCGTGAGGGCGTCCTGACCCAGGCTGGACTCGACAAAACAACAGAGTGCGATCGCCGCGAGCGCGGTTCCCAAAGCAAGACTAACTTTCGAATGCATGCGCGCGATGAAAAGAAATTGCCCCTGGCGATGCAAGCCTTTTTATTACACTTTTGCAATGTTTCGCGCTCGTTCGCCACTCGCTTGGCGTACGCTGTGAACGGATTCTCTCATTGGGCGTTGGACGTTGAGCGTTGGGCGTTGAAGGTTAGTCGCTAACATGCATATCACACCCGATACACTACCCACCGGACACGCGGGTATCGCTGCGCGTTTAAAAAAGGGCCCTACCATCCATTCCAGCGCGTGGATTGTCCCGGGCGCAACGGTGATCGGTGACGTGATTCTAGAAGAACAATCGAGTGTTTGGTATGGCGCGGTGCTTCGCGGTGATATCAATCGCATCGTCATTGGTCCGCGCTCGAACATTCAGGATAATGCAATCGTTCACATCGACACAGATTACCCAACAACCATGGGCGAACTGGTCACCGTCGGGCACACCGCTGTCGTACACGCATGCACGATCGACAATGAAGTGCTGGTGGGTATGGGCGCAATCATTCTTGACGATGTGGAAGTCGGCGCGCGTTCGATCGTTGGCGCAAACGCCCTTGTCACCATCGGGACCAAGATTCCGCCCGGCTCGCTCGTGCTCGGTTCGCCGGCGAAAATCCGTCGTCAACTCACCCTTGATGAACAAAAAGATATCGCTCGATGGGCGTGGAGCTACGTTGAAACAGCGAAGCAATATCGTGAATTTTACTGAACAACGCACAAAACCAGGGAACAATAGTGCACATATGAAAGCTATCATCGGATCTGCATTAGCTACGCTCTTGGCCGTCGCCCTCATCCACGCGCAGTTGTCCGCTGAAGAAATGCAATCCACCGACATGCATCTCTATTCTCCGGTGGCTATCGAATGGAAAGCAGCGCCGGCTTTGCCTCCTGGCGCAAGGACGGCTGTACTCGAAGGCGACCCAACGAAAGAAGCACCGTTCGTGATCCGATTTCAGTTTCCTGACGGCTATCATGTCCCGCCGCATACCCATCCAAAGACTGAGCGGCTCACTGTGATTTCGGGCACCCTGTATCTCGCCACTGGAGAAGCGCTCGATCGCAGCAGCGCGAAAAAACTTCCTGCCGGGTCATTCGGTTACTGGCCCGCCGGCATGAAACACACGGCGTGGTCCGAAGGCGAGACGGTCATTCAACTCCATGGGATCGGCCCATGGCAGATCAACTACGTAAATCCCGCTGACGATCCGAGGAACGCAAAGAGATGATTTTTCGCTGACCTGGGATGCGTTGCGTTCGTATGCGCCCGCAGCCCAGGCGGGATCTGTCGTCCCGAAAAGAAGTGAGGGATCTCTCACAGGCTGATTGGTCAGACGAACGACGGTAGCGTGATCAGCGCTTCGACTGTTAGGTCCCTCGCTCCGCTCGGGATGACCAATCAGCAGCTCGTGTCGTGATCAGAAAGTTCGCGCCAACTCCCGCGCATTTTCGCGCAGCAATTCCGCGGCGCGTTCCATGTTCTCTTTCTCGCTCATTCCCGGTCGCGCGTTCTGATAAACACCATCGAAAATTCCGCGAACTTCTCCGTTTTCGCTCGCCCGCCCGGCAATCGCGAAAACTTTCTTGCCAAGTTTGCGCGCCATTCTGGCAACGCCAGCAGGTGTTTTTCCTTCCAGGGTCTGCCGATCCAAACTCCCCTCACCCGTGATCATCAGATCGACCTCTTTCATTTTTGACTCAAGCCCGACGGCTTCTGCGACGACGTCGAAGCCGGGCCGAATCGTCGCCCAGCAGAAACTCATCAGACCAAATCCGAGTCCACCCGCCGCGCCCGCGCCGGATTTATCGCGATAATCAAAATCAAATTCCTTGGCGACAACATCGGCAAGCCTGGTCAGCGCCTGCTCCAAGATGTTGAGCTCATCTTTACTCGCGCCTTTTTGCGGACCAAACACTCGCGTGGCCCCGTTTTCGCCGAGCAACGGATTGCGCACATCAACGGCAGCAATGATTTCCGGCAACTTCAAATCCCGCGGCATTTCAATTCGACTTAGATCGACCAAATGGCCCACGCGTGCGCTGTCTTTTTCTTCCTCATGCTCTTGCTCGTGCTCGTAATCGAACCGATAGCCCAACGCTCTTGCCATCCCCCACCCGCCGTCATTTGTCGCGCTGCCGCCCAGACCGATGATGATTTCGTTCGCTCCTCGATTCGCCGCATCCAAGATCATTTCGCCAACACCAAATGTGGTTGTATGAACGGGGTCTCTTTCGTTTTCTGTCAGCCGTCGCATTCCCGCGGCCTCGCTCATTTCCATCACCGCCAGTTTGCCATCCTCAATCCATCCGTAACGCGCCTCGATCTCGCGCCCGATGGGATCGTGCGCTTTGCATTTCAACCACGAACCGCCGCGTGCTTCGCAAATCGCTTCCGCGGTTCCCTCCCCGCCGTCGGCCATCGGCACAATGTCGATCTCAGCATCCGGCAATACCTCGCGCAGGCCTCTTGCAATATTTTCCGCGACCTCCCGCGCGTTGAGCGCGCCTTTGAATTTATCCGGGGCAATCAGGATTCGCATTCCACCTTCACGCCGATCCGATCTTGTCATTCCGAGCGAAGCGCAACGGAGTCGAGGAATCTCTCGCGACTCGAAAAATAATCAGAGATGTCTCGGCTTCGCTCGACATGGCAAAAAGGAAACGCGCAATCAAGACTTCAGTTTTCGTTCTAAAATCTCGCCGACCAGCTGCGGATTAGCCTTCCCTTTTGATAATTTGATTACCTGCCCCTTAAGAAAATTGAGGGAGGCGACGTTACCGGCCTTGAAATCTGCGACCGGTTTGGGGTTTGCGGCGATCACTTCGTCGCATAATTTTTCGATTGTGCTGAGATCGCTCAGTTGCTCGATCCCCTTTTCTTTCACAATCGCAGCCGCGTTTCTTCCACTTGCAAACATTTCCGCAAAAACTTCTTTGCCCTGTTTGCCGCTGATTTTTCCGCTGTCGATCAGGTCGACCAACTCATCAAGTGCTTCGGGAGGAATCGGACAATCGTTGACGGTCTTACCCGCGATGCTCAAAGCGTTCTGCAAATCGTTCAGAATCCAGTTTGCGACATTCTTGGGTTTCTTTGCACCTTTGGCTGCCGTTTCAAAGTATCTTGCCAGATCGAGATCATTCGCCAGCACGGCGGCATCGTAGGGGCTCACCCGATATTGCTGGACGAACCGCGCGCGTTTGGCCTTCGGCAATTCAGGCACGCGCTGTCGGACTTCGGCCAGCAGAATTTCGGTCTTTACCGGCACAAGATCGGGATCCGGGAAGTAGCGATAATCATGCGCGAATTCTTTTGTGCGCATGAGAAACGTTTCGCCGGTTGCGTCATTCCAACCACGTGTCTCTTGCTGAAGTGTTTCGCCGTTCTCCAGCGCGGCGATTTGACGCCGAACCTCGTAGGCCAGCGCGCGTCGCACACCGCTGATCGAATTCAGGTTCTTGATCTCGATCTTCGCTCCAAGCTCTGTCTGCGACTCCGGCCGCACCGAAATGTTGCAGTCACAGCGGAGTTGCCCTTTCTCCATGTCGGCGTCGCTTACCGCGCCGTAGATTAAGATTTGTTTAAGCGAAGTGAGAAACGCGAACGCTTCCTCCGGCGAATTGATTTCCGGTTGCGTCACAATCTCCATCAATGGCGTGCCGGCACGATTAAAATCGATCCCCGTGCTGTTCTCGAAGTGAAAGCTTTTCGCCACGTCTTCCTCGAGATGAATACGCACCAGATGCACTTCCTTGTCCGGCGTGACGATATTTTTCTGCGCGTCCTTGGGGTAAGCCAGATCGTGCAGCGGGACGACGCCATTGGTGCAGAGCGGCATGTCATACTGCGAAATCTGATAGTTCTTCGGCATGTCCGGGTAGAAATAATTTTTGCGATCGAATTTGCAGATCGGAGCAATATCGCATCCGAGCATGAGTCCGGTGAGCACCGTCATTTGCAGCGCCTCATGATTCATCACCGGCAGTGCACCAGGCAGGCCAAGGCACAACGGGCAAGTGTGCGTATTCGGTTCCGCCCCGAATTCCACCGGGGAAGCGCAGAACATTTTGGACCGCGTCTTTAGCTGGACGTGCACTTCCAGACCGATCGTGGCAGTGTATTTCATTATTTTTTCTCCACGGCGTAGTTGAGCGCGCGGTGAATATCGAATTTCCTGATGCGCTCCGCGAGCACCGGATCGTTTGCCACTTCAATGACGCGTGGATTTTGAAGGAGATCAAGGAAACGCCCCTGCGCGATGAGGTCGGCGATTTCCGGATCGCTTCGTAACGCGACGATTTTTGGATGCTCGGCTAATTCGCGCGCACCGGGAAACGTCAAAAATTTCTGCGTGCGTTCCGGACTGGAAAGGACGGTCCCCGCTTTCTCCAGGATTTCGTATGTACTTTGGGAAATCGGGTCAGTGTTTTTAAGCACGCTTCCCAGCAAACCCAGTTCCAACGAATTCTTCAGGCGTGCCAGTGATGTCGCGAGCGTCTGCATGCCGTCTTCTGGTTGCGAAAGAAAACGGCGGCGCACATCGATGGCACGCGAGGTTGGGTCTTGTGCAACGTGCGCTGTGGCGCCAGACCGGCTGCCAGCTTGCCCTTCAGCCAGTGCGCCGACGGTTCGCACACTCGCTACAGTCAGCCAAAGCAGAAAGAGACCGAAAAACAATCCAAGGATTGACCCTGCAAAACCGTAAATCAGGTAGAGCAATCTGGATTCCTGTTGGGAAGTTCGCTTGAACAAAATCGCTCCGATGCCGCTTACGAGCATGTATGCGGCGACCGCAAGGATTGCACCGCATAAGATCGACAAAATTGGGTCAGGCATTTTGAAAAAAGGCCGCACCGCCGGAACCAACAAGGTGCCTCCGAGGAACGCGGCCGCGTAGGCTGCACCCAGGGCAATAAGACGCATGATTTGACGCATTAAACCCAAACGCCAGCCGCGTAGGACTTCGAATAAGATCAAAATGACGCCAAAAGAAATGAACACCACCTGCCAAAGTGGCGATCCAACCACCGCTTGAGTTTCAGATGTCACTGCGGTCGACCAACTGCTCGCTGCCGCAAAGCATGATCGCTAAGCACCAGCGCGGCCATTGCTTCTACGATCGGCACCGCCCGGGGAAGAACGCATGGATCATGGCGTCCGCGCGCAGCCAGCTTGGTTTGCTGGCGCGAACTGGTCACCGTTTTCTGTTTGTGGCCGATTGTAGCTGTCGGCTTAAACGCGACGCGAAAATAAATCTCTTCCCCATTACTGATGCCGCCCTGCACGCCGCCGGAATTATTGGTCGCCGCGCGAACTTTTCCGGCTCGCATCTCAAATGGATCGTTATGCTGCGAGCCCCGCATCCGGGTCGCCGCAAAACCAGATCCGATTTCGAATCCTTTTGTCGCCGGTATGCTCAGCATCGCTTTAGCCAGATCCGCTTCGAGCTTGTCGAAAACCGGTTCACCAATTCCCGGCGGAATGCCGCGGACGAGACATTCAATGACGCCGCCAACTGAATCGCCCTGATCGCGAACCTGCTCGATCAGCGACACCATCTTTTTTGCCGCTGTGGCATCCGGGCAGCGCACAATATTCTTCTCGATGTGTTTCGCTTTCACCGCGGAACGATTAATTTTAGCAGCCACTTCGTGAATTTGCGCGACGTAGGCGACAATCTCGAACTCCGCGTACAGCACCGACAATATTTTTTTCGCAACCGCGCCGGCTGCTACTCGGCCAATCGTCTCCCGCGCTGAAGCCCGGCCACCGCCTTGCCAGTTTCGAATTCCATACTTGGCTTCATAAGTGAAGTCGGCGTGTGAGGGGCGGAATTTCTCTGCGATCTCCGAGTAGTCCTCTGGCCGCGCGTCTTTGTTGCGCACCAGAACTGCGATCGGGGTGCCCAGTGTTTTGCCATCGAACACACCAGAGAGAATTTCACACCGATCTTCTTCTTTCCTTTGCGTTGTGATCTTGCTTTGGCCCGGACGACGGCGGTCCAGCTCACGTTGGATTTCCGCCTCGGACAGTTCGATGTTCGGCGGGCAACCATCGATGACCACGCCCACGCCGCCGCCGTGCGATTCGCCGAAAGTCGTGACGCGAAAGAGCTGGCCGAAGGTGTTGCCCATTGCGTGCCGATTTTAATCTAATCAGCACACGAGCGCGAGGTGGATCGGCGTCTGCGATCAATTCGCTATGGCGCGCCTATCGAAAGCCACTTTTGCTCTCATGCTATCGCTGTTGCCCGCGACGGCGTGTCTGGTAGGAATCGTTGTTCTGCGACAAGTTCCATCGCCTTCGGTACTAATCCGTGTCGGCGCAGTGATAACCCGAGTCGCTTTGAAACGAAGCGCGGATGATTAGGATGATTAAACAGGAGAGACAACGCAATGAACTATACAAATCTTGGAAAAACCGGGCTCAAGGTATCGCGAATCTGTCTGGGCTGCATGAGTTACGGACTCAAGGAAGAGCGAGTGTGGGGTCTGGATGAGGAACAAGGCCGGCCTTTCATTAAACGAGCGCTTGAGCTTGGCATTAACTTCTTTGACACAGCCAATATGTATGGAACTGGCAAGAGCGAAGAAGTCCTGGGCCGGGCGCTACGCGATTTTGCGAAACG
>DASSFL010000361.1:0-4556 GCA_035694525.1 Candidatus Udaeobacter sp. | reverse complement strand
GAGACAACTTTCTCACCGTCCTTCAGTCCGCTTTTAACAATCCGTTTGCCTTCGAACAAACCACCGGTCTCGAGGTTACGACGTTCGACGGTATTGTCGGGCTTAACGACGAATACGTACTTCAACCCTTGCTGCGAACTGATCACTCTGTCCGGGATTAGTGCAGCCCGATAAGGCGTTGCGCCCGAAACGCGCACGCGAACAAAGAAACCCGGCGTAATGAAATCAGGGTTCCAGTTTTTTATAATGATTCGCGCACGCACTGTCCCGGTCCCAGGATCAAGCCGGTTGTCAACGAAGTCGATGGTGCCTTTGTGCGGAAAATCCGTCTCGTTTCCGAGCTCGATCCACGCAGGGATCTTGGCCGTGCGTGCGCTCACTCGTTTCCCTTCCTCGCTCAGCTTTACATATTTGAGCACGGCGTTCTCGTCGGCATCGACTTTGGCATAAATCGGATCGACCGAGACTACTGTCGTAAGCAAGCTATCAGGACCTGCCCCGGGCTGAACGAGATTGCCTACGGTAATGCGCTGGTCACTCACTCGGCCGTCGATCGGAGATTTGATTTGGGTGAACTCCAGATTTAGCGCCGCCGCATTCTTGGCGGCTTCTGCCGAACTTTTGGCGGCGGCTGCACCTTGAAATGTGGCAGCCTTCTGATCGAACTCGCTCGCGGAAATCGTGGCCTTGCCGCGCAGTTCCTTCGCCCGGTTTAGTTCGATCTCGGCAAGCTTGAGCTGCGCGTCCATTCGGTCGACTTCCGCCGCTGCGCGATCGAAGTCCGCCTGATAAGGTCGCGGGTCGATCACGTAAAGAAGGTCTCCCTTTTTTACGATTGCGCCCGCTTCAAAATGAATCTCGGTAATATATCCAGACACGCGAGGCCGAATCTCGACCGATTCGACTGGATCCAGTCGCCCAGTGAATTCGTCCCATTCGTTTACCTCCTTCTCGACGACAGAAACGACGTTGACCGGCAGCGGACCTTGCGACGGTGCAGACGCTTTCCTGCACCCAAATTCAGCGAATACGGCAAGGAAGAGACCAATGAGAAAAAAGTTTTTCATCAATGCGGTGACTCCTTCTCAACCAATACCCTGAAGTCCAGAGGATATTCGTCCGCGTTCCGGGCCGGAGTTTGAGGGATCGAAAGTTGAGCGCAGCTTCATGGTTATTTGATGGCGTTTTCGGAACCAGGGCTCGAACGAAAACCATGCCCAAGCCTACACCATCGGCGATCGTCCTCCACGCGATTCGGCCGGCTCTCAGCGCGGGAACCGGGTTGAGTTCGAATCGAAGCCGAACAGTAAAATGGTAAGAACGTAGATGATTAGGATCGTATTCATCTGGTTGGACGTAATGTTTCGATTTCTACATGTGTTCTTTATTGGGCCAGCATTCCTCCATCCACTACCAGGGAAGTGCCGGTGGTAAATTTCGCGTCGTCGGAACAGAGATAGAGAACCGCCGCGGCGATTTCTTCGCTGGTGCCAATGCGTCCGATCGGATGAAGAGACGTAAGGTAATCGCGCATCTCGCCTTCTTTTCCGGCAAAACGATCGACCATTTCGGTTGCCACACCGGCGGGGGCTACTGCGTTAATACGGATATTTTGTTTGGCGAACTCCAGCGCGAGAGCCTTGGTCAAGCCTTCGACCGCATGCTTGGACGCGGTGTAGATGCTGACCTGACCCATGCCAATGTGCCCGGCCACGCTGGAAGTATTGACGATTGCCCCACCGCCGTTTTTTAGCATGACAGGGATTTCGCGACGCATCGAATTCAGAACACCCCAAACGTTGATGTCGAAGATGCGGCGGTATTCGGACTCGGTGGCCTGATCCAACGGGCCCATCCACTCTACGCCGGCGTTGTTAAAAGCGATGTCGAGGCGGCCATAAGTGGCGACGGTGAAGTCGACCATCGCCTTGACGTCGGCATCTTTTGCGACGTCCGCGCGAATGAACGCGGCGGCACCGCCGAGCTGTTGGATTTCTGCGACGACATCCGCGCCTTCTTTTTCACGTCGGCCGGAGAGGACGACCTTGGCGCCAGCACGGGCAAATTCGGTGGCGGTCGTCTTACCGATGCCGGAGGTTCCTCCGGTTACAAGTGCGACTTTGTCTGAGAATTTTTTTATGTTCATACAATTTCCTTTCGCTGTTGTTGAGTTTCCTAAAGGCTAGACAGCAACTTCATTTTTTCGATGTTTGGTTTCATTGTTTGACTCAATTACCTGTCGCTGTTTGCACCTGGCGGCACTCCGAGTGACTGCAGCGTGTCCGGCGAAAGACTCCCGGTAACATCGAGCTGGTTGTCGATCTGATAGTTTGCCACCGCATCGCGCGTCGTCGGACCGAAAATTCCATCGACTGGACCGTTGTAATAACCCAGCTGAGCAAGCCGCTCTTGGGTAGCTTCGACCGTGGGATCGGGCACAGGCGCGCCATTAGCGTCCGCGGCGTTATAGTCTGGCTGAACGCCAGTGTAGTAACCGTACGGATAGGCACTCGCGGGCGCGGTGTTATCGTACGGCTGAACGTCAGTGTAGTAATCGTACGGATAGTAGTCGCCGGCGTAATACGGCAGGTAGTCCCACGGGGAGAATCCATCATCCAGTCCGCACCAGAAGCCGTTGTCAAAAACAAAGAACCGATTGTGGAAGAAATGTGCATGCCGCCGGTCCCAGTCGCGGTGCCAATTTGAGTCATGACGTTCAGCGATGTGGTCCGTTCGCCCGTTCAATCCCCGGTGTGCAGCTGTTCCAGGTGAATGCGCCGCTAAAGCGTTGGCTGGTCGATTGAACGCTGCCGCCGGCCGTTGACCAACAGCATTGCGTGTTGAGCTGAAACGATTCTGCGGCCGACTAGCCGCTGCTCTTGCGCTAATCGACGAAGTTACGGACCGGGCAACTCGTCCATTAAGGTAGACAGGTCGCTGATAATGCGGCATGCCGAAGCCAACTCCGCCTCCGCGTGATGCCACACCAAAGGATCTGCCCGCGCCACCGAACGCCGGGGATGCTCCGCGGAAGCCACCTCCGATTGGTCCAGCCCGACCGCCCCCGCCGCTGACATGGCCACCACCGCTGAAGCCTCCTCCCATTCCTCCTCCGCCGTGGTTGCCACCACCCTGCGCTTGCCCGATCAAGGCCGCGCTCGCAAGAAGCGCGACCCAATAAAATTTAGTTTTCATGATTTGGATTTCCTTTGTGTTGATGCTTTGAATTCATTCTGTTAATCCGGTTAGCGAAGGCCACCCGCCACTCGCAGCGTTTCGCCGGTGATCCACGCGGAATCGGACGATGCGAGGAAGACCGCGGCAGGAGCAATGTCTTCGGGTTGGCCGATGCGGCCGAGCGGTGTCTCTGCTTCAATGCTCTTGCGAAGGTCGCCTTGGTCGAAGCCCGCTGAACGCACTCCTTCCGTTTCTACCAGGCCGGGATTGATGGCGTTGACGCGGATTTTGCGCGGCCCCAATTCTTTGGCCAGCGTTCTGGTGATGGCGTCGACCGCGCCTTTTGTGCCGGTGTAAACCGACGAACTCGGCGGTGTCAATGACGTGACGGTCGAGCTAATATTGATAATGTTGCCGCCAGTGGAGTCGAATTGCTTGACCGCTTCCTGCGTGGCGAGCAGCAGCCCGAGAACATTTACATCAAAGTGTTTGTGAAATTGCGCCTCGGTGATCTCTTCAAGTGGCGACCAGTCGTAAACTCCCGCGTTGTTGACTAGAATGTCGATCTTGCCGAAGGCTTTTTTAGCCTCGACAAAGAGATGTTCGATGTCTGCCTTCCTGGCCACATTTGCCCGAACGGCAATGGCTCTGCCGCCGCGCTTGGCAATTTGATCCACTACTCGGTCGGCTCCTTCTTTACTGGAAGCATAGTTGACAACGACAGCTGCGCCTTCGGCAGCGAACTGTTTGGCGATGTCAGCGCCGATTCCCTTGGAAGCGCCTGTCACGACCGCGACTTTTCCGTTCAATTTTCCATTTTTTATTGCGTTTCCTTCATCTTTTATTTTTGTGTTCATTTTACTTTGCCTCCATTCATTTGGATTTCTTTTGTGTTGATGCTTTGAATTCATTCTGTTAAACGATACCGCCCGTAGCGACCGCGCCGTTGGTCGACGGGTGGAGATCCTTCGTTTCCCTCTCCTCTTGCAGTGCGTGTTTCGTTTGGAAACGTTCGACGATATCGATAACACTGCGCCGTCTCATCAGTTTAGCGCTGGCGGCGCAGATTCCCTTCGACTCGCTTGGCTCCATCGGGCGATTTTTTTCTGTCTTCATCATCATTCCTTTCATTGTCGAATTTTTGAAGACCGTGTACACGGGCTCCCGCGCTGACTTAATAATCCACATAAGCGAGAGCTGGTTGGTAGCCTGGCATATCGAGGAAACGATGCGGACCCCGGACCTCATTCTGTTTTGTCGGCGCGGATTGGAGACCGAGCTTGGTGACATGCGCCTCGACCAGGTCGGGAAGAAACAGATGCGGGAACAACGATAATTCCCACGCCTTTGCTTCTTCTTCGTCGACGATGAGATGGATG
>DASSFL010000360.1:0-10220 GCA_035694525.1 Candidatus Udaeobacter sp. | reverse complement strand
TGTCTTTTCCATAGAGATCGTCCACTGCCTTCATCCATTCGCCTTTGCGGCAATAGTCCACCAGTTTTGTTGCGACTTCTTCTGTACTATTCATTCTTCCTCCTTATTTTTGATTAAGAATTGTTCAACTGATATTTGTGTGACATTCGCCGGCCGCTTCGTTTGCTTTGGGACGGCTCGGCGGATCGCCTTACCCGCCTGCGATGGCACCGATAATTACAAACGGTTCGGATCCCTTTGCAATGGGTTCTGGCAGCGGTGCATCTGGCGATTCGTGAGATAGATCTTCTCCACAGGCAAAAAAACGCACGAGCGGCCGGCGCAGCTGAGTGATGTGATCGCGCATCGTCCCGCGCAGCATGGGATATCGATTTTCGAGCTCGTCGAGTATGGACCGCTGGGTCACGGTAGGATTAACGTCCAGTTCCACGTCGCCATCGACGCGCGCCAACGTGCGCAAATGCGGCGGCAGAACAACCCGAATCACGAGAGCGTTTGCACCTCCACTGAAAGCACCGCCGGCAGATCGCGCACGATTGGCTTCCAGCTGTCACCGGCGTCTGCCGATCCGTAAACCTGGCCGCCGGTCGTTCCAAAATAAATACCGCACGGCTCGAGCGAATCCACGGACATGGCATCACGCAAAACATTCACGTAACAATTCCGTTGCGGCAGGCCTTTGGTGAGCGCTTCCCATTCGTTCCCTCCTGTCCGACTGCGATACACACGCAGTCTACTGCTGGGCGGGTAATGCTCGGAATCACTCTTGATCGGTACGACGTAAATTGTCTCGGGCTCATGGGCGTGCACGTCGATCGGGAAACCGAAATCGCTCGGCAAATTTCCGCTGACTTCCCGCCACAAATCGCCGCCATTATCGCTTCGCATCACGTCCCAATGTTTTTGCATGAATAATGTATTGGGGCGTGATGAATGCATGGCGATCCGATGAACGCAATGGCCTACCTCTGCAGCCGGATCGGGAATAAACTCTGAATGCAGCCCGTGATTGATCGGTTTCCACGTTTCTCCGCCGTCATCGGTGCGGAACGTGCCTGCGGCCGAGATCGCCACGTAGATTCGTTTTGGATCCTGCGGATCGAGAAGAATTGTATGCAGACACATGCCGCCTGCGCCCGGTTGCCATTTTGGACCGGTATCATGTTTTCGGAGACCGGACAATTCCTTCCAAGATGCACCGCCGTCTTTCGATTCAAACAGTGCCGCGTCCTCGACACCGGCGTAAACATGCTCGGGATCATGAAGTGACGGTTCCAGATGCCAAACGCGCTTGAACTCCCACGGATGCTGAGTGCCGTCATACCATTGATGTGTGCCCGGGACACCGTCGTAAACGAATTTGTTGCTCTCGCCTTTCGCCATGCCGTCGGGACTTTTCAATTCCTCCGGGCTGCTCCCGGGCGTGTTCCACTTTTTTCCGCCATCATCCGAGCGTTGAATGATTTGGCCGAACCACCCGCTGGTTTGCGATGCATAAATTCGGTTCGGATCGACTGGTGAACCTTTTACGTGATAAATTTCCCAGCCCGCAAAATGCGGACCGCTGACTTTCCATCGTTTGCGCGCGCCATCTGCTGTCAGGATGAACGCCCCTTTTCGTGTACCAACCAGAACTCGAACGCTGCTCATGTTTCTCTCCTTTAGTGATTAATGATTAGGCAAAACGTCCCAACCAAAATAGACCTCTACGCTGACAATCTTGTTGTCTTTAATTCGCATGATTTCCGTATTGCGACCTTTTTCTCCGTTCGGCTTCGTCATTTCATAGGTTACAACGACTTCATCGTCGTGTTCGATCAACCGCAAAAAATTGAACTTTTGACCATGCCCCGCTCCAGGCCAGCATCTGGCGAAATATCCAGCCCGATCAAGCCCCACATCGAGCGGACTTGAGAAAGTAAAATCCTCAGCAAGATGCTGCTCAAAGAATTTCCGATCGCCAGCCGCAAAAGCTTCATATGATCGTTGTGCTAAACGGCGTGGGCTGAATTTCGGCATATGGCTCGTTAGATCCGGTTTTCCGCTATACGCGCTTTGACCAGTTTTTTCACCAGCGCCAGCGGCAGCGGGTTATCGGGCGAAAAGCGAATGGTCCCCTTGGTAATCTGAAAACTTTTTAGATCGCTTCGAAATTTTTTCAACGTGGAACTGCCTGGATAGAAAGAGCAGTGACTCGCCCATGCGCCGAAGAAAACCAGCGAACGTCCATTCAGACGAAACGCAGGAATTCCATAGCTGATACACTCCTCAACCTTGGGCGCGACTGCGTGGATGGTCTTGCGAAGTTTCTCGAGGGCGGCGCGTTGATCGGCATTCACGCCTGCGAGGTACTCGTCAACCGTGTTTGGCTTTCGATTGCCTGAAGCCATAATTTTCTCAAAAACTATTTTACCACGTACGCTTCCTTTAGCGTTTTGATATCGATCTTCTGCATTTGCAGCATCGCTTTCATGACTCGTTCGGCCTTCTTGGTGTCATTGTCATGCAACATCTGGATCAAAACCGTGGGAACAATTTGCCAAGACAGACGGAATTTGTCCTTGAGCCAGCCGCACGCTGATTCCCGTCCGCCGTCACTCGTGAGTTTCTCCCAAAAATAGTCCACTTCTTCTTGGGTCTTTTGCATCTTGCTCTCTCCGTTACTTCACCTCTACGACGAACTAACGAAAACGCTCAGGAGAAATTTTCCCTTCAAGACACAAATAACACAACGCTGGAATCAATTCGTACGAGTTCGTGAAATTTGCGTCAGTCTTTTTTCGTACCGCCATACCTCCAGCGGGAAAGTTCCGGCGGATGTTTCCGCCTGGTAAGTGACGACGCCGACGCGGCGCCAACCAGATTTTTCATAAAACCGTGCAGCTCGATCATTGCCGATGGCGCACGCGAGCCAGGCAAGCTCGACGCCGCTCGTCGCGAAGCGACCCTCCGCATCGGCCATCAATGCAGCCGCTATACCCGAACCTCGCGCCTGCTCCGAGACGTATATCTGATAGAGCTCGTCACCCTTCGTGATGCAAAACCCGCACGGCGCATCAAGCGTTCCTACAACCCGAGTATCGGGGAGTGCAGCTTGAAGTCTGTGTCTAAAGCTGTCCAACGTGCGTAGCCGACGCAATTCGGCTGGACAAATCTGAGCGTGCGCGTCCTGCCAACCCTCATACCACAGCCTTGCTAGGTGATGGATCTCCCGCTCTTCAGCAGCTCTTACTTCCACAGGATGGGCTCAATTTGCATCTCTATTCCTTTGTTGTTGGCGGCGGCGGATATTGTTCGAATTTCGGAATTGCGGGATCCATTTGATCCCACGGTTGTGCGTCCGAGACGAAAAAATCCATCTGAGGTCGAAACCAACTTGGATCATCGAGGGTGCCAGCCAGTATTCCCACAAACTTCGATTCCGATCCTTCAAATTCGCCTCCCGTAATTCGCGACCCGCATTCGGGACAAAAACCGCGTTTATGTTTTCCACCCTTGAGACTAGGTGTGAAATGGTAACGCAATTGCCCGCGGGTGAATCGAAATGCTTCCCGCGGCAGCAACATTCCGGGAACAAACCCGCCCCCGGTTGCGTGCTGACAATCGCGACAATGACATTTAAACATCATAATTGGCTCAGCGGTGGATTCGTAACGAATTGCGCCGCAAGAGCAGCCGCCAGTGAAAGGTATTTTCATGTTCATTGCCTCGTCTTCGCCAGGTCGATAAAGGTTATGGATGGATTATACTACTTGGCGTCGGCATCGGGCTCGATAATTCCAAAGACGTTGCCGGCCGGGTCCTCCGCGTAAGCGAGCCAACCGATTTTCGGTATCGCCATTTTCGGCACGCAGATTCGTCCGCCGCGCTGCTCGATTTTGTTGATCGTTCGGTCTAGCGATTCAACTGCAATCGTGTTCAGCGTCCCTGAGCTTTGCCCTTCTCGCGGACGTGTGATGCCGCCATTGATTCCAGGATCTTTATCGTCGCCGGTCGTAACCAGCCAATACTCGATCGGCCCGCCTTCGAATTTGTTGAACTTCCAGCCGAATACGTCCTGGTAAAACGGCTGCACGCCTTCCGGATCATCCGTGTAAATTTCAAAGTGAGTTACACGATTCATTGGCTGATCCTCCTCTTGTTTGCAGTTTCATATTCATCATGGCGTCGGACCCACTCCATCGAAAAATCGAAGTGGTCCTCGCCGCGGCCCTCTGGCACCAAGTCGAGAAAATTGTAAGCGCCTACTAGAATGTCCAGTCCGCGCGCGTACGTAGAATAGGTGTGAAAGACCTCGCCGTTCTCGTCCCGATAGAAGACGCTCAGACCAGGAAGTTCATCCGTAATATATTCTCCCTTGCCGTAGTTATAATACGCTTCGTTCTTCTTCTCGTCCTCCTTCGTAAACGAAACGTGATAGTCAAAATTGAAATCGTTGCCGTAGGACGATAACCACTTGAACCGCCAACCCATTCGCTTTTTGTAAGCGTCGAGTTTCGGCAAGGGCGCGCGAGAGATGACAGCGAACGAAACGTCACGATGTGGCAGATGCCAGTTTGCGCCATCAAAATGATCTGCCAAATACGAGCAGCTCTTACAGCCCTCCTCCCAATCGGGGCCAAACATAAAGTGATAAACAATCAGTTGGCTGCGGCCGTCGAAGAGGTTCTCCAGAGTTTCCTGGCCGTTTGATCCATCGAAAACGTATTGCTTCTTCACCTTGACCCATGGCAGTTCGCGCCGATGGCGGCTCACTTCGTCACGCAACCGTGTCAGCTCCTTTTCCCGCGTCAGTAGATCCTTGCGTGCGACGAGCCACTCAGCTTCTGACACAACTTTCAAAGGATTTGCTTCGCTTTCGTCCGTTTTTGTTTCCAATGTCTCGATTTTCATTTTGTTTTGTTTCGTTTGCCTGATGATTTCAGCCGTGATTGAAAAAGAATCGTTTCACGGCAAGCGCAGCCAGCCCGCCGGTTGTGTCGCGTCAGCTGTGGCCAGCATCGCGTTTGCCATACATACAGGGCACATGGGTTATCAGTTCAACTTCAATAAATATGACGAACTAAGCAGTACGTTTGGGACACGCTGTTCAATATCCAGTTAACAAGCATCAAATAAGACCACTTTGACTTACCCACCTTTGGCCAGAAAAGAATGCTCGCCACCCCAGTCTACCTTAAAACCTATGTAGCCATCTTATGAATCGAAAGAACGACCCTCAAGGCAGGCCGTCTCCAGGCTAATCATTGATCCGCGTGGCGACGGAACCGGGTTGGCATCGGTCCGCAATCTACCAAGTCTCAAAACTTTTTAAGCTAATCGAAAACAATCATTCTTATACTGCTCTAGCAGAAGGAATAATCCGGTAGACCTAAATCAAAACCAAAGAGCTCAGGCTTCGGGCCCGTATTCAGTCTGTTGCAGTGTGCCGGAGTGCAGGCGGCGAAACAACAGAGCGCCATGAAAGCGATTTTAAGCTTTCACGTTACGTGAGTTGTCGAGCGCGCTGTCAGACCTGTGCGAACTGCGCTTCATTCCGAATGTCTGCCGCGATGGGACATTCAGCTGCTACAGGCCTCACTTCCACGCGAATACCATACGGTAGACCCGGGCATTCCCGGGCGATGGCAACCGCTTCATCAATCGTGTTGACATCGAGAAGGAAATAACCGCCTATCGCCTCTTTGGATTCGGCGAACGGGCCATCGGAGACGATACGGTCCTTCCCGGAAACAATTTTCCCCTCGCGTTCCAGTGGATTTCCGGCCACTGCTTTTCCCTCTTCGGTCAGGCGCTTGAACCAGGCCATCCAATTGTCTGTCACTTTTTGCAGTTCTTCTGGGGAAAGGCCTTTGCGCAGGTCGGTACCACGAAATAGCAACATGTATCCGCTCTGGTTTTGGTTTTGTGTAGTCATATTTTTATTGATGGTGTTTGATAATTATGTGTTGAAAATTCAGGCGCTTGCAAACTGCTCTTCTCGCGCCAACTCGCGTGCGCGGACATCGAGTGGACACTCTTCAGCCACGGGGCGGACTTCAATTGAAGTGGCATAAGCAAGAGTCGGGCTGCTTTGAGCAATGGCAATGGCTTCTGCGATCGTTTCGACATCTAATAGCAAGAAGCCACCAATGACTTCTTTGGATTCGGCGAAAGGTCCATCCGAAACGATCCGTCCGTTTTTGCCTGAAACGGTCGCACCGTTGCGTTGGAGCGCGTGGCCAGGTTTAGCTTTGCCCTGCGCGACCAATTTTTCAATCCAAGCGTTGTTCTGACTGATGACTTTCTGGATCTCGTCGTGCGAGAGCTCCTCATACCATTCATCGCTGCGGAAAAGCAGCATGTAACCGTTTTGCTTTTGTGTATTCATATTCTGCATAGTGTTTTTCGTAGTTGTGAGTTTTTGTTGTTTCGAAGTACAACGAACTAGTGGTCGAGTTTGGGACAATTATTTTGCACTCGCATCGCTCTCCCAAATTCCAAATGAGTTGCCCTCGGTATCCTGGCAAATAGCGAAATAACCCATTTGTGGCACTGCCGTTTTTGCCATGCAGATTTTACCGCCGAGTTTCTCGATTTTTTTGGAAAAGTTGGGGACCGAATCCACGCCGACGTAGTTAACGATTGGTTCTTGCGGATGTTTGCGTCCCTTTAGGGCGCCATCGGGACTATCATCAGCGCCACCGGTGTCGACGTGCCAATAATCGCCTCCTCCTGGGAATGGATTAATGTTCCAGCCGAACAAATTGCTATAGAACGTCTTGGCACGTTCTGGATTGTCGGCTGGGATTTCAAACCAAACGATGCTTGCTGCTTGTTTATTCTCTGACTTGCTCATGCTTTTTCCTTTCTATGGATGTGTGATTTTGGAGATACGACGAATGACCGAGCCGACTCAGGACAAAATTTTTACGGTCGTCTGGTCGTCAACGCACCGCTGCAATCGTTTCAAAAGGAACGCGCGCTCCGATTTCGTTTCTGCCAGTTCAAACGATCTACGGAATTGTTCCGCAGCAGCTTGCAAATTGCCCGACCGCATTTCGAATTCGCCGATGACCGCGTAGAGCAGATAGTACGAATTCAGTTTATTGAGATTTCGAACCTGTCGCACAGCTTGGAGTCCAGCGTTTGGCCCATGGACGTTGGCGATGGCTACGGCACGATTGAGAGCCACGACCGGCGATTGATCGAATTCAATGAGCCGATCGTAAAGCGAAAGGATCTTCGGCCAGTCGGTAGATTCGTAGTCCTTTGCCGCGCAGTGACAAGCGGCGATCCCCGCCTGAAGATGATATTCGCTGAGGTGGTCACCTGCCGCGGATTGCGCGAAGTGAAACATTCCCCGCGCGACCATTGATTTGTCCCAGCGCGTCCGATCCTGCTCTTGCAGGCGCAGCAGATTGCCCTCGCTGTCCAGTCGCGTTGGATTGCGAGCGGCGTTCAATAGCATCAACGCCAGCAAGGCGTGCGTCTTCGGCTGATTGCCGACCGGATGCGCAACCAATAGCTCAGCGAGACGAATTGCTTCTTCGCAGAACTCCTCACGAACAAGGTTTTCACCGCTCGACGCTTTGTAGCCTTCGTTGAACAACAGGTAAAGCGATTGCAAAACGTTATCCAATCGCTGTTCCAATTCTCCGCCTGCGGGAATCTCAAACGCGATCCGCGCCTGTTGGATTTTTTGTTTTGCCCGGGTTAATCGCTTGGCGATTGCGGAGTCCGTGGTTAGAAATGCGTGACCTATTTCCCCGACACTGAAGCCGCAAAGCGTTTTCAACGCGAGTGCGACTTGCGCCTCCGCTGGAATAGCCGGGTGACAACAGACGAACATCAAACGCAAACGGTCGTCGCTGATTTCGTCTTCCGAGAAAATCGCTTCGTCCGCCGTGACGCCGTCGCGATCCATTAGACGACTGATTTCTGCCTGCTTGTTTTGAAATACTTTTCGTCGGCGAACTACGTCCAACGCAAGATTGCGCGACGCGCGCATAATCCAGGCCGAGGGATTTTTCGGAACTCCGTAGAACGGCCAGGTCTGCAATGCCCGCGCGAGCGCTTCCTGAACAACGTCTTCCGCGAGGTTGAGATGTTCGATTCCAAAGATTCTGGTGAGAATGGCAACCATCTTTGCCCCCTCGTGGCGAAAAAGATGTTCCACTATGCCGGATACTTCCGCAGGTTGTTGGACAATGTTTTTCAAGGCCAGACCGTGATACAGGGAATCTGGCCTGCTTGATCTATCCGCGCATCAATATATTCGCAGACGGGATTGTCTGCGTCACTCGCTCAGATCAAGAATGCAGGAGCGTCTGGGTGATCGATGTGACCTGGGCAACGCCGGCCTCAACCCTGGCGCCCTCGTGGAAGAAAACCTTGATGACCGAAACACCGTTGTAACTCTGTGACTCGATGTGCTCGATATCGTTCACGGTCGCGGTCATGGCGCGCTCGGTTACCGTGACGAAGCGTTTCTCGATTTCCTCGGGCGCGACGCCCGGGAAACTCCAGATCACGCTCACCACGGGGATGTCGATCTTGGGAAAAATGTCCGTAGCCATGCGCGCGATCGTGACGATGCCCATGAGCACGATCAGAATGGCTGCCACCGTGAAGGTGTACGGCCGCGTCAGAGCTAAACGAACAACCACACGGCGGTTTGTTAGGGCGCCGTTTGCCTCGCAGGGAATCCTTTGGCCGCGCCGTTGCCGCGGGAGCGGCGTCGACGTGCTTGCAAAGCGCCTGCCGCGCGTCTTGCAACCACGCGGACACGACCCTTGTACGCCACTTCAATAGAGCTTGTCAGCTTTCGCCAGTAGGCTGCTACCAATGCTTCTCTAGTAGGTGAAGTTCTCATCCGATAGTGTCTCCGTTCTCAACCATCCGTTTAAAATTGCCCAGATACTCCTCCACCCTTTGCGACAGACTTGGGGGATCGAAAATCGAACGGATCTTCAGCGTCACTTCCGTTTCCCTCTGAGAGCGTGGCTCGAAAGAGACCACGCCTGACATGAAACCGTTGGACATGCTGCGCCACGCAATTCGTCGGCCGGGAACTTGAAGTATGATGTGGAAGACTCCCTTTTCGTTGCTGCCATCCGGATGCCAGGTGTAGGAAAAATGCGTGTCATCGATTCTTTGCACTTTTCCTAGCAGCGTGACGAATTTGGGAAGCTCCTCCAGGCGCGACCACTGCTCATAGACGCGATCAACGGCCGCCTTTACAACAACTAAGTGTCTGGCGGCGTTCATTACGGCTGGAGCCGGTTGCATTGTTTGAATCAAGTCGTTAGACGCTGAAGCGCGCATATTGCTCCCTCGAAAACGCACGGTTCCATCCGTCGGTGAAGTTAAAAAGGGTCATGTTTAGAACGAGCATTGGATCATGACGTCGTCGGGAGCGCCGAAGAATCCTCGGCAGTTTGGGCCTTGAATTGGTTTGAGGTCGTTTAGGTTTCATTTCTGTTACTTTTTTCTCTTCCAGACGCTAGACAAACTCGAGCCGCGCTACCATGAAGCGGTCGAAGGATTTTTGGGTGCTTCACACGAGGGAGCGAATACCACCTCTTTGGAGGGAGCAAACAAAAGTGGCGCGACAGCGCAGGCTTGTTAGACTTCTACCATGCGCACGCGCGCACGACGTCGATCAATCCATGTGAAACATGCGCTTGGAACAGCGGTTAGATTGTTATGAAACCCGAAGCTACCACTGCGGAACCAACCGTATTCGCCGCAAAGGATCCATCTACTGGCCGGATCAGCCCGCGAAGCGAACCCAGTCCAGCGGAGGATGACGAAAGCGCAGCAAAACACCTGTTTAAACTATCCCATGATGTGATCCTTTCCGTGGATCGCACCGGGACTGTCCTTTGCATTAACCAGCGCGGCGTTCAACTCAGCGGCTATTCAGAAGCAGAATTGCGCGGCGCGAATGTTTTTGAACTTCTCCTTGTTCCAGAGGACCGGCTGCTTATCCGCGAAGTGTTCGCGGATGTATTAAAGGGCGAAACGCGGGAATATGAGGTCCGCTGGAGAAAAAAGGACGGCAGCATCGTGCATTTTGATGCCGCAACTGTTCCGCGTCTGTCTAGCAGTGGAGAATTTTTGTCCACCCTCTGCACTTTGCGCGATGCGACCGAGCGCAAATGCGCCGAAGAAAAACTGCACAAGAGCGAAGAGAAATATCGGGACCTGATCGAGATTTCGCCCGACGCGATCTACGT
>DASSFL010000359.1:0-10685 GCA_035694525.1 Candidatus Udaeobacter sp. | reverse complement strand
AAGGGAAGGAGAAAAACGCGGCGCCATCGAAGGCAGAAAAAAAGGCTGAACCTGTAGAGGCAGGCGTCTCGCCTGCGCAGCCGGCACCGCTGGCCGAGGAAGCGCGGGTGAAAGCGTCGCCAGTCGCGCGCCGAATTGCGGCCGAGCTCGGCGTTGATCTTTCCATCGTGAAGGGCACTGGACCCGAGGGCCGCGTGACCGAGACCGATGTGCGCGCTGCAGCTAAATCAAAACCCGTTACTCCAACGCCTAAGGTTCCGGCGGCTGTAAAAGCTGGCGAAAGCGCGCGCATTCAACTGTCCGGCATGCGCAGAATTATTGCGCAGCGACTCGTCGAAAGTCTCGGCCCGGTTCCACATTTTTATCTAAATATCGACATCAATGCCGCGCCGTTGATGGAGGCGCGTGAGGAATTGAAGTCGGCGGGCGAAGGTGCGGATGCTGCGAAAATTACGGTAAACGATTTTGTTTTAAAGGCGGCGGTACAAGCCGCAGTCAAGGTTCCGCGAGCGAACGCTTCGTTTGATGGCGATGCAATAGTGCAATATGCCGACATCGATCTTGGGGTTGCAGTCGCGATTGAGGACGGACTCCTCACGCCGGTTATTCGGGCCGCGCAAGACAAATCGCTGCGCGAGATCAGCGAACTGGCGAAAGATTTAGCGCATCGCGCGCGCAACAAACGGATGAAGCCGGAAGAATTTCAGGGCGGCACATTCACTGTTTCAAATCTTGGCGGCATGGGGATCGACACCTTCTCGGCGGTCATCAATCCGCCGCAGGGTTTCATTCTGGCCGTTGGCAGGATCACAAAAGTCCCTGTAGTGGACAACGGCGATCAGATCATCGCGGGCCATCGCATGTCGCTTACGATGAGTTGCGATCACCGCGTGATCGACGGCGCTCTCGGCGCCGAATATCTGAAAGAGCTGCGGCACCTGCTGGAAAACCCAGCGTTATTGTTGGTTTGAATTTCTTGCCGGAGCGCGAGCGGCAGTCTTAGCGCGCGTGCCGCATCGGGTGTCTGGAACTCTGTGGCTATCGGGGTCCTGTTTCCCAAGTCATAAAATCGTCGAGCGTTTGCCGGGTCCTATCGACCACGAATTCGACGACGGCTGCATCGTCAATGAAGCCGAGGAACGGTGTCTTGTCGGGAATTAAATCGAATGGATCCACCAGATAGTTGAGAGCAGCAACGATCCATAACAGCGAATCATGCGCAGCCTGATCATATTCCGCACGATGATGCGCACGTACTAAACGCAGCATTGTCTGGAGATAAGGCCAATACTCTTTAAAGGAGTCTTTGGGCACGGCCGCTGCCTTTTTCGCTGCTTCGTTGAAAAGCGTTTCCAGCCTCTCACGGTCGTCCACGCAGGATTTTGCGTCAGTGAGCGCCCTAGCAAACGCTTCGCTGCGAAGCGCAGGCTTGCTGTATGGGCTAATTCCTTCAATATTTTTTCGAGTCGACCGCGCTTTGGTCTTGCTACCCGATTTCGTTTTTACCTCTTTCATTGAGCGCTATCAGAGCAGGTCGCTGCGCAGATGAGAAGCCCATTCGAGCGGAACGGCCATCCAATCGAATCGACGGCTACGGTTTTGTTGCCAGAATTAGTGGTGAAGGTCCGGGCGCTTCCACCTTGCGCACCTTTTTGAAACCCGCTTCTTCCAGCCAGTTTTTAATTTCCTTGAAGCTGAAGGTGTCGCCTTTTTCGGTGTTGACCAGCATTTGCACGGCGAACATCAGCGATGGCAGCGGTTTGGTGCGATCGTCATTCACCAGCCATTCTGCAATAGCGATGGTGCCGCCGGATTTTAGGGCGCGAAAAGTTTTCTTGAGCAACTTGCGGCTGCGTTCTTCGCCTTCGCTATGCAAGATGTGGCCAAGAGTCGCGATGTCGTAGCCGCTGCTGAAATTGGCCTCCGATATATCACCTTCGACATAATTGAAGCGATCGCCGACGCCAAACTGTTGCGTAATTCGTTTTGTCGTCGGAATCATTCCTGCCCAATCGACTGCAGTCACTCGCACTCGCGGCGATTTTTGGGCAAGAGCAATGCCCCAGACGCCAGAGCCTGCGGCAAGATCGAGCACGCGAAGTTCGTTCTTTGCTTTCGCCAACTTCAGATGGTCGCCGAGCTTTTGCGCAGGTGGATAGCTCATGGGGATGATTCGTTCCACGAGTTGAGTAAAGAATTCGGTGCCTTCGGGCTCCTGGTTCACGGCGACGGCCGGACGGCCTTCGCGAACGATGTCGGACAATCGTAGCCATCGCGAGATGATCTCCGGCGCGATGGTACCGAAAAACCCTGCGTGGGTACCGAGTTTGGTGCTAACAAGAAAGGCTGCGCTTTCCGGTGTGAGCGAAT
Source organism: Candidatus Udaeobacter sp. (assembly GCA_035694525.1). Classification (GTDB taxonomy): domain Bacteria; phylum Verrucomicrobiota; class Verrucomicrobiia; order Chthoniobacterales; family UBA10450; genus Udaeobacter. The sequence continues at coordinate 8,315 of DASSFL010000359.1, read as the reverse complement.
ACTTTTCTTGCCTATCTTTTTTCAGAAGATCCAGACCAACGAGGGCATTCATTAGAATCCGCAGAGCGCGCGGCGATGCCCCCAGTTTGCTCTGCAACCTCCGGTGACGTCTTCGCTCCGTTTTCCAGCGAATCGAAAACTTTATTGCTCACGCCCGCGCTGATGATCAACGGCGGCGCATAAACGAAGCTCAGTTCCATCAAACGTTCGGGCGTGACTTGTTTCTTGCGACGAGTTTTCTTGGCCATATCGGATTTGAGGTTTCGAAATCTAAGATCGACAAATAAGATTGGGAATCAATTGTGACCAAGCATTCTCCTGAATCTCCGGCGCCTCGCCTCGCGCCTTTCTTCAAAACACGCGAGGAAATGGAGGCCAGTGAACGCGCTGTGCTTGCGCCCTTTGCGGAAAAATCCGGCGCCTCGCGCGCCCGGCAATATTCGGAGCCGAGCCATGCGTTTCGCACTGAATTCCAACGTGATCGGGCGCGGATCATTCATTCACGCGCGTTTCGTCGAATGGAGTACAAGACCCAGGTCTTTTTGAATGGCACCGGGGACCACCTGCGCACCCGCCTGACGCATTCTATTGAGGTAGCGTCTATTAGCCGTACGATTGCTCGCGCATTACGTCTGAATGAAGATCTCGCCGAAGCGATCGCGCTGGCGCACGATCTGGGACACGCGCCTTTTGGACATTCGGGCGAAGAGATGCTGGCCGAAGGCATGCGCGATCATGGCGGCTTCGATCACAACCGCCAGAGTGTGCGAGTAGTGGAGCTCCTTGAAGACCCTTATCCAAATTTCCCGGGTCTGAACCTGACATTCGAAGTGCGCGAGGGCCTGCGGAAACACGGAGCATTTCATGAGATGGAAGACGTGAAGGGCCCGCAGGCGCCTCCTGCTTGGCAAAGCCATCGTTGCCCATCGCTGGAGGCGCAGGTCGCAGATTTGGCAGACGAGATCACTTATTACAGCCATGATCTGGATGACGCAGTTGATTTTGAAATCCTCGACGCGGCGCAACTGCAGAAAAACGACGTTTGGCAGCGAAGCCTGCGAGCTGTGCTGGCACGCTACCCTCACCCTCGGGAGCCGGAACTGCACAAGCTAATCATTGGAGACATTATCGACACGGAAGTGCGCGATCTGGTCTCGACCAGCGCAAAATCCATTGCAGATGCCGGGGTCCAAAGTGCAGACGAAGCGCGACAGCAGCCAGCGCCCCTGATTCGTTATAGCGACGATTTGTTCCAAGCGAATCGCGATTTGCGAAAATTCCTGTACCAGAACGTTTATTACAATCCGCGCGTTTCAGAAGTGAATCGGCGCGCATGCGAAATGCTGCGGCAGGTTTTCCAGGCATACCTGGCCGACCCGGACAAACTGGGTGAGACGGCGGCGAAACGAATTGAGACCGAGGGATTGCATCGCACGGTGTGCGATTACATCGCGGGAATGACGGACCGGTATTTGATGGAAGAACACGCGCGGATTGCCAAGGTAGGGGCGGTTCACCCGAACCGCCCGCGGCCCGAGTGATCGCGCCATTGAGGTCAATCGCCCCTACCTACGCAGCCGCGCTTCCATTTTCTTCCCGAAGATACTGAATCACCAGCCGCAACCGTTTGTTAATAGAGAGTTCTTCGAGGACGCGTTGACGACGAAGAGGGTCACTCACAAATGTTGAGGTGACGAGATCAGCAAGCAATTCCGGGTCGCTCAAATCGGAAAGATACCGGTCTACCTTAGGGGGAAGCTGCCGCGGTCCATCTCCTTTGAGGTTCGAATAAAGTTCCAGTACTTTCGCAGCCAGCGCTTCAGTTTCCACAGACGTGGCGGAGTCGGATTCGAGTGACTCAATCGTTGCAATCGGGAACGGCGCTTCCTGCCGGAAAGCGCTAAATCTGACACGCTCCAGTCCCTGCAGAATCAGGTTCGATGTGCCGTCGTTTCCTTCGACGCATGCGCGAATGAGACCAACTGTTGCGATTTGAAAAAAGTCGGCGGTCGAATTCCATTCCACGCAATGCGGTTTGAGCAGTGCAACGCAAAACATGCGGTGATGGGCGAGGGCATGCTTCAGCATCTCGCGATAGCGCGGTTCAAAGACATGAAGCGGGAGCAGCGCATGCGGAAAAAGCAGGGCGCCAGGCAATGGCATAACTGGCACTTGTTTTGGGAGCGTTACAGATGAGGACATGGCACGTTTCTTTTCTTTGTACGATATGTGCGTTGGAGAAAGAGCAAGCGTGAGGGAGCGTAATTTCATGATTTGTTACCCGCCTCAGGCGGGTTAAACGTGACCGGTTTAACGCTTCACGGTTTAATGATTCAACGTCGGGGGGCCGTTCCGAACGCGCGAAACTGATCAAGCGACATTTGCCCTTCGATGTCACTTCGGCCCAGTGACACATAGACAAGGGCCGATCCACAGCAGGCCAGAAGTACGCGCGACGTGGCACCCAGCTTGCCAATTCCCATCGCGCTCACCGCAATGTCAACGTCCTTGGCCACGGCGAAATCGAGTAAGCGCGTCAGTTGCGCCGGAGTGTCGGTGCGCGTCGCCACTTTGAAAAAGTCCGCGCCAAATGTCTTCGCCGCGCGCGCTTGAGCTCGTAACCGGTTGGGAGACGGTGTGCTCTTCAGGTGATGAACTGAAATGATGTGCCGCACGTTTTGCCTTCGAGCCAGCCGAAACAGCGAAACGAAAACAGGTGCGGAGCGTAGTTCGACATCGATATAACGGGCCCGGGATAAGAATCGAGCGAGCAGATTGTGTCGTTCCGACGACGACAATCGATTCGCGCCGCCTTCCATGGGATCTCGCGCGGTGATGACCAGCGGCGCGCGCAACCTGGAGATTTTGTTCTCCAGCCGGTCGATCACGCGCACAAGGCGATCCAGCCGAAGTTCAAACAAATCCGGTGGCTCGTTCATTCGAATAGCTAAATCGAACTCAGCGGGCGACGTAATGACGCCCACTACCCGGGGTCGCCGGTGGCGATGCCTGCCGGAATCAGGAGTGATTAGAGAAGGTTCAAGCACGAATCGACACGAATTAACACGTGATTCGTTAAATGTTTACATCGGGTTCACGATTCGACAGTTCAACGTTTTAACGATTTAACGCCGCGAAGCGAGCATTCTTTCAACGTACTTGGCGAGAATATCGAACTCGAGATTCATCGGATCGCCGACCTGGACCCGGTCCAAATTGGTATGCGTTTTCGTGTAAGGAATAATCCACACGACAAACGTTTCCGAAAGGACTTCGGCGACGGTAAGACTGATTCCATTCACTGCAATCGAGCCCTTGCACGCGACATAATGGGCGAACGCTCTTGGTAACTCGGTTTCCAATCGAAAATCTGCACCGCTTTTCTGATAGGCGATGACGGGCGAGACACAATCGATGTGTCCTTGAACGAAATGTCCCCCAAAACGCTCCGTCCCAGAAACAGCCCGCTCAAGATTCACCGGCTGCCTCCGCTGCAGGTTTTTCAGATTTGTGCGAGCGATCGTCTCGTCCAAGAGATCGAAAACCAACTCGTCACCGCGGTGCGAACTGAGTGTGAGGCAACAACCATTAACGGCCAAACTATCGCCGCTCCGTATCTTTTTCGCGACGTGCGGCGCGGCAATTTTCAATTGATTGCCGTTTTTACTTGAACCGACCGCCATTACACTGCCGACTTCTTCAATCAAACCGGTGAACATGATGATAAGGTGTAGAGCGTGATTCGCTAGATAGTTACACGGTTACATCGGATTTACGATTTAACACTTCAACGATTTAACGTGGCGAAGGCACTCGTGGTTACAAAGGGTCAACCAACCATATTTCAGCGTTTTTTCCGGACAGAGACGGTTGGTGGGTCAGTCCTGCTGCTGTTCGGAATAGCGGCACTGGTGCTGGCCAATTCACCGCTGGCCGAAGCGTACGAACGCCTTTGGCAGATCCGATTAACATTTGGAATCACAGAACACTCGCTATCACTGACGCTGCATCAGTGGATCAACGATGGGCTGATGGCGGTGTTTTTTTTGTTAGTCGGCCTTGAGATCAAACGTGAGTTAATAGTCGGCGAACTGGCGTCGGTACGGAAAGCCGCTGTTCCAATTGCGGGCGCCATCGGCGGGATGATTGTCCCGGCTGCGGTCTATTGGACGTGGAACATGAGCGGGCAGAACGCGCGGGGCTGGGGCATCCCGATGGCGACGGATATCGCTTTTGCTCTTGGAGCACTCGCTTTGATTGCTCCGCATGCACCGGCTGGCGCCAGGGTATTTCTCGCCGCGCTGGCGATCGTTGACGATATGGGAGCGGTTCTCGTTATCGCAATTTTCTATTCGCATGCGCTAGCATGGAGCGCGCTGATCGTAGCAGCTTTCATACTCAGTGTCTTGATCGGATTAAATGTCATGGGGGTCCGCCGCTTGTGGCTATACCTGCTGGGAGGAATTGCTCTGTGGTATTTCGTGCACGAATCCGGCGTACACGCCACGGTAGCCGGCGTAGCATTGGCCTTTACGATTCCCACCCACACGCGGATCAATGCGGTGGAATTCTCGCGCAAGGCGCGAGACTTTTTGGCTCGATTCGACCGCACCGAGAGCGGTGATACTCTTGTCCTGACCAGCAAGGGACAACAGGAAGCCGTCTTCGCGATCGAGCATGCGAGCAAAGCTGTGACCGCGCCGATTTTGCGTCTCGAACACGCACTTCACAACTTCTCTGCGTTCGTCGTGATGCCGCTGTTCGCATTCGCCAATGCAGGTGTGAAGATTGGTGGCCCGCTTCACCATGCTGAAGTAACAGTTGGAGTATTTCTCGGGCTTGTTGTTGGTAAACCGCTCGGGATTGCCGCGGCAGCGCTTGGCGCGGTCAAATCCGGAATCGGCCAGCTTCCTGGTGGTGTTGGGTGGAGGTCACTGCTCGGTTATGCCTGCCTTGCAGGGATCGGTTTTACCATGTCGCTGTTTATCGCTATGCTTGCGTTCGATGAGACTGGGCTACTTAACGCGGCAAAGTCAGGTATTCTCGCCGGGTCGCTTCTGGCCGGGATCGTGGGCGCTATTGTTCTGAGGATTGCCTCTCGCTTTCGCGACGATGAATAGGTCCCGGACGGTCCATAAATCAAATGGAGGAGAATGTAGTCACGGCACTGTGCTGCCGCGTTCTGAATCGCCCAACGAGTGCCTCGACACAGCGAGGCGGCTACAAAAACACACGGGCACGCCTATTGCTATTTTCTCTGCCATTCTCTTTCTGTCCGGGATTGGTGCGCTCATATTCGAAACGCTTTGGCTGCGGCTTAGCGGCCTCGCATTTGGCAACTCGGTCTGGGCGGCGGCGTTGATCCTTTCCAGTTTCATGGCCGGCCTGGCGCTAGGGAACGCGATCGCCGCATCATCGAGAATTCGGCGATGGCGCCCGCTACGTTTTTACGCCTTGCTGGAAGTGTTCGTTGCTTTGCTTGGTTGCACAATCGTTTTTGGTCTTCCGCTGCTGGGCGAATTGTTGCGACCTGTGTGGCAAATGCTCTGGAATTATCAACCCATGCTTCTCGGACTTCGATTCGTTGTGTCTTTCCTGATTCTACTTGTGCCGACAACGGCGATGGGTCTGACGCTGCCGGTGTTGATCGAAGATCCAATGTTGCGGAAAACCAATTTTGGGCGCGCGATCGGTTTTCTGTACGGCGCGAATACCTTGGGCGCGGTGGTTGGTGCTGTGCTCGGTGAAGGCTATCTCATCGCAGCGCTTGGCCTTCGAGGCACAAGTTTGACTGCGGGCTTGGCGGTTTGCGTCGCTGCAATAAGCGCCTTGTTGGTGGCAAGAATTGGCGGCGATACGAGCGAGCCGGTTCCCAAGCCAACGTTTCCGCTGCGCTTACATGTAAGCTATCGGCTGCCGTGGCGTCTGCTTTTCGCCAGCTTCGGCACAGGCTGCGTTCTTCTTTGCCTGGAGGTCATATGGTTCCGATTTCTGCGCTTGTATGTTGTTTCATCGGCCACGGCATTTGCGGTGATGCTTGCAATTGTGCTGGCAGGAATAGGGCTGGGGGGCCTTTTGGCCGGCGCGATTCAGGGTCGTAATCGTCGCCCTAGGGGCGCCGCGGACGCTTCGCACAGCGAAGCGACCACAGGGCGAAGCGGATCTCTTCCTGTTCTGTTACTGCTGGCGGCGATTGCAACGCTTTTGTCATATTGGTTCTTTCCGGGCGAAATCGTGAAAACGCCTGCTGGCGCTTTTAGTCTCGCTTCCTGGTACCATATCGCGCTGCTTTCTATAGCGTTGATGTTCCCCGTCGCTTTTCTCTCGGGAATCCTGTTTCCATCCATTGCCGCATCTGTTCAGGCCACAGTGAAAGATCGGATGAACAGCACCGGAGTCACCACTCTTTTCAACACAACAGGGGCGGCGATCGGCCCACTTTTTGCAAGTTTCGTCCTGTTGCCTGGCATCGGCTATCAATGGAGCCTGGTACTTTGCGCTGTGGTTTACGCATTGCTCAGCGTTCTCGTGAGCCAGCGCTCAAGCTGGTCGATCCGGCGGCCAATCGGTTTGGTTATTATCGCACTTTGTGCGGCAATGATCCTTCTGCTGGCAATTTTTCCATATAACCGCGCGGAATCGCACTTCGCACACGCGAGCCGTCCTTACGAGATTGATGAACACGGCAAGGTGCTTGCACATGTTGTGAAAAGGATCGAGGGGACCTCAGATACTTACCAGTTGCTGCGACGCGATTTTCTTGGTGAACCGTATTACTACCGACTGTTGACCAACGCGTTTTCGATGTCGGCCACAAATCCGCGCAATCAGCGTTACATGAGATTGTTCGCGTATCTTCCCCTAGCTCTTCGTCCGGAAGCGAAGGATGCATTGCTTATCTGTTATGGGTGCGGCGTCACCGCAGACGCGCTGCTCCACGGTCCGAATATTAAACGCTTGGATATCGTCGATATTTCAAAAGAAGTCTTCCGTCTTGCCGATTTCTATTCCGGAATCAATTATTCCAACCCCCTCCGCGATCCGCGTGTGAACGCAATCGTGCAAGACGGACGCTTTTTCCTTCAGGCCGCCCCGCAGCAGTACGATATTATCACGGGCGAACCGCCTCCGCCGAAAGTCGCTGGTTCGGTTAACCTCTACACGGAAGAGTTTTTTTCTCTGATGAAGAGCCGCTTGAAGGAAGGCGGGATTGCCACCTTTTGGCTACCGATTAACCAGGTGAAAGTAGAAGAAGCGAAAGCCATTCTTCGCGCGTTTCACAACGCGTTTCCCAACACCTTGGTTTGGGCCAGCTCCGATCAGCAGTGGATCATGATGGGGATCAAAGGTCCGGGACACCGTGTTAGCGAAGAGGAGTTACGGCGATTGTGGAGCGAGCCCGCCGCGGCGGGCCAGGAGTTACGGCGGGTCGGCGTCGAAGTTCCACAACAATTGGCCGCATTGTTTTTGATGGACGGCGATGAGATCGATCGCATCACGCGGGACGTAGCGCCCTTAACGGACAATTATCCCAAGCGGCTAACGGATGCGGTATGGGATGAGCAGGCAAATTTAGAGTTCACTTCGACTTATATGGACGCATCGTCGGCCCTTTACCGTTTTGGTTGGTCCCCGATCATCAACCGCATTTGGCCGGAGACGCTAAACGAATCGCTCAAATCATTCTTCTCCGTGCGCGAGATGCGATACGCTTCCGAAACAATTGGGAGCAACCAGCTGGCCGAACTCGATATTTATCTGCGCCATTCCCACCTGCGAATACCAGTCCTGGAGGTGCTGGGAAGTGACGGGTTGCGGCTGTCACTTGCGCAGCGTGTAGCGAAAAAATCGCAGCCGCCTCCGCTGGAAGCCATGCAAGACCTGGTCGCGGGAGCACTTGCGCAACGAGACATTAACGGAGCAATTCGCCTGCTGGAGAATAAGAAAGATCGTGGCCTGTTTAGTCTCGACGACACGTATCTGCTTATCTATCTCTACTGTTTGAACGGCCAGGTGGACAAAGCAGAAACGCTGGCCACCACAAATGCTGCTGCGATCAGGAAGAATAGTTTCGTCGATTGGCTGTGGGGGAAATTGCAGAGCGAGTTCGGATTTCATCCGCCGGGGTGAACGATCAACCACAAATCAGCACGAATTTCTAAAGGATGGAAGGCCCGCGAATCACGCGAATTAACGGGAATTGGTTGCAGCCTCGCCAAGTCGTCTATCTGTAATCTGTATCGCAGAGATCGCGAAGGCATCGCGTAACGATCGCTTTCCTTTGACAGACGAAAATCCGCCGCTGATTTCTGCCT
>DASSFL010000358.1:0-1804 GCA_035694525.1 Candidatus Udaeobacter sp. | reverse complement strand
ATGAGTAGGTCAAACTTGCTCGCGCGCGTCGCCGCCAGCCCCGCCTCGCCGTCAGGGGCGACATCGACAACGAAACCGGCTTCGCGCAGGCCTTTTGCCAAAAAAGCCGCCGTCTTCTTTTCATCTTCGATCACCAGAATTCGCATAAGCCTGATAATCCTTTCTTACTCATAGTCCTGCTCGTGGTCCACGACAGAGTCTAAAGATCATGAGCGAGAGCAAGAGAATGGGCAAGACAAGAGAGTGGACGACTTATGAGACCGATCTGTCTCGTCCGGGCGGCAGAGCAATCACCAGCCCTGCCAGCAGAAACGTGGTTGCCGCAGAGAACAGGCAAAAGCGGCAATACGCATGCAGCAGGAAGGCCTGAACGTAAAGCAGCCAAAGCGTACCGAGAAACATCGCGCCGACGGCTAGAACCAGAAATATGCGTGCGCGCGCGTAGCCGAACCCCGCGAACGTAGCGAAGGTGAACACGCTGAAATAAGCAAGCACTCCAAACGAGGCGACCGGAATTCCGGCTACTCTGGCGTACGCACTGCCGAGGACTTTGAAACAATCTGCTGATCCGCCACAGCCCAGCGTCTCGCCGGTCAGCGCCTGCACGGTTAAATATGTTGCATCTGCCAGCCCCGCCAGCGAAACGATCGCGGCAACGATGTAAATGATCGTGCGAAATCGCGATACGGTCATGCCTGCGGTTTTTTCTCCAGCGCAGCGTTGATCTCGGCGCGAATGCCTTCCGGGCTTTTGTCTTTCGGATCCAGGGGCTGATTATTAATGAACAGAGTTGGAGTAAGTTGTATCCCCAGTGACTCGCCGCGCTGTCGATCGGCATCGACCCGGGCCCTGGCCTGCTCGCCGTCCATGTCTTTTTTGAACTTATCAAGATCGAGTCCGATCGTTCCCGCATAAGATTCGAACAATTCGCGCACATTAGGGGCCTTGCTCCAGGAGTCTTGTTCCCGATAGAGCACGTCGTGCATCTCCCAAAAACGGCTCTGCAGTCCGGCCGCTTCCGCAGCCAGCGCCGCTTCGCGGGCATGCTCGTGCATCTTAAGCGGAAAATTCCGAAAGACTACGCGCAAACGCGAATCGTACTCTTTCTCGAGCTGGCCGAGAAACGCCGAGAACATACCGCACGGCGGGCATTGAAAATCGCCGTATTCTTCCAGCGTCACCTGTGCGTCCGGATTACCACGAATGTGCGGCGACTCCGCACCGCTTTTTGCGGAGAGTGTCTTGTCCTCGGGAATGGCTAAAACATGCGGTCGCTTTGCCCGGTAGAGCATGGCACCGCTTCCGATGGTGGCCAATGCGACCACCGCAACAATGACGAAAGGCAAATATCGCTTCATAGATTACCAGCGGAGAGCGAAAAGTTTCGGCGCAACGAATCAGTCGTCAAGTGCGCAAAGCAACCTGATTCGTTGAGGCGTAGTCACGAAGGCTCAAGCGAGATTAAAGAATCGTGCGCCATTAATGACGAAATTCGAATGACGAATGACGAATGACGAAAGAAGTACTAAGCCCGAAGGACGTTCGTCATTGCGTCATTCGGAATCCTTCGTGCTTCGACATTATTGACTGCCAAGGCGTTGCACGAGTAAATTTGAAAATGCCATTCAGAAAAGTTCCAATCATTCTAATGGTTTTGACCATGTGCGCGGGTTTTTTACCAGGCCAAACGCAATCTGGTTCGGAGACGGGGATCGAAGGAGTCATTACGATCAATCCCGCTCGGCCCGGCCCCATCCGGGCTGATGCTCCCAGTTCACGACCCCTCGCGAATGCGACCTTCGTG
>DASSFL010000357.1:0-17150 GCA_035694525.1 Candidatus Udaeobacter sp. | reverse complement strand
CGGAATGACCGCAGTCGGCAAAAACCAGTTAAGCTTGGCTACGTAAGCATTGAACTGCGTCATGTTGCCCCAACTTACGCCCGGACTTCCAGGCTTGCCCCACAATCCGAAACGGTCAGCCACAGCCGAAAGGAACGCTAGCGCAAGAGCTATACGGAGCAAGATGGTCGCAACTGCCTCCACAGAGGGAAGTGTTCCCGAAAAAGACTGGAGGATGCAAGCGCATTCTTCAGCCAGTCGTAAGCGTTGAGCCCCCCGTGTCGGGTCCTTTCAATGTCAGGCCGACCCGCGGAGACGGAGAACCCCGCCTTTTCGCTAGGAATTGTAGTCTCGAAAAGTCATGTCCTTGTCCGCTTCGGCAATTCTACCTGGGGAAAGTGAGGCAAAAAGCGGACATGGACGAATTCAGTTCCGCTTTACTGACCCGTCCGAAGGCGTTTAGCGAATTCCATATTCTGCTCCACCAGCGTCAGGACTTCCTTTACTTCCTCATAGCACGCCATACTGACAAAGAACATTTGCAGGAGAAGCAGCAGCGCTAGGGTTGCCGCGTTGAGTGCTTCGGCAATGACACCTTCGCTATATTTCGGTTTCACTTCATCGAACGTAAAGCGCCGACCAATCTGCAGTCCGCCAGAGCGCGTGTAGCTGCACATCCCTTCCCACGCCTCCTTAACGCGTTGGAAGAACTCGTCGAGTTTCTCCATTTGTTCAGGGTCGGATTTATCGCCATAGGCGTGTTTGATGTCCTCGCGCATCTTGGGCATCGTCGGGAACCTCAATTCGTCGCGGCTGGCTTGCTCAATTTGTTGTTCAGTGCCGACTTTGTTAATCCAGAGAGCGCGCAGGTAGGGATCCCACACCAACCGCACCATCGCGAGCGCAGACCCATTTAACCCGGACTTGTGGAGGTGCCAGATCGCTTTGTGATGGTCCAGCGCGATATCGACGTATGCCGCCAGCACCATGTTCTTAGTAGTGCCAGCATATTTGTGCCGGGGCAGCAATTCCCGTAAGCGCGTCCGGATCCTCGCGCCGCGAGTAGTAATGTCCTCGAGCAGGCTCATTGGTGACAACAAGTAAATCAAGGCCACGAGCGCCAGCACAGCAACGACAGCCCAAATGATAAACTGGTCTACGGCAAGAATAATAACTGGTTCTTGTTCAACCCCAACCAGCTTCAGAAATTTCATCAGTAGAACTTTGGAGGCATTACGATGAAGAAAATAATTGTTGGTTTCATTGGGCTGATTCTTTTTGTCGCAAGCGCGCGGGCTGCAAACCCGGTGCTGGAAGGGATCGTAAAGGATCCTAAAGGACATCCGATAGAAGGCGCGGATATTCGGATCGAAACGAAAAATGGTGGGAGATTGCTCACAACCGTCAAGACGGATGTAAACGGCCGTTACATTTTAGATGGTCTCCCCGCAGGCAATTACCGAATCACGTTGGTTGTGCACGGCGCTGTCAAAACTTCCATCAATAATACAACGATCGAGTCGGGTGAGCCGACACGGCTGAATTTTGATCTGGGGGCAGCGCCAGCGTCGCGGGCATCTGTAACCGCGAAGAAAGGGCGCCATTGGGTTTGGGTACCCGCGTTTACTGGAAGTCGTCTGCCTGGTCGCTGGATCGAACTCAATGACAGTGGAAGCTGGGCGGCGGAGGCTAACACCTTCAACGTCGTACGGGTCAGCGGTGAAGAACTGCAACGAACAGGACGCAACAGCTATACCCATCACTTGCCAGGTCATTAAACGGAACTTGGTATGGCATCGAGCGCGTCGTCGTGCTGCCCGGTAAATTGAAAAGCCAAAGTAAATAGCCATCAATAAGAGCATCGCAAAGTGCAGGAACAAGATGCGCGGTCACGCAGCTAAAGAAAAGAAGTGAAAAAGGGTCAAGGCGACCCTGCGAGATCACACCTTAACCGAGGCGCGAGCCATCGCGAGTTTCACTTGAGAACGCCTTGACCGGAGAATTTCGCAATATATGTTCATTAGAACATGGGACGACTGACGCGAGGCCTGCTGCTGAAACTTCGACGATCCCGAATACGTCTGCCGCGACGAAAACCACGCAAGCATGCGCAGCAACTCGAACTCAATCTATGGCCGAAACGCCGTTAAAACCTCTCAAGGCCATCTTAGGGACAATCCGGGAATACGCGGGTTTCGCCCTTAAACAACTTCAAAAATCGAAGGAGGAGCGTTCGACGCGGTGGAGATGCAAAGATTGTAAGTATACTAAGCATTTTACTCGGCCTGTTCCATCAGAAGCAGCCGGCCGATGTCCCCGGTGCAAGGGCATTTCATTTCAATGCGTCGCCTGAACCGCACAGTTTTAATACTCGGACAAAATCAATTATTGCTGACAATCTCAGCAAAGCCGGTTGGAGTTGGGGCTGTGTCTCAGCGATTGATTCCAACGGGCGAACATCTGGATTGTTGACGCGCATTGCGCCGACGGAAAGCGTTTCGTCGCGCGTGCGGATGAAAAGCTGACGGCTTTTCGGGAATTAGAAACGGTAATTCAGCTATCGCTTAATTACCTTTTTCAGCTTTACCCTTCAACACCTGGCAGCCGACAACATCAAAGCTGGTGCCGCCTTCCCCGCAGCCGATAAAGAGCTGGCCACCTTCCGCAATTGCATATTCCGTGTCGTCGTCGCCTTGCTGCGAGTGCTTTCGAACGGTCGCTCGCACCGCCTGGTTCTTGTGCATGTTGTCAACGTATACCTCTGTAAAACCCTTGTTTCCTTCACAGCCACCCGGCACTTCGCGAATCCGCGCACAATTGGCGAGGTCACCTGAGTGCGTTTCCGCCTCTGGGCGTTGCTTCTCCGCAGCACTTTGGCAACCGGTAAGGGCAGCAAGCGCGGTAGCGGCTAACAAAATGGTTTTCACACTTCGCTGCGTTTGCGACCCGGGGCAATTAAAGGTCAGCCTCATAAAACCTTGGACATTAGTTTGCGCAGTTTCGGCCAGTCTTTTCTTCGGAGCATCAGCCCGCGACAACGGGGATGCCCGCACCTGCACGACTCAAATTCTTCGCCCAGTTCGAAGTCGTAGTTGATTAAGAGCTCTTCGCCCTGCTCAATTGGCCGGATACTGGTTAACCACAGGCCACCGCGCTTCTTTTTTATGGCGCAATTGGGATAACAACCGTGATTGACGTGGCCTGCCGGACTCCACTGCGGTCGGGCATCCATATCGTGTTTGGCATCGAACTTGATAACATGGTTCGCGCCGCGCAGTAACATGATTGCGCCTTCTTCCCAGGGGATAACGCGGCCTTTGAACTCGATGATCGGCGTGCCTGCTCTGATTGGTAGAGCAGCAAACAAACCTATGCCTTTAATTGGCGACCTTCGCTTCTGCCATAGCTGCTTTCGTCGCTGCAGTTTGATCTCCTCCCTCATTCTTTTATTGATTGCATCTTGCCGTTTTGTCATCCGAAAACGAAGATTTTTAGTAGATTTTGCCATCACGGCCGTCTGAAAACGGCCGCGTGTTCGTGCTTTCAATAACGTTGCCGGTTTCATTGTAAACGCGGATCACAGTCATGCGCGGCTGTAGCTCCCACGTACCCGATAGCACCCGAGATGTGGGTGTACCACAGCCCGCCGAATGGCAGCGCATCGGAGATTAGACGAAGCGGCGTTTATCTTTGCGCGGGCGGAGTTCGTACTCGTGGATCGAGGACTTCAAAAATCAACCAGCCCAAAACGCTGTGCAATCTCGCGGGAATTTTCGTCGCTTCCCAAGGCGGCTTTCAGTTGCCCTTTGAAGTCCTCCTCCAGCGGATCAACGATTGAATGGTACGCCTTTTCGGCGGCATCCGGGTCCTCATTACGGTCGCGTACGTATGCCGCATACGCTTCGCTTCGCGCTTGGCTGTATTTGATGACTGATTGCGCGACTAAGCGCCAATCGCTCTCTTTGGCATCCGGCGTCGTAAGGTAGCGATCTGCTGCCTGTGCCGCTTGTTGCGCCAGCCAAATCTCGCGGGTTTGACACGCATTGCTGCTCACTTCGCACGGCGTTGTTGAACGCCACGCCTGCTCGAATTGGCCTAACGCTTGGAGCATTGTTTCTTTCTCGTCCGCTCGGAGTAGCGCGGGCATTAAAATTATCAGCGCTAAAAGTGCTGGTCGTTTCATAATTGCATTGAAACACGAAGCGCCGCGCGTTGCAAAGCTGTACAGGATTTTTTTGATTCCGATCGACGTGTTCAATCTCTCTCCGCCCTGCGCACTACCTTCAGCCATTCTGAGACTGCTCCTGCTTTCGCGCCGATTCCCGATGCTCCAGCCGTGGCCCAAATGAAAACGCGGATCCGAACCGTTGTGAGTTCGCAGCCTACGGATATTTTAATGTTACAATTACGTGACAACACTGTGTCGGCCTGATAGAGACTCGGGGTTCAAAACACAGATTTGACCAATGGTAGCTAAACTCACTAAGCGACAACGTGACACGATCTTGGCCGCATTACGACGATGGCTTAGCTACCCCGCAGCAAGAGAAGCGGACTCCATCGCTACAAACGGAGGAAAACACAAGCCGCTTGATAATTCGGAGATTGAACGGCTCTGCAAACGCATGACCAAAATAGATAGCAAACGCGATGCGGCGCACTTGCTTCGTCAATCAAACAATGGCGCGCACGCGCGCAAACGTTTGAGATCTGTAAGATGACATCTCTCCGCAGAGGGAGCGATGAATACGTCTTCGGTGATATCACAAAATGTTGCGGATGTTCAATTGTGGCAAAGGCGAGTGGGATTGACTCATCAAGATATGAAAAGACTAGCCAAACATGTCGCAGCACAACTTGAAGAACGCTCATTTTGCGTCGTTTTTGAGGGCGATTTGGAGCGTTGCTGGCCACGCAAAGGGATTGCGCGGTCAGAGCGCGAGAGAAAAATCCAAGCTTTCGCCAAATCCCGGGGTTGGACGGCTGCAATTGTTGACGGTGCGTTCGGTACGAGGCAATATTTCGAAGATTGGAACCCGGGGCCTCCGCGGTTCCTAAGCCCCTCATTCTGTAAGCGCAAGCGAACCGCTCAGTGCAGTGCTGAAATGTTTCTTCGAAAACTTATTGCGCAGCCTGACGGGAATTGGTTGTTGCTCTGTCGAATAGTGCGATGGCTAACACCGGCAATCGTCGAGCAACGCGATAACTGCGGGCATCGGCAACGCACGATTTTCTTGCCTGGAATCGGTGCTTTGTGGTGCGCTGTTCGGCGAGTCGCCGCTCGTCTCGGCGTTGTTCGCCAATCTTGCGATCGACAAAACCCAACAAACTGTTCTCAATCTCATTCCGGCCGAATAACAGAAACTTTCCATTCATTCGTTGTCCTCCAACTCATTCAAATAAAAGTGAGGTCCTCATTATTGGTCGCCTCTCTTATTTGAGACACAAATGGATCGAATCTATTTCGGCATCCGGATGTCTCTGCCTGTCTGGGAAGCGGGTAAGTGATCTTCTAATTCATGAGAATTCGAACGAAGTCTGGATGTCGCAGCGCGTCACCTATCCAAAAAGAAGCCGCAGGGCTTGTAACCCTGCGGCTTTTATTAGTGTTCTCTGAAAGTCCGTGCAGAGTCAGTCTAAAAGAACCACGTGATCAATCGTACGCAGATCACCCATGTTCGCGTAAAAGACACGCACACGAGCGCCGGGTTTGATCGCAGTTTGGACGATTTGGCCGGCTTTGTTCAACACGTGACCTCGTCCGTTCAGGACATAACGGCCCGGACTATTGGACCCGTCCTCGCGAACGACAAGCGTGTTGGTGGGCTGATAACTGGCAGCAGCACCTTCCTCAACCGTCATTTTGATGATCGCTCCCGTTACGGTTATTTGTTCTGCGGTTGTTTGTTTCTTGTTCGTCGAGTCCGGCTGCGCAAATGCTAATGAAGCAAGTAGCAGCCAGCCGAATGTGATAACTAATGTTTTCATGATGCCTCCTCTTTGATGTTGATTGTTAATACATGTTCTACTCGCCTAAGTTTCAGGACGTAATCTGGGTCGAACAAGAGCCAGTTCGCGTCGTTGGCACAGGCCAGTTTTACATCGCTTGCTGCGAGCGTAGAACCAGTCTCATAAGTGTGCCGATACTGACTAACGAGAACACGGGACTACAACGCCGTCGTCAATAGGCCATGATTAATGGTCCGCACCCGGCACCACACATTAAGCATTGCTCAATCCCGCAGGTTGGCGCATCAATTGGTCTCGCCATTGTAGAATGAACAAGAGAGACAGAATGAAAGAGCACTACTTCGATGATTTGAAAATTGGTGACCGTTTTAGATCCGAGCCGCTAAATGTCACGGAGAAGGAGGTCATCGAGTTCGCGCACAAGTTCGATCCGCAGATGTTTCATCTGAACCATAAAGCTGCAGAGCGAACACTTTTCAAAGGACTAATTGCGAGTGGCTGGCACACGGCTGCCCTTACGATGCGACTCTTTGTGCAAACGTTGAACTTCGCCGAGGGCGCCATCGGGCTTGGTGTTGATGAGTTACGTTGGCCTAATGCGGTGCGACCGGGCGACGTGCTTACCGTTGAAACGGAGATTCTCGATCTAAGGCCATCGCGATCCAAGCCGGGCTACGGGATCATTCGATTGCGCAACGTGACTACGAATCAACACGGCGAGATCGTCCAGACAATGCTGGCAAGCGCAATGGTGCCGCAGCGAGCCGGATAGAGTAAAGAGCCCAGAGTAAAGCGAGCCGGAATTGCCTGCCATTAGTTAGGAATTGCGCTAGGATGGAACAAACGGTTGAGCAAGAGTCCCGCGAGTAAAAGGGGCACAAACGTATGGACGAAATTCAGAAGCGAGCCGACGACAAAGTCTGGGACGAAAAAAAGGACCGCTGGATTTCGGACGTGAATCGAAGGATTGAGGCTGGACTAAGTGGCGATGCGCTTTCAGCGCTACATGGTTTGCATGTGCCTCCGGACGACGAGCCGCCATACGACGTCGACGAGTCGAGCGATGTAGACGATCAAGAAACCTTGGACGACAAGATCATCGGGCGACTGATACAGATCGGGGATACGATTTCGCGAAATCGTGACTGGCCCGACGATGTGAGGCAACGGTGGACAGCCACGTTGCAAAAGTGCTACCCGAGCGATCCGAAGAGCATGACTCTGCTTCGCGATCTGAGAGGACAGGTTGATAGCTGGGAGGAAATCGATCCGCAATCGGAGCTCTCCCTCGTCTGCAGCGCAATTGGTGCAGTGGCCACGATGATCGAAATCTATCAACGAAGGTTTAGCACTCGATAGCACGACTACATCACCCAGTGAGTCGTATAGACGAATCGGCCCCGCGGGTTGCTCGAGTGGTTAGTTGTACGTGAGCTCCCAGTCTCTCGTTCTTTTACCGATTTACCATCTCCATCGCCCAATCGGGATAAC
This sequence comes from Candidatus Udaeobacter sp., assembly GCA_035694525.1. GTDB lineage: Bacteria > Verrucomicrobiota > Verrucomicrobiia > Chthoniobacterales > UBA10450 > Udaeobacter. The sequence continues at coordinate 9,710 of DASSFL010000357.1, read as the reverse complement.
GCCCGCCGGCGACAGCTTCGTGAGGAGCGACCTCATCAATACGCGCCAGATCTTTACTGGTAAGAGCGACATCAAGTGCGCCCACATTTTCCTGCAAATATTTGCGACGTTTGGTTCCGGGAATCGGAACCATGTCGTGTCCCTGAGCGAGCACCCAGGCAAGGGCGAGCTGCGCCGGAGTACATTTTTTCTCGCGGGCGATTTCTTCGATTCTTTTCACAAGCGCAAAATTGCGTTGGAAATTTTCTCCCTGGAATCGGGGTGAAATTCGCCGGTAATCGTCCTCGGCCAGATCTTCGAAGCGCTTAATTTGTCCGGTCAAAAACCCGCGGCCTAGTGGACTGTACGGCACAAAACCGATACCCAGCTCGCGGCAAACACCAAGAACTTGATTCTCGGGATCGCGCGTCCAGAGTGAGTACTCTGATTGCAATGCCGTGATGGGATGAACGGCGTGCGCGCGCCGGATTGTCTCAACGCCGGCTTCCGATAGACCGAGAAATCGCACCTTGCCCTTGCGCACAAGCTCTGCCATGGCGCCAACGGTCTCTTCAATCGGCGTCTCTGTATCGACGCGATGCTGGTAATAGAGATCGATCACGTCAACGCCCAGTCTGCGCAAACTTCCTTCGCAAGCCTGACGGACGTACTCCGGCTTACCGCTAATCCCGCGGTAGTCCGGCCGCGCGGGATCACGCAAGATCCCAAACTTTGTAGCAATGACGGCCTGGTGACGATGGCCACGTAGTGCACGTCCGAGTAATTGCTCGTTTGTGTATGGTCCATACATATCAGCGGTATCGAAGAACGTGATGCCGAGATCCAGCGCACGATGAATCGTCGCGATGGATTCTTCGTCATCGCGTGCGCCATAAAAATCCGACATCCCCATGCAACCAAGACCGATCGCCGAGACAATCGGACCGCCCCGTCCAAGTTTTCGCTGCTTCATACTTGTTAAGATTCGATTGTCAGTTTTATCGCGGCTGCGAAATCGTCAGGCAATCGCGCTTTAAAGCTTTTCCATTCCTGAGTGCGAGGATGGTGAAATCCAAGGTTCCAAGCATGCAACATTTGTCGCGAAAAATCGTTTGCGAGCCGCGGCGCGTAGACTTTATCGCCAAGCACCGGGTGACCGAGATGATGAAGATGCACGCGTATCTGATGGGTCCGTCCGCTGTGCAGCCGGCATTCGATCAAACTGGCGCGCTCGCTCGACCGAACGACGCGATACTCGGTTTTGGCCGCGCGTCCGCGCAAAGCAGACGCGCTCATTCGTTGCCTGTGGACTGGATGTCGTCCGATTTTTTCTTCGATTACTCCCGCCGCCTTGCGCAATCTTCCAGCCACCAGCGCAAGATAAATCTTCTCCACGGCACGGTCAGCAAACTGCTTGGATAATCCGCGATGGGCTGCGTCGTTCTTGGCGACGACAAGACAGCCGCTCGTCTCTTTGTCGAGACGATGAACGATGCCCGGGCGCTCTTTCCCGCTGATTCCCGACAACGTCCTGCAGTGGTTGAGCAGCGCATTGACCAGAGTGTGTTCGCGATGACCGGCGCCCGGATGAACAACAAGCCCGGCCGGCTTGTTGATCACGATGAGATCGTTGTCTTCGAAGAGAATCTCAAGGGGGATCTCCTCTGGCAGCGTTTCGATTTTTTCCAGCGGCGGCTCGGTGAGTTGAATCTTATCGCCGCCTCGAACGATTTGGCCTGGCCGGCTGTTTGCGTTGTTGAGTCGAATAAACCCATCGCGAATCAACTGCTGGAGTCGTGACCGGGAGAATTCTGGAAGTCGCTTCGCTAGAAATTGGTCGAGTCGAAGCCTTGCTTCGGCCCTTGATACGACAAGGTGAATCAAAGTCGACTTTTCGGCTGAAAGTTGCCTCATAGATAAGTGAACGCGCGTGCCGCGACTTTTTAATCTCGCATGGCGAACAATTGAACGGACAATAGCAGTTTGTGAATTGGCAGGCGAGACGCCTGCAAATGCCGCAGCAAGTGTGCCAGTGCAACGTTTTGCTCTGTAGGGTCTGAATGTTACAATTGCTGCTCAATGGCGAGTGAGCCCACCGCCCAAATATGCCCGGGTTGCGGAACGACTGTCGATACGACAGAGGTCGAGCCATTGGTACGCATCGCCTGTCCAACGTGCGGCAAGAAAATCCGCGTAGAGCGAACCTTCGATCATTTCGTTGTGGTCGAGACGCTTGGTGTTGGCGGGATGGGCACCGTTTATAAGGCGCGTGATACGCAGCTGGACCGGTTCGTAGCGCTAAAGTTGTTGCGCAGAGATCTTGGCGGCGAAGAAGATCATAAGGCTCGACTGCAACAAGAAGCCCGGATTGCTGCCGCCGTAAATCATCCTTGTGTGATACAGGTCTTCGATTCGGGAACAGATCACGCCCAGTTCTATGTGGTAATGGAGTTGGTCGATCATGGAAGCCTAGACGATCTGATGGCGCTGCAACCGCGTTTGCCAGAAGCGCGTGTGCTCGAGATCGGCATCCAGGTCGCAAGGGGACTGCGTGCTGCGCACCGGCGAGGTTTGATTCACCGGGACGTGAAGCCGGCTAATATTCTGTTTGTCGACGAACACGCAGCAAAAATCGGCGACTTCGGTCTTGCGAGTACTGCAACTCAACGTTGGGGAACCGGCGGTGTCGTTTGGGGTACTCCCGAATATGTCTCGCCGGAAAGGCTGAGCAACGACCCGGAGGACTTCCGCAGCGATATTTACAGTTTGGGCGCAACACTGTTCCATGCGATTGCGGGCAAACCGCCAATCGCCGCCAGCACAAATTCCGCGACCGCGTTGCTCGAATCGAAACAACGGCCACTCAATCTGCAGGCGACGGCACCGGACGTTTCTGCCGCGACGGTAGAGGTTTTGCAGCGAATGATCGCAGCTGATCCGGCGCAGCGTTTTTCCTCCTATGACGATCTCGTAGTAGAGCTTGAGCGAGCGTGGCGTGCGCTGGCATTGGAAGATCCAACCAGGGGCGGTGAGACGCGCAGGCGACACTGGTCCTCGGCCTTGTCTGGCTTTACTCGTCGCAGCCTGGAAGGGTTAAGAGGGGTTTTACGCTGGCTCCGCGGCCTGCCACTTCTCATTCGCCTGGCTTTACCGGCCCTGGTGGCGGCTGCGATATTGTTCGTTATCGCGCGCGGTTTTTTGCCCTCGTGGACGGAACTGACGGCGTTTGCGACGAGCTGGTTTGATCGCAGTCCGTGGAATAAAGCACTTGCCAGTTATAGAGAGCAGGTCGCACTTTACCACTTTGCTCAAGCGGCTGAGGAGATCAGGAATGTGAAACTGATCGGCGGATACTATAAACCCGCAGAAGAAGTTGCAGAGAAAAGAGCGCAACTCATGTTCGATTGGAAGAACAATCTGATTGACGATCTCAATCGTGCGCACTTCTCGGGTACCCTCACAGACAGCTCCGGCGCGCAATACACAGGCATAGTGAGCGCCACGGATGAAGGACTCACCATGAAGCTTCCGTATGGGATAGCGTGGATCACGTGGGACAAGCTCTCGCCAACGGAAATACTGGCCGTATCCAAATCGTTCATCGATCCAGGAGCGCGTGGCGCAGCAGATCGACAGTGGCGTTGCGCTGTCTTTGCCAGTGAAACCGGGCAAACCGAAGCGGCGAGGGAACTAGCTGAAGCCGCTGCGAGAGCCAAGCCTGAATACAAGGAACAGATTTCTGGCCTCTTCCCGGGTATGTCCCAAGCTCCTTAGACAACGCGTTGACGACAACACGTTCCACCTTCGCGTTTTGTGAAAGGTGGATCCGCTTCTCCGAAGACGATGGCAGCTTACACGCCGAGGGCGCAAGATGGAGGATGAACGAATTTGCGGCCCTGAGAGTCAGATTTTAGACGAATCATTGCCATAAGTGATTTTTGACGCGACGTTTTCCTGATCGCGATATGGAGCAAAACCCACCACCGCAGTTTCCTTCACCGGAAGAATTGAAGACCAAGATCACGGAGTTCATGAAACAGAACTTCGGCGACCGGGTCTCAGTGGCGACTTTTGCCGAGCCGGAGCCCGCGCCAGCAGAAGAAGAAGAAAAGCCGGAGAAGACCGATCATGAGGAATTCGAATTCAATCTTCTGCCACGCGACATTAAAGCGCATCTCGACCGCTTCGTGATCAAGCAGGATGAAGCGAAGAAGGTGCTGGCGATCGCCGTTTGCGATCATTACAACCATGCCAATTACCTGCGCCGCCTCGAAAAGGAAGATGCCGCGCGTGCGCAGGAGATTGAATACATCAAGCAAAACGTGATTTTGGTCGGACCGACCGGGGTCGGCAAAACTTATCTCATCAAACACATTGCCGACCTGATCAAGGTGCCGTTCGTGAAAGCGGACGCTACGAAGTTCAGCGAGACGGGATACGTCGGCGGCGATGTGGAAGATTTGGTGCGTGAGCTAGTACACAAGGCCGACGGTGACATAAACCTGGCGCAGTTCGGGATCATTTATATCGATGAGATCGACAAGATCGCTGCAGCGGGAAATTTGATCGGCCGGGACGTCAGTGGGCGGGGCGTGCAGACCACGCTGCTGAAGTTAATGGAGGAAACAGAAGTGGCCGTACGCAGCATGAACGATTTGCAGGCGCAATTGCAGGCGGCTTTCGAATTTCAACGCCGCGGCAAGGCAAAACGGGAAACGATCAATACCCGGCACATTCTCTTCGTGGTCAGCGGCGCATTTGAGAAATTAAAAGAACAGGTTGCGCGACGCGTTCGTCACGGTCAGATCGGATTTAGCGCCGAACCGATTCAGGTGATGGACAATGAATTGTTCCGGCACGTGACGACGCAGGATTTTATCGAATACGGGTTCGAGCCGGAATTCATTGGCCGACTACCAATACGCGTGGTTTGTGAAGACCTGGATGCTGCTGATCTTTTCAGCATCATGAAGTATTCCGAGGGTAGCTTGCTCCGGCAATATGAGCGCGCCTTTCGCGCTTACGGCATCGAGATCAGTTTCGAGGATGAAGCACTACGGCTACTGTCGGAAGCTGCTGCCAGGGAAAAAACCGGCGCGCGTGGATTGCTGACGGTATTCGAAAAATTGTTCCGCGATTACAAATATTACCTGGCAGGATCCGGCCTGAGCCAGTTGCGTGTTACCGCTGCGCTCGTGCGCGAGCCACAGCGTGTGCTCGACCGATTGATGGCGGAGGGGCACAAACTCGAAGCGCAAATGCTCGAATCCGGCGCGCGTCAATTTGCGGAGAAATTCAACAATGAACATGGATTGGAAATTGTTTTGGAGGAAGCCGCGGTGCGGCGCCTGGTCGAGCGTGCGCAAGCTGAGCGGATGACCATGAGCGATCTTTGCTCCCACTTATTCAAGGACTATCAATTCGGATTAAATCTGATCAAAAAGAACACCGGCCGGACAAGGTTCGTCATAGACGCCGGAGCCGTGGATGCCCCGGATAAATTCTTAAGTGAACTGGTCGTGCAATCCTATTACCCGGGCGCAGCTGTTCAAAAAGCCTGATTGTTCATGAAGCGCTCGTTGATCACAACGCTCGTAATTGGAGTTGCTGTCGCCATCGTTGTGGGAGTCTTGCATGCAACGAAGGTCATAGCGGGCTTTGAGGCTGGTGTTGCGCACCTTGTTTCCGATTATGCCGGCGCAACGAGGGTCGTGGGCGAAAAGTGGCAGTACGTTTTTGTCTTGCTGACAGCGGCTGGTGTTGCCTGGCTCAGTCTGAGAAATCCCGCGCCTGCGGGACGGTCGCGAAACTATCCATTGTTCGGCTTTTTGTTGGTTGAGCTTCTTGTGCTTTCGTGGGTCTGCTCTCTTTATCGGGTCTTTTTCCAGCCGGTACCCTGCATTTTTGCAATCGCACTAGCGGTGGCCTTCGTGGAAGGCTGGACGGTCTTTTTGCGGAGGGACCGCTCGCATTTAGTGCGCACAATTTTTGCCGATCGCCTCTCGAGAAAAGAATTTCGTCGTGTCAGCGACGGTCCGTTCGATGGGCAGGCGAAAGCTTACGAAGCGAGTGTGGTCGTCTGCGACATTGCCAATCGACATGGGTTCACGAATTCATCTGACCCCGCCGGTTTCGCTGAAACCATGGCAAAATTTATTCGTGAGACTGCCGATGGACTGATCGAGAGAGGAGCTTATCTACAAGCTGCCGATGGGGAGGGGGTCGTTGCGATTTTTGGATTTCCGAATGCCGGCGGTCAACACGCCGAGGAAGCGGTGCGCGCGGTTCTTGATCTGACAAAGAAGTTTCGCGAGCAGCGGCGGGAAAACGAAGAAACTTTTGCCGACTGGGACATGCACGCTGGCATCAGTTCAGGCGCGATCGTTGCCGGCGCGCTGAAGGACAGCGTACATCCGGCGCTTTTAGCCAGTGGCGAAGCGATTGAACTCGCACGCAGGTTCTGTGGCCTGAATCACCGGTATGGATCAAGGATCCTGATTGACACGCCTACTTTCGATAGCGTGAGCGATACGGTCGTTGCGCGTCCAATCGATTTTGTGAGCGGAACGAATTCGCATGATCGAATCGAAGTCTACGAGCCGCTCTCGCTTACCGCAGAAGCCAAACCAGAGCATGTCGCCCGAAGAGATTCTTTCTGGAGCGGCGTGGTTCTGTATCGGGAAAAACGCTGGGCGGAAGCGTATTCCGAATTTCAGAAAGCCCGCGGTCCCGAGGGAGAAGACGATCCAGCATTGCAATTCTATTTTCGCCGCCTCGAGCCGCTCGTCCTGCAGTTAACAGAGTCGCCGTTGGAAGAAAGCTGAGCGCGCGTTGAGAAGGACGGAATATCCGGTCGCGATCCGGAATTTGGTTGCACAACTGCGACAAATGCCGGGAGTCGGTCCTCGTTCCGCGGAGCGGATCGCACTCTGGATGGTACGGGCACGGGACGATAAGCCGGACCAAATAGCGCGCGCAATCACAGACACGCGGCACTCAATTCGTTCCTGTAAGCTTTGTGGTTTTTTTGCTACCGGCGAAATCTGTGACATATGCGCCGATTCCTCGCGCTCGACAGAGCTGCTCTGCGTCGTAGAGCAAGCCACTGACATTCTTCCTCTGGAAAAAACCAATGCCTTTCGGGGGCGATACCATTCTCTTGGAGGGAAGATCTCTCCACTTGATCATATTGGCCCGGACGATTTGCGTATTAAAGAACTACTGGAACGCGTCGATCAGGAAAAGATCATCGAAATCATTTTCGCGCTGCCTGCCGATGTCGAAGGCGAATCGACAACAAACTACATTGTCGATCTCTTGAAGGACAAGCCGGTCAACCTTACGCGTATTGCCCGCGGCATTCCGGCCGGCGGCGGCCTCGAATCGGCGGATGAGCTAACGCTTTCAGCGGCACTTTCAGGCAGAACAAAACTGTGATCGTTGGAGCGATAAAGCGTTAAAGGGATGAAGCGCCCGCTTCAACGCTTCAACTTTTCAACGTTTCAACGTTGCGCTAGCATTGACTAACATGTCGTGCGCAAAGATTGATCCAGCACTACACCAGGGACAAAAGCCGCCCTGGATCAAAGTGCGGTTGCCATCCAATCCGGTTTTCTTTTCAACTAAGGCACTCATTTCCGATCTACGGTTGCATACAGTTTGCGAGAGCGCGCAATGTCCAAACCGATGGGAATGTTGGAGCCAGGGCACAGCCACCTTTATGATCGCTGGCGATCGTTGCACGCGTGCATGCGGATTTTGCGCCGTGACAACAGCTAAACCGTTCGCGCTGGAGGAAGACGAACCGCAGCGCGTAGCCGAGGCAGTGCGCCGGATGAAATTAAAACATGTCGTGATCACGGCTGTCGCGCGCGACGATCTGAAGGACGGCGGGGCCGACCATTTCGCGAGCACCATTGCCGCGATTCGAGAGATGGATCCTTCGGTAATTGTCGAAGTGCTGGTTCCCGATTTTCACGCACAGGATTGGTGCATCCAGATCGTCCTCGGCGCCGGCCCGGATATCTACAACCATAACATGGAAACCGTGGAACGCCTCACGCCGCTTGTGCGTTCGCGCGCAAAGTACCGTACCTCGCTCGAAGTCTTGCGACGCGCAAAGGAACTGTCGTCGGGAGTAGTGACCAAGAGTGGTGTCATGCTCGGCCTCGGCGAGAAGGAGACGGAACTTTTTCAGACCATGGACGATTTGCGCGAGGTCGGCTGTGAAGTGCTCACCATGGGCCAGTATTTGCGCCCGACTGCGAAGCATTTACCCGTGGTCGAATACATCACGCCGGAGCAATTCAATTACTACGGCGACATTGCGCGCAGAAAAGGGTTTCTCCATGTCGCCTCTGGCCCGCTGGTTCGCAGTTCTTATCACGCGGCCGACTTTCATCCGGTGGTGCGCCGATGACAGAGACCGAGCGTGATCTGCTCGCTGAGATTCGCTCACAAACCGCCGCTATCATTCCTGCGTATCAGGATGAAAAACATATCGGGGACATCGTGCGTCGAACACGCAAGCAACTCGATCACGTCCTTGTGGTCGATGACGGCTCAACCGATCGCACAGCCCAACGCGCGAGAGAAGCCGGCGCAGAAGTTATTACTCACGATCAGAACCGCGGCAAAGGCGAAGCGATCAAGACAGGACTAGCGCACTGGCTCGCCCTAGCGAGTCCGTCTCGCTATGCGGCAGACGGATCGGATCGACAAGTCACCTGGGTCAGCCTGCTCGATTCCGATGGCCAACATCTTCCAGAAGAGATCGATCGGTTCCTTACGGCGGCAGCTTCCTCCACGCAGCCGACGTTTTTAATCGGTAACCGCATGAACAACCTTGTCGGAATGCCGTTTATCCGACGCGTCGTGAATCGGTACATGAGCAGGCAGATCAGCCATGTTTGTAAGCAGGAAATTCCCGATACGCAGTGTGGTTTTCGCATGTTGGATCACCACTTGATTCCACAGTTACTTGGCGGCGGAGACCGATTCGATTACGACACCGAAGCGCTCATTATCGCCAGCCGTAAAGGTTACTGGATTGAATCGGTCCCAATTACGACTGTTTACACCGATCAGGTGAGCAAAATTCGTCCTCTGCGCGATGCCATTCGCTTTTTGAAATTGATGTGGCGCTATCGAAAACTGTAGCCATGGCGAGGTCCCCTGCGGAGGCGTCGCCATCTTGGACAGCTACCTCCCATTTCTGCACAGCCGAGCGCCGTTATGTACGATGTGCGCTGCTACTTTTTGTTTTCGCCGTCTTAGGGCCGGCCGACTGGCCGTGCAGCTGTTCGCGTTGTTTTCGCGTGTAATACGCGTGCCAGTAGTGTGCAGCGCGCCATTCGCGCTGCTTCCGTCTATAGTACGCGCGCCAGTATTCGGCCGAGCGTATTCGGGGGCGCCCGCGCTTTGCCATGCTGACCTCTAAGAGATTCTACGGAAACTGGAGGGCGAAGGTCCCAAATATTTATAGAGAAGGAAGAAATTTATCCCGGAGGGACTTGTCGCCGGCTGCTGCGTCTGCAGCTAGGGTTTTCTTGCAGGCACGGGCTTAGAGCTTTTCAGAATTTCCGACTCAGGCGTTAGCGTGGCTGGTTTGCCGCTGAATATGACGCGGTTTGGCTTTGCGGCAAGCGTTCCGACGAGCTCCTTGGCGTATGTGGTAACAACTTTCAGGTTCAATAAAGTCACGTGCAATTGTTTCAAATCTTCCGAAAGCT
>DASSFL010000356.1:0-4051 GCA_035694525.1 Candidatus Udaeobacter sp. | reverse complement strand
AGTGTCGAACTCAATCGCCCAGCTCCGGCAACAGATTCACGACGACCTCCGGATCCAACATCCCGAATGGATCGAGCCAAATGGCGATTGCCCCGAATGTGACTTCTACGAGGCACGCCTAATGGAAGAGCTCGATACCTTGAAGGGATCCGACGAGTCCATCGCCGCGATTCATCGCAGTTGAACAGGGAGTAAACTGAATCGACGTCGCCACGGGACGAAGCGTGACGGCTGAGGTGAAACGCTTCTGTGATTATTTGCTTCGCGATGGGGCCGTTGGCTTCATCGATTGGTTAGGTCCTCGTGGGGTGGCTTCTGCCTCTAATGGAGAGACTCTTAAATAGCGTTTGGCAGGCAGCCTCTTGCAGTGCCGCCTCGTTGGGAGACATATAAACTACGACGTATAAATCGGGTTTCGCAAGAAAGCAGTCCATCCGCTGAAAAGACAAGGTATTGCTTTTCCGAAATTCGACAGCGAAGGAATGAGCAAGGCAACCATCCCTCTCGTAATCATGCTCCGCAATAATCCTTATGCTGCCACTGCCGACCATAGCGTTCCGGGCATCGGCGAACATTTCCTCGGGCGTTTTGTCCCACGCGGGATCTGGAATCACCATCTGGCGAATCACAATAAAGTCACTTCCGTGTTTCCAAATCCGATCGCGACACGCAGCTTTGCCAGTCTCCGTCTGTTGATACTTGCGACTGTCACCGGATCTGTTGAAGGACTGCGGAATCTGAAAGCTCAAATCGGAGGTAGAGCGGCTAAATGCTTCATCTGATGGTTTTTCATCGTCACAAAGAGCGACCACGATCGAAGCAGCCCAAACACAGACAACAATACATAGCCTAGGATTAACCTTCATTGTGCGAGTCATGGCGACCTAACGAGACGGAGAAAAGCCACGGCAGGGTGTCGTGGCAAGGCTGCTTGCGCTCATTCGATCAGGGGCAGTTGGCTTCATCGATTGGTCAGATGCAGCTCCTCAGACTACGAACGAGGCAGCGGTGTTGGGCGCGGCCTAGGTGTTGGGGTGGGTCTAGGTGTCGGCGTGATTGACGGGGTTGGAAAAGGGGTGGGAGAAGGAGTTGGTCGCTCGCACGTAATGGAGATATCGTCGACCCTCCAGCCTTGACCAGAACCGCTGGAGTCACTCGCCATGCGCCAGCGTAGGGCGATGGTATGCCCGCGAGGCACATCGACTGCAGTCTCAATGAAACCACCCGAGTTGCCTGTCCACGCCTGGCGACCAGCGAGGGGATTGCCACAACAGGTGCTGATCGTGCCATTGTAACCGCCCTGGTAAAAGAAGCCGCTAACTGCAAGAATGTCTTGGAATGGACCGCCGTCGAGGCTGATCTCCAGGACGCCGCCGTCGAACCCGTCCTCAAGAGCATAGTTATGCCAGAAGGTTAGAACCGACAAAGATTCATTGGGGTCGATGGTACCCGAGGGGGAGTCCAGGTACTTATCGCTTATCATATCTGGATCGTTAACCCACGCGGCATTTGGCAGGGAGTAGGCTGGCGGACTTGGGTCTCCGGAATCAGAAGTCTGCCAAAGTATACGATCAGGATCGATTGCGTTAATTGCAATCCATCCGGGAGGCAGTACCGGAGGAGTCACTTGATCGAAGGTCTCAAAGAAGAAGCAGCCCGCGACCGGTTGAAGATTAAGCGCGGAATCGACAATGATCGTGCCGCCACCGTTTGCGTCCGCGAGGGTTACGTTCGTGGCGTTCGCCGCAATTGCGACTGCGTAGAGCAGCAATCCAATCGCAAAACGTGTGGCTCGCCTCATTGAGCCGTTTATATCACTTTGTCGTTGCCGTGGAGAGAGAAAAAGCAGTTGCGAGACGGTGAACGATTGATTGCTTAGACTCGCCTTTCTGGATATTGCGGGAGGTCGTCTGTGATCGTATCCCACGCAGCGCGGCATTCTACGAAAGTGTGAAACTGCGGTCGAATACCAGGATCATCATCGAATGCCCCCATGCGAATCGAGACTTGCGGGCCGTCAGGCCAATCACCGCCGAACAAACTAGAACCGCAGTTTACACAGAAGGCTTTAACTGCGCCTTCGCCCTTCCCATAGACTTTGATCAACTCTTCGCCCTGTAGCAACCGAAATTGCCCTCGCAACACGCGGGCCTGAGTACAGACTGCAGTTCCAGAATGCTTACGGCAGCGATCGCAGTGACAGTGATTCGCCTGAAGGAAAGGCGGGTCGGCCTCGAACCGCACTCCATCGCACAAGCAACTACCGCGGATTGGCTTTATCATAATATGAATTATATCTAACGAGAAAGAGATAAGCCGCGGCAGGGTGTGGTTGCAAGATTCTCCACGTTCCTTGGATCAGGGGCCGCTGGCTTCATCGATTTGTTAGATGCAGCGCTGAACTCAATCACGAAACTCTGGCATGCCAGGTCACGTTGCCGAAAAGCATTGACAAAATAATGTTCCTTAGGCAAAAAATCGTAGTCTTCACTATTGCCTGGCGGTATGAGAAGGCTGGCGGGGAAAATCGAACGCGCATTACAAACTCGCGACTGTAAGCACTACGCGGCTTACGAGGATGAATTGCAACATTTTTGGCCAGCAAACGAGAAAGATCGAGAGGCCAAGATAGCGCAATTCGCAAAGGAATACGGGTTTCGCTTGAGACACTACAAAAAAGGACTGTGTGCGATTTTCGACAAACCGCCTAAACGATCACAGCGAAATTAGGCAGCGCAAAATTTTTGTCACGGCGTGAGCCGTAAAGCATGCAGGATGCGCCGCATGAGGCCAGGCTCTACATTTTTGACCGAGCCGGGAGATTCCTCTGCAACCAAATGGCAGCCGGAGCGCGTAACAATGAGGACATGAACACACATTGGACGCCAGGGGAGTACGACCGTCATACGGAGCAACTTAAAAAGGCCTTGGAATCGTTGAGGAAACAAGACGAGCAGTTAAAGCGTACCACTGAGGTGTCGCCAAAGCGGAAAGCGCAAAAGAAAACCGAAAGGGTAAAGCGTAGCGATAAACGCGGCTAAAATCGCAAAATAGCAGTACGTGCGGACGTCGGGTCGCCAGTTAATCAACCCCTATTCGGTCTTTTGGTTTGCGATGAGGGCGCTTTTATATGGAATCACCTCCTTCAGAGATTACCCATGCAGTTTGGGCAGCGGTTTGTTGAATCCCTGCCTTCATTCAGAAACGATTATTCCTAGACCATCATTGCTAGCTATATGCCAACAAAGAGAAAACTGCGTCCGAAGCAAAAGCAACCCCAGCAACCCGGGCGGGAACATCAAATGGAACCGAAGCCTCGCTTCGAGATGCCTTCTCACCGCGGGACCGGAAAGCTGGAAAAGAAAGTCGCTCTCATTACCGGGGGAGACAGCGGCATAGGCCGCGCTGTTGCCGTCTCTTTCGCGCGCGAGGAAGCTTCCGTTGCGATTGTCTACCTCAACGAACGCAAAGACGCCGAGGAGACGCGCAAGATGGTTGAAGCCCAAGGGGTGAAGTGTCTGCTCATCCCCGGTGATGTTGGCGACGAAGCCTTTTGTCGTCGTGCAGTTGAGCAGACCGTGAAAGAGCTGGGTGCGATCGATATTCTCGTTAATAACGCCGCTGAGCAACACCCTCAAGATTCCATCGAAAAGATCACCGCCAAACAGTTGGAGAAAACATTTCGCACGAATATTTTCTCCATGTTCTACCTCACCAAAGCAGCCATGAAGCACTTGCGGGAGGGCAGCGTAATCATCAACACCACTTCTGTTACCGCCTACAAAGGCAGTCCGGCGCTTCTCGATTACTCAGCCACGAAAGGAGCGATAACCGCCTTTACGCGCTCGCTTTCACAGGCGCTTGCCAAGAAAAAAATCAGGGTTAATGCTGTCGCGCCCGGTCCAATCTGGACTCCGTTAATTCCAGCCACCTTTCCCGGCGAAAAGGTTGAGACCTTTGGCAGCGACACCGCGCTCGGCCGCACCGGCCAACCGGAAGAAGTGGCAACCTGCTTTCTCTTTCTCGCTTCCGACGATTCTAGTTATATGAC
>DASSFL010000355.1:0-4986 GCA_035694525.1 Candidatus Udaeobacter sp. | reverse complement strand
GACAAGCTTAAGTGGCGTGACTGGGGCCGGCCGTAAAGTCGAAACGGATTATCTCTTTGCGGAATGCAACGAAAGCATTCGTCCCTATGGAGTCCCGAAACATCGCCATCTTTCCGAGATCGAAGAGCAGTTATCGGCGTTCGCAGGGGAAAAAGTCACAATTCAATTCACGCCGCATCTGGTTCCGGTGAACCGCGGGATCATTTCCACGATTTACGTTGGTCTAAGCAAAGAGATTGACGCTGACTCGATCGCTTCCGTTTACCAAAAGGCGTATAGCGATGAGCCGTTTGTGCGTCTGCTCGGCACCGAGCGTTTTCCCGATACCAAAAACGTTAGCGGAACAAACTTTATTGATATTGCATGGCGCCTGGATTCACGCACCGGCCGCGCGATCCTGATGAGTTCGATCGACAACATTGTCAAAGGCGCCAGCGGACAGGCCATTCAATGTTTCAATTTGATGCGGGGCTATCCCGAAACAACCGGATTGCAGATTCCGTGAGTTGAGCGGCCTCTGACCGAAATGTCCCACAGCGAAATTTTCAAGAGAATCGAAGGTTCAATTTGCGCACCGCGGGGTTTCAAGGCGGCTGCGGTTTTTTGCGACATTAAACGCCTCGGAACCGGTAAAGGATCGGAAAAAGGGCGAAAAGGCGATCTCGGATTGATCGTTTCGGATGCGTCAGCGGCGGTCGCGGGAATGTTTACCACCAATCAGGTTTGCGCTGCGCCTGTGAAATTGAGCGCGTCACGCGCGGCAAAGCGCTTTGCTCGAGCAATCGTGGTGAATTCCGGCAATGCAAATGCGTGCACGGGACGGCGGGGAATTGCCGACGCAAAACGAATGACTGAAACCACAGCGACAGTCCTGAACTTGAGAGAAGGCGATGTACTCGTTTGTTCGACGGGCCGAATTGGTGTGCTGATGCCGATGAAAAACGTTGAGCGGGGGATTCGCGCATGCGCGCCGTTACTCGCAAGGTCGGAAACGAATGCCCGTCAAGCCGCCGAAGCTATCATGACGACCGATACGTGCCGCAAAGAAATTGCAATCGAACTTAAAATCGGAACATCGACAGTGCGGATTGGCGGAATCTGCAAAGGCGCCGGAATGATTCAGCCAGGAATGACTGCAAGGCACGCGACCATGCTCGCATTCATTACAACGGACGTTGCGATTGAACCGAAACTGCTAAAGCACGCGCTTCGAATCGCAGTCGAGCAAAGTTTCGATCGCATCACGGTTGATGGCGACATGAGCACCAACGATTCCGTAATCGCGTTGGCGAACGGGTGCGCTGGAAATCCGAGAATTGGAAGCCGCCTGTCCGGCTCGGACCGAGATTCGAAGTTCGGCATTTTTCAAGCGGCGCTCAACGTCACTTGTCTGGAGCTGGCGAAAATGATTGTGCGCGACGGCGAAGGCGCTTCGCGCTTCGTTGCCCTCCATATTCACGGTGCGCGTAATGCGGCTGAGGCGGAGGCAGCCGCGCGCGCAATCGCTAACAGCTCACTCGTGAAGGTGAGCTGGTGCGGCGGCGACCCAAACTGGGGACGGATCCTGTGCGCGCTCGGTTACTCGAAGGCAAGGGTCAACGAATCGCTTGTCGATATTGGCTATGCGAAGCCGGGCAGCCGCGAGATGCTTTTCGCGTTTCGTCGCGGCCAGCCAACAAATCTTGCTTTGAAAACCCTGGCAAGGATTACAAGCGCGCCTGAATTTGAACTGCATGTCAATCTTCACCTAGGACGCGCTGCGTTTACCATGTGGGCGAGCGATCTTACAGAAGACTATGTTGCGTTTAACAAGGGCAACGTGAGCGATCCCGCAACGCTAGGAGGTTGAATGGAAACCATCATTTCGAAAGCGGCGACACTACTTGAGGCTCTTCCGTATATTCAACGCTTTCGCAGCCAGGTGTTCGTCGTGAAGTATGGGGGAAGCTTCATGGATTCGCCGGATGAAGAGGAACGGCACCGTGTGGCCCGCGACATTGTATTTCTGGAGGCCGTCGGCATTAATCCAGTGGTGGTGCATGGCGGCGGTAAGGCGATCACCCGCGCCTTGGAAACCGCTGGTTTAAAAGCCGAATTTGCACAGGGCCACCGTGTGACGGACGCGGCGACGGTGGAAATTGTCGATCGAGTTTTGTCGCGTGAAGTCAATCCTGAGATTGTCACGGCGATCGAGCATTTTGGAGGGAGCACGCGCGGATTTGCAGGCTCGGACATTTTTCGATGCCGGAAATTGTTGCGTGATGATGTCGATCTTGGATTCGTCGGCGACGTTACCGATGTAGATACCGATACATTACGCGCATGCATTCAGCTTGGCGCTACGCCGGTGATCAGTCCGACAGCGCGCGGCGATGATGGCAAAATCTACAACTGCAACGCGGACATTGCCGCAGCGAAGACCGCGATCGCACTCAATGCGCGCAGGCTTGTTTTCATGAGCGATGTGCCGGGACTGCTGCGCGATCCCAAAGACAATTCAACGTTGATGAGTCATCTGCGCGTCGAAGAAGTGCCGGGGCTCAAGCGAGCCGGAGTAATCGAAGAAGGAATGTTGCCGAAAGTGGACAGCGCGATTGCCGCGATCCAAAGCGGCGTGGAGAAAGTGCAGTTTATTGATGGAAGAATTCCGCATTCGTTATTGCTGGAGATCTTCACGGATGCGGGAGTTGGGACCGAGGTGGTGAAATGAGAACAGAGAAAGCTCAACGCCAAACGTCCAACTCCGATAAAGCGCGAGCAGGCGTCCAACGCCCAATTGAAGAGCACGTCCAGGAGTTGTTTGAGCAATTCGTTGTGCCGTCGTACGCGCGGTTCGACCTCGTCCTTGAGCGTGGCGAGGGAAGTTATGTCTGGGATGTCAGTGGCCGTCGTTATCTCGATCTCGGCGGAGGCATCGCTGTGTGCGCGCTCGGCCACGCGAACCCGGAAATAACCGAGGCGCTCGCGGAGCAATCACAGAAGCTCATTCACGTTTCGAATCTTTACTACACCGAGCCACAGGCGCGGCTGGCTAAACGAATTGTCGATCTCATTGCGCCGGGGCGCGTCTTCTTTTGTAACAGCGGAGCAGAAGCGAACGAAGGACTTTTCAAACTAGCGCGAAAATTCGGTCACGACGAAGGGCGCTACGAAATCATCACAGCAGTCGATTCATTTCATGGTCGTACCCTGGCTGGGATCGCGGCCACCGGTCAGGAAAAAGTAAAAAAAGGGTTTGAGCCAATCGTGCCGGGGTTCAAACAGGTCCCATTCAATGATCTGGAAGCGATGCGCGCCGCGATTACGAAATCGACAGCCGCAATTCTAATAGAGGCGATCCAGGGTGAGAGCGGAATCACCATTGCGACTCCGGAGTACTTGGTCGGTTTGCGAAAACTGTGCGACGAACACAACCTGCTTCTTTTGCTCGACGAAGTGCAGGCCGGACACTTCCGCACGGGCAAATTTTACAGCTGGCAGCGCATTTTGGAAGGTGGCGATTTTGATTTTTTGCCTGATGGAATCTCGATGGCCAAAGCACTTGGCGGCGGATTCCCGATCGGAGCGTTTTGGGTACGAGCGAAGTTTGGTGGGTTGCTCTCCGCGGGTACACACGCATCGACGTTCGGCGGGACGCCGTTGGCCTGCGCGGTGGCGGAGCGAATTCTCGATGTGATTGAGCGCGAGGATCTCATGGCAAACGCGCGGCGAATCGGTGATTTTTTGGTCGATCGGCTGCGTCGCATACAAGGTAAATACCCGCGCATCATAAGTGACGTTCGCGGTTTGGGATTGATGATTGGGATCGAATTCGAGCCGAAGCTTCCAATTTTCACAAACGAAGAAAAATCAGCGGCAATTCAAGTTGTGAATCGATTGCACGAAAAAGGGGTCTTGACCGTTCCCGCGGCGACTTCCGTGATTCGGTTGTTGCCACCGCTAAATTTGAGCGAAAGCGAAGCCGATGAAGGATTGCACGCGATTAAGAATGTCGTTGAGGAGTTGAACGGTTGAAAGGATGAAGCGATCTGCAATCCCGGGTCATTCTTTCGCTTTAACGCTTTAACTGTTCAGCGCTTCAACGAAAGCAATCTCATGAAACATCTGCTTAGTATTGAAAAGACTTCGCGCGAGGAAATCGATCGCATATTGCGACGAACGGCCGAATTCAAAGCGAATCGCGGCATGATTTCGTCCAGACCGCTAGCCGGACAAACGTGGGCGCTAATCTTTTCCAAACCATCAACACGAACGCGAGTTTCCTTTGAAGTCGGGATCCGCGAGCTCGGCGGGGAATCGATTTACATGACGGCCGCGGATGCCCAACTGGGGCGCGGCGAGTTGATCAAAGACACCGCGCGGGTGCTGGCGCGAATGACGCATGGCGCGATAATCCGAACTTACGCGCAACGCGACATCGAAGAGTTCGCAGAGTTTTCCGGCGTGCCTACGGTCAACGCGCTGACAGATGACGAACATCCTTGCCAGATCCTGGGTGACATTTTTACCATCCAGGAAAAACGCGGCAGGATCGAGGACAAGGTCATCACGTTTATCGGCGACGGCTCGTCCAACACAGCGCAATCATGGCTCTTCGCCGCTGGCAAGGTCGGCTTTGAATTGCGTATCGCGGCACCAAAACGCTATCAACCGACGGCCAAACTGCGGAAGCGCGCGGCAGGACGCGTGATTTGCACAGAAAATCTGCAGGAAGCGGCGCGCGACGCCGACGCGCTCTATACCGATATCTGGGTGTCCATGGGACGCGAAGCCGAGGAGGCACGCCGTGAGGCCGAGCTTGGCCCTTATTGGATCAATGAATCATTGGTGAAACTGGCCAAACCAAACGCGCTGGTGATGCACTGTTTGCCAGCACACCGCGGCCAGGAGATCGACGAGAAAACTTTCGAGGCTCACGCCCAAACTATTTTCGATCAGGCGGAAAACAGACTACACGTTCAAAAGGCGATTCTAGCGGAATTGGCG
>DASSFL010000354.1:0-8889 GCA_035694525.1 Candidatus Udaeobacter sp. | reverse complement strand
CTCTTTTTGTCTTACCGCCGAATTGTCTAAAACTCGTTTCGATAGTCTCGTGACCCTTGTTCGCCGAAGCTTGCAACTTGTGAAGGCGCTTGTCCGATCGCTCCAGTCGGACCATTGCGACCTTCCAGGCCTTTCTCTCGGCTTTTTTCACGCCCTGATTATGCTTGAGCGGACAGGTATCAGCAAGCCCTTACAGATTTCAAACTTTTACTCAAATTTGTTCGCTCAATAGGTGGATACAAATCGCCATTTCCAATTCCACAAACGCGGTCAATTTTCATCCGCGCGCGCACAACGAAACGCTGACCGTGACCGCGATGTGCGTCTGCGATCCAGATCGTTCGCCCGTTGGAATCAATCGGTGAGACACAGCCCCAACTCCAACCGGCCTTGCGGAGATTGTCAGCGATGATTTCCCAGGACCTTTTCAGTCTTTTGGTGCAGACAAGATGCCGGAAGGGACCTTATACGAGATTCCGTTGACGTCGATCTCAGCATGATCAACTAGAATTCTTCCGTGATACTGCTCGCCGCGACGGAGTCGGATGCGCCAACCGCCAACTGAAATTATGTGATCCTGTAGAATTTCGTAAGTGTGCTCCCGTATCCCTTCCTGAGATACGGAGGGAGTCGATGCAGGAGCTCGCTGTATTCGCTGTTGCGGCTGCTGTTCGGCGTCCCGTTGTTGTTGTCGCATCTCAGCGTCTCGTTGTTGTCGCAGCACTTCTTGTTCCGCTTTACGCTTTGCTACTTCCTCGGCTCGTTTCTCGTCTTCTTCGACTTTTCGCTCTTGAGCGAGTCGATTTTGCTCGACTGTTTGAGACGTAAATTGAGCAGCCTGCTGTTCATCGTAATGAAAGCGTTCCTGGATTTCCTTGGGCAATTCAGTGAAGTAAACCTTTGAAACTCCCAACTTAGTCACGAGAACGATCCCATCTGGTTCGACACGGCTTACTCTGGCATTTTTGTATTCTTTTCCGTCAATCGTTTTGAAGTCTTCGGCCAGTGCGAATGAAGCGGATAATGCCGCTAAGATTGCCAGTGAGATTTGCCATTTCATGCGGGCGGATTGTGCATCATTTACTCTCCACACAGCAATGACAAAGTGACATGAACGGTCGCGATCCGCTCCTCTAAGTCCCGCTCTACACTTAGTCGATGCGTGTTTGCTCTTACTGGCTGGTCGGTTCGGATTTCGGTCCATAGCGCGTTGACCGCCAGACGACGGAGGGAAATCGGTATGGCGTCAGATACTTATTGCCGAAGGGGATCAGGCGAAATTCCGCGATCGTCGTAACCCCCCGTCGCAATGTCGAAGCTACCCGCAAGGCTGTTGTAACCGTCCAACGAAATTTGAAGAGTGTGCGAGCCCGCAGTGACCCCGTTCAGCCGGAAAACTCCAATGCTCTGCGTGAAACCAGCCAAGCGGACAGAAAGACACTACCGGTCATAACTCGCACAAGAACGGTGGCCGCAGGCGCATCGGTAATGAAAAGTTCGTGCATGCTTCGTCACCTCTATTTTTCGGAATTCATCGTCGCATGATGTGAATAGCGAGAATGCGGCTTTGATGACGGGCCAACAAATAATCGATGAAATCACCGATGATCGAGTTCGGCTTATTTCCTAGTTTTGTTACGACCCGGCAAATCAAAGTGCTGCTGCGTCCGTGCCACTCCAGATTGATCGCGCCGTGAGCGGCCTCGCTATGGATTTTGGCCCAACCGTGCGGGCGCCCAGGCCGCTGGTGTTCAGTTGGAATCAAATCGAAACGCCGAAGCTGCGGATCGGTCATGATCTTTTCCCGCAGCGATCCACGCCCAGTCGTGATGACTTGGATCACCGTCTGCATCCATCTAGGTTCAACAGGAAATCATCTCTTTTGCAATGTTTGTTTGGGGAAAATGGGCTAAGCCTGGTCTTCAAGCAGCGAACGGTACATCACGTAAACATCCACGTATCCCTTTTCCGGATGATGAAATGCGCCGGGCAGCGTGCCGACGATCTTCATGCCGAGGTCCCGCCAAAGTTTCACCGCAGCTTCGTTTGTTGAAATCACAAAGTTAAATTGCATGGCGTGAAAACCGAGCCGGCGCGCCTTGTTCAGGCAATGCTCACCCAGCGCGCGGCCAATCCTCCGACCGCGCGCTTCTTTTGCGACGATGAAAGCTGCATTCGCAACGTGCGCACCGCCGCCCGCTTGATTCCGATGCACGGTGTAACTACCGACAATCTGTTTCTCTTGTTTTCCTCCGGGCCTTAAGTGTTGCTCGGCAACGTAAGCATGCGCGCCAGGTTGAAACCAATACGCCAGTGCACTATTGCGTGAGATGTCGGGATTAATTGGATACGTCTCGCCCGCCGCAATCACCTCATGAAAAATGTTCCAGATCGCATCGCGATCGGCGTTAACTGCCGCGCGAATCTTCATCCCGTCTTGGTCGCTCCCAACTGAATTTTGTGGTCAAGCGCAAACCACGCAGCGAGCGCAGCGAGTTTTTGCTCCGCCCGCCATGGCCCATCAGTGAATCGGCCAATATTTTGTATCGCTCGCCGAACATCCACGCTGCGTTTCTTAAGCTCCGTTGCCGCTTTATCATAGGCATCGCGCTCAAGAAGAATACCAGCGCGAATCTCGTGCGCGTTCAAAGCCTGCTCAAGTGCCGAGCGAAATAACTGGCCTTCGAGCGCATGCGCGCGGATGTGTGGATTCGGGATTGTTGCAGGATCGAGCCGGCTTCCAACCACAAGCGATGCGCGCCTGATTCCGTAACCTTTGCTCTGATAATCTGCGAGAAGGTCCGTGATGGATTGTTTTGTTATGCGATGCACGATATCCGTGCGCCGCTTTATCTTCTTCGCGTCCGTTTCAAGTTGTCCAAAGGTGGCGTGGTAGGGCTGACGCGTCTCGGGAACTCGCGGATCGGACAAATCGATCATCCGATTATCACGCAGCGCAGGCGAACCAATTGGACCCGTAAGCAACACAACAGCTGCCCAGCCGGATTTTACGCGAAAGCCCGCAGCTGCGGTTTCGGTCTTCACCTGTTTTGAAATGTGACAGGAATCGTAGCCGCCCATTCCTGCCCGGGGGCGGATTTCCACTGCCGAAGCGTGCTGACCGCAGATTGATCGAGGACAATATTTCCAGTCGATTGGACAACCTGGACATTGGTCACGTTTCCCCTGGCATTGAAGTTTAGCCTGAAGCGGCCCGACCACGCCGCGCCTGAACGGGAACGTACCTCAGAAGGAAACGCCGGCGCCGGCGCATAAACCAGTCGCGGCTTCGGCGTCGGGCGAGGCGGGGGTGTCGGTGTAACAACAGTTCGGGCAACCTCCGGCCATCGCGGTTTGGCGTCCGACGCAATTCCACCCAGCAACGACTCCACAGCAGTCGAAGGTCGAACGGTCGCTTTTTCACCGGCCGAGATCACAACACCGACAACTTCTCCCTTCTCGCTCACAATAGGCGAGCCGATCGAATTTGAAGAAATTGGACCCGGGATTTCCAAGCGATCGGGTTGCTGTGTCAAGATGGTCACATCACGAGGGGCTCCGTCAGTTCCGGCCAGGGCGCTGCCCACGACTCCGACCCGCCTGTCAGTTTCGAGATTTGCATTTTTGTTCAACATCAGAAATGGCACGTACTTCACATCGGCTTGAAGAACGGCCAGGTCGAGCGTTGTGGACGCTGCGAGGACCCCGCTCACATCATAAATTCGGCCATCAGCCATTTTCGCTACAGCGTTGATCCCGCCTTCGATTGCATGCGCGGTCGTAATGAATCTGCCATCGCCCGAAACGAAAAAAGCAGTCTCGGTGCGCAGCAATTTGCCAGACGAATCAAAGATTGTGATCCAAATAACTGCCGGCCGAACGCTGTTCTCCAGTTGTGACAGATCGAGCGCTGGACGCTGCCCCGTCTGAAGCGATTGCACCTGACTCGGCAACGCCGATGAACCTGGCGACTGAACCGGACTAGAAACCGAAGGTGATTGCGCGGCGGACAGTTCACCGACGATTTGGCCAGTCGATTTTCGGCCGCATCCCGCCGTCGCGAAAATCGCCAGACAAAGCAAGCATCTAAGGGTAAGCCGGAAGGGTCTCATCGGTGGCTACACCCGGATAGTGTGAAATACAGAGCATAGTCCAATCAAGCCGACAAAATCGAGCGTGACAAAAATAAAGCGTCAGGCTATCGCACCGCCTCAAAATTCCAGAAGCACGCGACATTTAATGCCGCTTAAAGAACTGGACTGCTCGCTCGTGTTTCCCGGCCGCCGTCTTTGTCTTAAACGTTCCCAAATTCCGGCGCTTCCCTGTTTTCGGATTTTTCTTTCGTGAGTACAAGCGATATTTACCGGACTTCAGTTTCCTGATCATGCTGTCTAGACACCAAACCTCATGACGTGGGCACTGGCGAGGCATTTGCCCGCGCTCGCGCTACGCTGCAGTAGCAAAGCGCAGCCAGAGCAACGAGAATAGCCAAATCCAGCGCCAGGTGCGTCGGGAAACTCCAGTTCTGGCTCGCGTGACCGAAACAGCCACACGTGATGTCAAGACCGCGAACCTTTGCAGCGATCGTGGCCACGAGGAAGACCACAACGAGCGCAGTCAAAATTGCCAATGCGCCCCGATAGAAGAGGCGAAAAATCAGAGCGAGACCGCAAAAAATCTCCAACCAGGGCAGATAAAACGCGAGCCCGACCCCCACGGCCCACGGTAGAGTTTTGTAATGATCGATATCGTGCGCGAGCTGAACCGGATCGAGTGCCTTAAGCACGCCGGCATAGATGAAAATTGCGGCAATGATAAAATCGAGGATCCGCCAAACAAACGATTTAACCATTTAAGGATTTAACGTTTTAACGATTCTTCTTCAGCCAGGCTTCCCATCCGCCCTCTAGCACGAATACATCGGTAAGCTGCGCTTCCTTACGCAGACGCTCGGCCACTTCGCGGGCGAGATCGCAACTTTGCGCGCTGCAATAAACAACGATCTTTTTCCCCGGCGACCACGCGGCTAAAAACTGCGGCAGCAATTCGTTCCAGCGATCTTCGTTCAACAAAATCGCACCAGGCACGTGATCACGAGCGAATTCGTCATCCGGGCGAGCGTCGATCCAAATGGTGCTGTCACCCCACCCGCGCGCTCGATCGATACTCACCATTTCCGAGGGCGGAATTGGTGATTGCCAGGAGATCTTGTCGCGAAAATAAATCGCCTGCCCTACGCCGGGAAGAAGCGAGAACGCTGCCAGAATAAGCGCCTGGCGTGGAAGCGAAAATTTCAATGTGTTTGACTACCCGGCGCAGGCGGACGAGCCGGGGCCGTCGGACCAGCCGGGGCGCCTGGAGCACCTGGGGCTTTCTGAATAGCCGGAGCACCTGGCGCAGTCGGAGCATTCGTGATGCGGGCGGTGGCGTAAAATGTCTTGGGCGAATTCTCGGATTGGATCGTCAAAGTCGATGCAAGCTGCCGACTCGTTTCGTTGGGTTGGACGTCAACTTTGAACTGTCCCTCGCCGGTTTCCTGCACTTTGGTCTGAAAATCCGGACTCGACGAGGTAACCTTGATGTTTTTTACGCTAAAATCCTTCCCGGCATGGACCGTGATCGTCTTCGGTTCCGGCTTTTCCCCTTGTTTCCAAAACACAAAAGTCGGGCTGATCTCTAATTCCTGCGGGATAATAGCCTTGAGCGTCAGGACCGTTTTCTGATTCGCGGCCTCGTCAGTCTCCACTGTCACGGTTTTGACCTGAGTGCCGGTGCGATCGCCAATATTAAACGTGGCTGTAATCTCGCCTTTTTCGCCGGGCCCGACCTGATCCTTTTGCGATTGCGCAGCCGTGCAGCCGCATGAGGCGTGGACCGATTTAAAATGAACCGGTGTCTTGCCGACGTTCTGATATTTGTAATGACCGATCGCCTGTTTGTCACCACGCGCCGGGTGCAGCTCAACGGCAGTTTGCTCCCATTTCAATTCGGCGCGCGCAGTGAGGCAAAAAATGAACGACAATGTAAGAGTGAGAATATGGGTTTTCATTTTTTTGAATAGAATCGCGTAATATAATCACAGACGGCTTCCC
The DNA here is from genome assembly GCA_035694525.1 of Candidatus Udaeobacter sp. Taxonomy (GTDB): domain Bacteria; phylum Verrucomicrobiota; class Verrucomicrobiia; order Chthoniobacterales; family UBA10450; genus Udaeobacter. Next base: position 2,797 of record DASSFL010000354.1, on the reverse strand, counting down.
GCCAAGTGCGAGGTGATATGCCGGTCAATTTGGTGTATTTCGCATTGGAAAGCACAGAATAAACAGGGCGGCGCGCGATCCAGTTGGTCATGTTTTCTAATTTACCTGGGCCAACCGTTCTCGCTTTGAGAGGCAGGCCAGCGTTGTGGCAACAGTCCAGGGCCCATTGCGCGTATTCCTGCCAACTACATTGTCCAGCATTCGAGAAATGCAGGATTCCGCCATCGACGCCTCTCTCGAAAAACTGTGGCAACATCTCCGCGATATCGCACGTGTAAGTCGGCGCGGAAAACTTGTCGGCGATTGCATCGATGCGCTCACTTTCCTGTGCCCCCTTAATCATTGCATCGATAAAACTCGGACGATCCGGTCCAAAAACCCAAGAGACGCGTACTACAAGATTCCGGTCTTGCGTAGCTAGCACATTTTTTTCTCCAGCCAGCTTCGATTCACCATAAATGCTGATTGGGGCCGCTTCATCTCCTTCTGTGTACGGCTCTCGTTTTTCCCCGTCGAAAACGTAATCGGTGCTGAAGTGAATTAGTCTGGAGCCCATTTCACCACAAATCTCGGCAAGCACGCGAGGCGCCTCCGCATTGATGAGAAACGCCCGATCCGGTTGCGTTTCGCAAAGATCGACCTTCGTGAAACCTGTTGCGTTGATCAGGACGTCAAAACCTGTCTCCTGCAGTTTTTCCCGTACGCCATTCATATCGGTGAGATCCAGTTGGGTGCGATCGAAGCCAGTGACCTCAAATTTAACGCGATATTCGCGCAATAGTGCCGCGCCAAGCCGCCCGCCTACGCCCAGAATTACGATTTTCATGCTTACCTATGTGAGAACCATTAGCTGCCAATGACTTCAACATTGGGAGTTATAAGAAAGTAGAATGATTTAGTATCTTCCGGCGCGCTCAAGCAACGGCTCCCACCACGAAGGGTTCTCAATGTACCATTGAACGGTTTCGTCGAGGCCTTCCTTGAAATTGCGATGCGGTTTCCAGTTCAGTCCGCGCTGCGAAAATGACGAGTCGATCGCGTAACGGCGGTCATGGCCAGGCCTGTCGGTCACAAACGAAATCAGGCTGTGGGGTTTGCCTAGTTTATCGAGGATCATCTTTACAAGATCGATGTTCACCATCTCTCCGTCCCCGCCGAAATTATAAGTCTGGCCAGGTTTCCCCTCGAAAAGTGCTGCCACGATGGCAGCGCAATGATCCGTAACGTGGATCCAGTCGCGAACATTCAGGCCGTCACCATACACCGGGAGTGGTTCGTCGCGCAGCGCCTTGATGATCATGAGCGGAATCAATTTTTCGGGAAACTGATACGGCCCGTAGTTGTTCGAGCAACGGGTCACCAGGGCCTCCTGGCCGTAGGTCTTGTAACAGGCAAGCGCGAGCAGATCGGCGCCCGCTTTGCTGGCCGAATAGGGCGAACTCGGATCGAGCGGCGAGTGCTCAGTGAATTTACCGGCGGGACCCAGTGACCCATAGACTTCATCGGTGGAGACCTGAATGAAACGCTGCACGCCGTGCCGGCGTGCGCAATCGAGCAGCACACTCGTACCGATGACGTTTGTGTGAATGAAATTGAGCGGATCGTTGATGCTGCGGTCCACATGCGATTCAGCCGCAAAATTGATGATCGCGTAGAATTGATGCTCCGTCATCAGCGCATCCATCTGATCGGCATTTGCGATATCCGCTTTGAAAAACTCGTAGCGTTCGCCATGTTCTTCGACCACGCCATCCAGATTGGCGAGGTTGCCCGCGTAAGTGAGGACATCGACGTTGGTCACGTACGCGGGCTTGTAATGTTGCAAAATATACCGAATAAAGTTGCTCCCGATGAATCCACAGCCACCGGTTACAAGGATGCGCATGGCAGCGCGTACTAGCAGCGCTGAAGGCGGCGCGCCAGCAGAATATTCTCCCGCGGTCGCAGGGTTGCGCGATTACCTGAAAACGTGGAAAGGCCGCCTGGCAGAGACGGGCTGGGCTCCCTGGTTAATCCTGGGACTGGCAGCGTTGCTGCGTTTTTTCCTGCTGGGCATCAAGCCACCGCATTTCGATGAAGGCATCAATGGCTGGTTTGTGGATCAGGTGATGCATAATGGATTTTATAGGTATGACCCCACGAATTATCATGGGCCGCTGCACTTTTACGTCCTCCTGTTCTCGGAGAGTTTGCTCGGGCGAAATGTCTGGGCACTGCGGCTGCCCGTTGTGCTGGTGAGCATTAGTTGCGTCTGGCTGATGTTGAAATTCGAACCGTTAGTCGGGCGAAACGTAAGTCGAATAGCAGCGCTGGCCATGGCGGTTTCTCCCGGATTTGTTTTCTACGGGCGATACGCCATCCACGAAGTGTGGCTGCAATTTTTCTCGACGATGTTCATCCTGGGACTGCTCGGGCTTTGGAAATCAGGGAGGGTGAACTACCTCTGGTACGCAGGGATGGGAATGGCCGGCATGATTCTGACCAAGGAAACCTATGCAATTCATGTCGCCTGCGCGCTGATTGCCATTCCGGTTCTGATGGTTTCCTATTTTCTAAACCGAGTTCCCGACGCCAAGCCAGCAAAGCAAACGTGGAGCTACGTCGATCTGGCAATGGTCCTCGGTGTGGGCATCGCCGCGATCGTCGTTTTCTATTCGGGATTTTTTCTTAACTGGAATGGCGTTAAAGGTCTTTATCAAGCGTTTAAGGCCTGGACCGAAACTGGCGCCGCCGGTCATGGCCATGAAAAACCGTGGGATTATTGGTTGAAATTGATGGGGCCATCGTTGGAAGGCGG
>DASSFL010000353.1:0-12233 GCA_035694525.1 Candidatus Udaeobacter sp. | reverse complement strand
ACGAATCCGCTCGCGGGTCACGCCGAATTTCTTGCCGACTTCCTCGAGCGTCTTCGGTTTGCCGCCGTCCAACCCGAAGCGTTGGAAAATGATTTTCTTCTCCCGATCGTCAAGGACATCAAGTAATCCGCCGACTTCATTGCGCAGATTTTTGTCGCGCAGCAATTCAAAGGGTGTTTGCGCGTCCTCGTCGCCAACAATCTCGCCGAACTCGGTAGAATCATCGTCGCTAATCGGCGCATCGAGCGACGCCGGGCGGATCGACACAGTCTTTAGCTGCGAAACTTTTCCGCTGGCAATTCCAATTTCATCACCCAGCTCTTCGTCCGTGGGTTCGCGGCCCAGCTCCTCGCTCATTTGCAGGGAAACCCGGCGCATCTTGGAGATTTTGTCCACCAGATGCACAGGCAGACGGATCGTCTTGCTCTGGTTCGCCAGCGCCCGTTTGATGGACTGTTTGATCCACCACGCGGCGTAAGTGCTAAGTTTCCCGCCCTTCGCCGGATCGAACCGTTCCACCGCCTTCATCAGACCAATATTTCCCTCTGAGATCAGGTCGAGGAGCGGAAGGCCCAGATTCGCGTAGTCATGCGCGATCTTGACGACCAGACGCAAGTTGGACCGGATCATCAGAGCTCGCGCTTCGCGATCGCCTTTCTTAATCTTAGCGGCCAGCTCGATCTCCTGATCCGGAGTCAACAATGGGATTTGCCCGATCTCGCGCAGGTAAATCTTAATTCCGGTATCGCTATCCTCAGCAGCCATATAACTCTTTTTCATTAATCATTTTGGGGGGTTGGATCGACAACCTCCCGTACATTTTTTTCGTAGCAGGCTTGTCGATCACGCGTTGTAGCATCCTGTAAACTACTTAACAAGGTTAAATATTCTGAATAGTGACACTGACCGGACGCCTCCTGTTCAATCTTTTTGGGACTCCTACTCGCCCTGTAGTTTGTAGGGCTATTTAGCATAAACATCCCAACATATTCTACGAGATGTGTAGGGGTTATTGCCCTCCCACTTTAGAGGGATATTTGACGCTTTTCCACACAGTGATTTTCTGCAACGCTGCCACAGCGATGCTGGCAAAAATTTACTCCGCGGCTGTTTACGGCGTGGACGCATACGAGGTTGAGATCGAGGTCAACGGCGCTGGCGGTGATCCAAACATCGTTATCGTTGGCTTACCGGACGCCGCTGTGAGGGAAAGCCGCGATCGGGTTACCACGGCCATAGCCAATAGCGGCTACTACTGGCCGCGCGGCCGCACGACGATCAATCTTGCCCCGGCCGATATCAAAAAAGAAGGACCGAGCTTCGACCTGCCAATCGCCCTTGGAATGATCGCGGTGACAGAAGGACTGGACAGCTCGCCGTTTGAAAACTTCAGCTTTGTAGGTGAGCTCGCCTTGGATGGGACGGTCCGAGCCGTCAAAGGCGTTTTACCGGTCGCATTGGAGGCGCGGCGTCGCGGCAAGCGTGCGTTATTCGTTCCAGAGGCAAACGCTCTCGAGGCCGCAATGGTCGATCAGATCGACATCTACGGCGTGCAAAATTTGCGGCAGACGTTCGCGTTCTTGCGCGGCGAAACGCCGTTGCTTCCAACGCGCGCTGATTTGACTGGATTTTTTGCCGCCCACCAAAGCTATGATGTCGATTTCGCAGATGTTAAGGGCCAGGGACACGTCAAACGCGCGGTTGAAGTCGCGGTGGCTGGCGGTCACAACGTCTTGATGGTCGGGCCGCCCGGCTCGGGAAAATCGATGCTGGCGAAACGTATTCCTACCATTATTCCGCCTCTTTCACTCGAAGAAGCGATTGAGACGACAAAGATTCACAGCATCGCCGGGTTGCTGGATACCGAAAAATCCTTTGTCTCCACGCGACCATTTCGTCCGCCGCATCACACCATCAGCGACATTGGGCTGCTGGGCGGCGGCGCGTTCCCAAACCCGGGCGAAGTGAGTCTCGCTCACAATGGTGTCCTCTTCCTCGATGAGCTGCCCGAATTCAAAAGATCGGCGCTGGAAGTAATGCGCCAGCCACTGGAAGACGGAAAAGTTACCGTTTCCCGTGCAGCGGGCACCGTCACTTTCCCCTCAGAGTTCATGCTCGTCGCTGCGATGAATCCGTGTCCATGCGGCTACTTTGGCGACCTGAAACGCGAATGCCGTTGCGGTCCGGCCCAGGTGCAGCGTTATCGCCAGCGCGTCTCCGGCCCGTTGCTGGACCGTATCGATCTGCACATTGAAGTGCCAGCTGTCGAATATCGAGACGTCGCCAGCGAGCGCACTGAAGAAACGTCTGCCGCGATCCGTGAGCGCGTTGTTCGCGCGCGGCAACGTCAGCAAGAGCGGTTTCGCAGCGACGCAAAAGTAAATTGCAACGCCCGCATGGCCACGCGCCAACTTAAGCAATGCTGCACACTCACTCAGGATTCGCAGGAATTGATTCGCGTAGCCATGAACGAACTGAACTTAAGCGCCCGCGCTTACGATCGAATTCTGAAAGTTTCGCGCACCATCGCCGATCTCGATGGCAAGACTGAGATCTCGCCTGAGCATGTGAGCGAAGCGATTCAATATCGCACATTTGACCGCACGCTCTGGGTGTAGCGACCGGATCAGAATTCTGCACGCCTGCGCGTGATCGTGCTCTGCCCTCCAATTACGGTCGCCAAAAAGAGCGTCGGCAGGAGCAAACAGATTTGAATCCAATGAGCGAGTGAGGTGCATCTCAAAGGAAACAAAAAAACGCTCGAAACATGAAACCAATACCCTTAACGACTCCTGATCACAGCCGCCGCGATTTGTTTGCAGGACGCGAACGCCACCGGATGCCGGTAACAGATTACAGGTATCACTCCCTCGCATTCGAAGGATTCAGCGGACGTTATCTGCGCAATCCCGCGCAATCGTTTTCGAACATCGCCGGCAATTACTTGAAATATGAAGCGCGCCACGACTTCTGGAGTGAAGCCGCGTTCTTTGCAGTTATCACTGTCACGGCAGCACTTCCCTTGATGAATAACCTGCACGCGTTGATAGAATTCGTGCGTGCGATCACCTCTCACTAAGGCGCCCAAGTTTCGGCAGATTGTTGTCGTACTACTGTTGTCGCTGGCCGGTTGTGGCTCGGAAAGCGATCGCGTGCTTGAGGAGACTTTCGAGAGGCTCTACACGATCCAGCCAAACACGGACATGACCATCCAAAACGGCGATGGCGCGGTCCTGGTCTACGGTTCAAACACCAACGAAATGCAGGTCCACGCGACGAAGAAAGCGTTTAGCCCCACGCGGCTGAAAGAGATTGCGATCGATGTCTCTGTGCAGCCAAGTTCCGTTGCAATCAAGGTCAGGTTTCGTCCCAAACCGACGTGGGCTCTGTTTGATCGTTCAGGCACGGTTGATTGCACCATTGTGGTTCCTGCAACCACCAGCATATCGCAGCTGCGGCTTGATGCGGGCGAAGTATCCTTGGACGGAATGCGGGGACGAAGCTTGCATGCCTGGTTGGGCGATGGTCGCATGTTCGCCCACAACTGCTTCGGGGATGTCGACCTTGCACTGCAACGCGGCAATCTCACAATCTCTTACGACTGGTGGGAACATGGAACGTTTTCCGTGCAGGCAAATGTCGCGCACGGAAACGCATGGGCGTTTCTTCCCAGCGATGCTGCCTTTCGTCTTGTCGCCGAAACGCTGCATGGAAAGCTCGTCAGCGACTTTGATGATACCGCTGCCCAAACGGCGCCCGGAGGAGCTAAGAAAATCGACACGTTAGTTCACGGCGGAGGAAAGGCCGCAGTCAAGATGCATACAGCAAATGGTGAAATTAAGATCGTGGAGGCAAATCCATAACGGTTCGCTTGCGTCGGGTTCGGCATCCAGTATCTAGACCTTCCATGCCTTCATTCGACATCGTCTCTGAAGTGGACAAGCAAGAGCTTGATAATGCGGTCAATCAGGCGCGCAAGGAGCTGGCGACTCGTTTCGATTTCAAGGGCATAATAACTGAGATACTTCTCGAGAAGGACAAGATCACGCTCACCGCGCAAGATGCAGGTCATCTTCGGGGATTGCGCGACATCCTCATCGGCAAACTTTCAAAGCGCGGCGTGGACTTGCGCAATATTCAACAGGACGAGCCGGCAATTTCATCTGTCGGCCACGCTCGGCAGGAATTGAAGATTCAACAGGGTCTGGAAGGAAACAAAGCGAAGGAAATTATTCAGGCAATTAAGGCACAAGGTTTCAAGGTGCAAAGCCAACTGCAGGATCAGCAGGTTCGAGTGACCGGAAAGAAGAAGGACGACCTTCAAGCGGTCATTCAATTCATCCGCAACCGAGACTTTGGTGTTGCAACAAATTTCAAAAATTTCCGAGACTGACCTGTAGCCGCTTCGCTGGGCGAAGTCGAGCCTAACCGCCCTGCACGGGCGGCATGATCGAAATTTTCTCTCCCGGAGAGAGTCGGTAATTTCGATCGACGAATTCCACGCCTGCTCCAATCAAGATGCTCTTGTCATGCGGCCGAAGCTTAGGTTGCTGCGCATAGATTTGCCCAAGCAGGTCGCGAACGGTCGCGCCGTCCGCAACATCGACATCCAACTGACGCATTCCGAGTAGATCGCGCAGCTGCGCGTAAAACAGCACTCGCACTTTCATCTGATCATTTCATTCCGAGCGGAGTCGAGGAATCCCGTGGCACCAGCTTACAGTAAGTTCGCGGACATCTCGACTTCGCTCTACATGACGACTCAACCCTCCTCCAGTAATTCCTTCCGCAAAACGCCAATGTAAGGAAGATTGCGGTAACGCCCCCTGAAATCGAGCCCGTAACCGACAACAAATTCGTCTTCGATCTCGAATCCAATATAATCTGGATCGACTTCCCGGGCGCGTTGTTTCTTTTTGCTCAACAGCACGCATACCCGGATGCTCTGCGGATCGGCCGTCTCCAATGTTTCGCGAACGGTTGCAAGCGTGTGGCCGCTATCCAGAATATCATCCAGGATCAAAACGTCTCGACCCGCGACGTTCGGGACTGTGATTTGCTTGAAGACGACGGCGCCACTGCTCTGCCCTTTTCCGTGATAACTCGCCACGCTCAGGCAATCCAGCTTCAGGGGAAGCGGAATTCGGCGAAGCAAATCAGCGACGAACATCAAGCTCCCGTGCAACACCGCGATCACGGTCAGGTGTAACTCACGATAGTCGTTAGAAATTTGCGCGGCGATATCATCCAGGCGCCGATGAATCGCCGGTTCATCAAACAGCACCCGCTCCAGATCGCCTCGCATCGAGATTACTAGGCCATTAGCCGACGTAGAGATCAACATGCGACAAACTTTTCACCGATGCCATTTGCGCCGTCTGTCCTATCCTTGTCATGTCGAGCGAAGTCGAGACATCTCTTAAATAACTGACCAGCGGTGGTTAAATCAGAGATTCCTCCACTTCGGTCGGAATGACAAAATTGAAGCCATTCAGTAATGAGCATCTGCCACGATCAAATTGAGATCCGTACGAACGGAAAAGGACTGTACGAAATTACGGACGTAGTGCAGTCAAAGATTGACGAATGCGGCGTACGAAACGGGACGGCGACAGTGTTTGTCCAGCATACCAGTTGCAGCGTGGTCATCATGGAAAATGCCGATCCGACTGCGCGACGTGATCTGGAAGAATTCTTCGATCGGCTCGTCCCGGAAGATGGCGATTATTTCACGCACAGCTCCGAAGGCAGCGATGACATGCCGTCACACATTCGCATGGTCCTGACGCGCACCAGCGAGACCATGCCTATTGTCGATGGTGAAATGCAGCTCGGCACCTGGCAGGGCATTTTTCTTTTCGAACATCGTCGCGCGTCGCATCGTCGAAAGGTTTTCGTTACGGTTATCGGAAAATAACCAACGTTCTCGGGGGCGGTGCGCTGAACCACCCCCGGGGCGATTGAAGTCGATCGCCCTATCGACTCCTGCTCCTCTATTGGCAACACGGTATTGGCTGAAAGGCGAGACAGGCAAAGGTCTCACCGAGCGGCTGTGCGGTGGCAAAGGCGCTTCGCACTCCCTGCTGAGTGAATTTATAGATGGCGTTGGGTACGGTGCCTGAACCGCTCACATCGCCCGCATCCACTACAAGCAGGTTGCCCGCGCTGTCGCATGCCAAGCTTCGCGCGCTTTTTGGCACGGAGCCAAAGGTTGTTCGAGGGTGCCGACGTAGAACTACCAGATCGTATTTGTAGATGTTGCCGCCCACATCCGCCATGAGCAGATTGCCCATGCTGTCAAAAGCCAGGTCTGCCGGGCGATCAAACGGGTTCAACACGGCAAAGGCCGTCCGCGACCCGTTAGGTTTGTATTCGTAGATGCTGCCTTGATGGATGTTGCCAGCGTTGTTATCGGCGACAAACAGATTTCCCGAGCTATCGAAAGCCATACCTACAGGGTGATACAATCCTGAAGCAAAGATAGCTCGCGATCCGCCTGGCTTATATTTATAGATGATACCGTCATCGTAATCTGCTACAAACAGATTGCCCCCTCTGTCAGCCGCCACGTATGAAGGATAACTCAAGCCGGAGGCAAAGGTAGTTCGCACTCCGCTCGGAGTAATTTTGTAGACGGCGGCCTCGCCGAAGAGTTCGTCATGGTCGTAATCCACGACGAATAAATTGCCGGCGCTGTCAAAGGCGACATCCCAAGGGTCAGTGAGACCTGAGGCAAAGATGCTTTGGCCTCCGTCCCAAGTGAATTTGTAAATTACGCCGCATCCTCCACGACAATTTTTAGGTGGCACGCTACCCGACACAAACAGGTTTTGTGCCGAGGCGCTAGCGCACACCAGGATAACTGCTCCCAAGCATGTTGCCCTGCTGAATAACTGACTTACGGTTCTAAAGACCGATTTGATTTTGGTTTTCGTTAGGTTCGTTTTCATACTTGTTCCTCTGTTTTGTTTTTGTTGGTGTTATTTGTCATTTCACAGAGGTACTGCAGGAACTTTGGCGCGACGTTATGCCGAAACTTTGGAAGTTATGACAATGACAGATTACTCGTCTCGCCTAAATAGCTACCACGTGGCAACCGCGCATGTAACGGGTCAGAAAACCACGTAATCCAGAAGGGAGAACCAGGAGATCTACACGAAAACAACTTCGAAGGGATCTTCGCAAGCAAGGAGGCTAAGCAAAGATTCCCAGGCGAATGTGTGATGTTTTCTTAGGTCGACCGTCCATGACCCTACGCGACCAGGTGATCATAAGTGATTTTTTTGAGCTTCATGAAATGGTGTAATTCATGTCTCTGGCAATCCGTCCAAGACGGGATACTTTTATCCAGTGCTGCGATCAAACGCACCTGTGCTTTTCTTGACAAGCGGAAACTCTTTGTAGAGTTAACCACCCATTGGTCAAGTAATGACGGAGTTAGTCCCGAAGCTCTCGGCGTCGAAAGACAACGTTGCTTCACCATTTCCAGAAGTTCTGGTATTCGCGGGCCATAAGTCCTTCTAAGAATACCAAGCGTTTTCATGACCACTTGGTGAGCATACGCTCGCGTAAACCCGTGCCGCTGGCCAATCTTTGCGAAAGTCATTCCGCCGATTCTGGCAAGAAGAAACTGCCTGTCACGAGGCGCAAGCTTTGCTATTGCTTGTTCGAGTAAAGTCAGTAATTCCGCCACTGCCCTGGTTTCCCCAATGCGAGCAATATCAAATTCGCCGGAGATTGCGCTCTCAATGAGGTGCTGAATTTCGATCACAGTGCGCCAGCCACAAGCCCTTCGTTGAAGCAATTCAAAGCGAGTGCGCCCGTGTAGATTACCGAGCGTCCGGAGGCCAGTTGAGCGGGCCACATTTGCCAAACGCTTTGTGATCGGCAATTCGTCGAACCGCAGGTCGCAGACCGATTTCGGAACCGCAAACGCTGTCCCGAGCGCCGTAAGCTTTCGAGTTGCCCTAGTTGTCCGACCATGGGATGAGGGCTGATTGGTCAGGGCAGATGCAAGCGAATCCAACTCGTGCAGCGTTTTTAACCCGCAATTTCTTTCCCATGCAAAGTCACCTACCCGCAACCCGTGAAGAGTGCCGAGTACACGGATGCCCGATCTATGCAACATGTGGGCTAGTCGTGCACTGATTCGCCGACCGCCGGACAATGCTTCCAATGGTCGGCCCCGAAGACGGACTGGAATCTCGATTGTCCTGGGAAAACAGCGTGAAGTAAAGGCGGCCATGTCGACCAGCATGCGGCGACTGCGGACGGCTGACTGCCGGCCATGAGGCAGTGTCGTAGCTGCACCGCCGAAGCTTTCTACAGAAGGCGGTAAAGGACACAAAGGCATGGTTGAACTCTGAAAGCCTTCGTCATCTTCACCTTCAATCGAACGCGCCCTTTTGGAGACTTTCGAGATTCGTAGTTTCATTCTGCTGGGTTTCTTGTTGTTACCAGTTATTACCTGTCACCTGTTAGCTAGGATGAAGCCTTTTCCGTTGATAAACGACGGTGTCGACACTGGTAGTCACCAGTGTCGACAACCGTAGCTCCAGCGGGCAAAACCCCCTATGGAGCTGCGCCGCCCATGCACACGGTAGTTGCGCCGGTATCATTGTTGAATACCTCGAGACTTCGGCGCAGGCTTTCGCCCGAGACGCCGGCCGAAACGATCTGGATTTGGGCTCGCACCTCTGCTCGGATCGAGAGGGCAGGATCAGTGTTAGGTGGCGGCGAGGCCCCGGCCCGTCTGAAATCGACCGAAACGATCTTGCCCAATGGCAAAGTAGTTACGGCTTGAGCGAGCGGAAGGCCGCTGGCGTCGATAAAGCGCCAGCTGATGAGTAGACCATTTGGTATGTCAACGTTGACCATGTTGAGCCGTGCAGTCTGATCGATGGTTAGGCCGACGGGAGCGAAGCTTATTGTGACACCAGGAAGGATGTCGCCTTGTGCTCGGGCCGCACTAAGAGTCAGCAACACTGCGAATAGCAGCGTGAATTTAGCTAGTGGTTTTCGCTTTTTCATAAACTATTTCCTTTCTTGTTTTGTGCCCGTCTGATTTGGCTATTCAATGAGGTACTGCAGAAAATCCGGCGCGAGGTTACGCAGAAATGCAGAAATTTGTTGAAATCGTGAACGCGTTGAACTGCTAACGGAAAGAAACGGTCTTCACCTCAAGAGCCACGCGCGGGTCAGGCAACGAATGGTCCGGATGAAGAAGACTATAGAAATCGAGAGAACAGTCTAAACAGAATATAACAAAGGAAACAAAGATTGAGCTTTGCTTGAGCTCACGTGGTTCCTTGTCTTTCGTGTCTTCTGTTCCAGTGCTCCCCAAATGTTATTTCGGCGCGAGCAAAGCAACAACGTTGTCAAAGCGGGGGTCACCGCGAAGCGGGGGCCCATCGCGGATGTAGCCGCAGTTCACCGTAGCTCAAAAAGCCGGGAATGCGCGCCTTACCGCACGTTTCCTCGCATATAAGGTTCAGCTTTTTCAGTTAGATAAGGGGCCATTTGTCATGTTCACCGTCGGTCAGGGCGAAGCTTTCTCGGGCGCCAGGGAGGCGACGATTTTTTCGAAGCGCGGATCGCCACGCAACGGATCCCAAAAGGGAAGCAATTTCAATTGACCATAGCTGAGGGGGCTCGGCGGATGGATGATTTTGGCAAGCTGTTGGCAAGCGAGATCTTTATCGCCAACCCACGCAGCGATCATTGCCAAATACTTGATCATCGCCGGACCTCTGACCGCGTCCTTTTCCACCGGAAGAAGCTCGACTGCACGCCGCCCCTCGCGAAGCGCTTCTTCTTTTCGGCCAAGAGCGGCATCGATTAGACCCAGCACGCACCAGAGCGGGGCGAAATTTGGTTGAGCTAGGACGATTTTCTCCTGCTCTGCGCGCGCCGCGGTAAAAGCAGCGCGGGCGCTGGTATCGTCATTAGTCATTCGGGCGAGAACTCCTTCTACAAATGGACGATTGGAAAAAACATCGTCTCCGATGTTGATGGGATTCTCTCCGGCTGCGACTAAGGCATCTTTTGCTGCTGCGGTATCGCGTTCGGCTAGTGCACAATCGAGCCACCAATTAGCCATACTTGGAACCACAGCGGGATTTGTAGCCCGAACGGAATCCATCATTTGATGCAAGGGTTGGGTGTCGGCTTTCCACTCAAGATCGACCTGCGCAAGGATTAGCTTCGTGCCGGCATCGTTGGGTTCGAACGCCAGTACGCGGCCTAACCACAGTTGTTGTCCAGCATAGCGCCGAAGAGTTGCGCAATTTGCTGCAACCGTCTGTAGCACCTCAAAATTGCGTGGGTCAAGATCAACGGCCCGCTCGAGGGTTCGAATAGACTCTTCCCAATGCCCCTGGCGCCTGTGAACGAGAGCGGTAAGCCAGAATATCTGCGGGTCATTCGGCAAAGTTTGGCGGGCAACTTCCACTTCATCCCGGGCGCCTTCATAATCGAGGTGTCCCCAGTAAAGATTCCACGCCCGTGCAAGGTGTGCTTCGCCCGCGTCGGGGCGAAGACGAAAGGCTGCCTGCACGGCAGCTTCCGCCATGGCCAGGCGCGCTGGCGTGTGGTCGTGACCAAAGAAATAAAGGGCGTCGTGAACATAGGCAATTTGGCAATATGCTCGGAAAAATGATGGGTCGCGCCCAACAGCCTGATTCAGCAGATCGACCGCCCGCAGCCAATCCGGTCTTGCGCTGAAGTTAAGACCCGGCGTGAAGACAAGCTTCTTGGCGCGAGTGTAGAGATCGAACGCGATTACGTCGTTGGTTGGGGGGCGTTCGATTTCACTCTTTTCATTGAGCGACAGCTTTGCGTGAAGCTCGGTGGCAATGGCCTCTGAGATCTCCCTTTGAACCGCGAATACATCCGCAAGATCGCTGTCATAGGTCCGCCCCCATGAATTCCGGTCGGTACGCACGTCGACCAATTGCGCATTGACGCGCACGCGGTTGCCAGCGCGCTGGACACTTCCTTCTAATAAATGCGCGACCCCAAGCTGCTTTCCGATCTTGCGCACATCGCGCGCGACTCCGCTCTTGTATTGCATCACCGATCTGCGGCCGATTACCTTCAGATCGGCGATCCTGGCCAGGTTGGTTAGAATTTCGTCCTGCACCCCATCCGCGAAATGGGCGTTGTCCGGATCGCGACTTAAGTTCTCGAAGGGAAGCACTGCGATGCTCTTGTCGATCGCAAGACCAAATAACTCACTTTCCCAAACACTCCAAGCGATGGCGGTCGCCAAAGCAAGCAACGATGCAATCAACGCAGCAATAGCCGGTTTCCTCTGCACCCATTTCCAAGTGTGTGTAAAAAATCCGCTTCGCTTTGCGAGGATTGGCTCATGCTTTAGCCAGTGTTCCAGGTCTTCAGCCAGCGCGAGAGCGGAAGAGTATCGGCGCTGTGGATCTTTCTCCAGGCATTTGAGACAAATTGTGGACAAATCGCGATCTACTTTCGGGTTTAACAGGCGCGGCAGCCGCGGTTCGGTGTCCAAAACCAATCGTACGGTTGCAAATGTTGTTGCTCCGGCAAAAGGTGGACGGCCAGTAAGCAGTTGGTAGAGGACCGCGCCAAGTCCATAGACATCGGTGGCCTTACCGACAGCTGCGTTGTTTCCCGCAGCTTGTTCAGGCGCCATGTAACTGGGTGTGCCCATCGCTTCCAGGGTGCGGGTGACCGTGCTCTCAGCTTCCACTAATCGGGCAAGGCCAAAATCAGTCAGATGCGGTTCGCCTTTTGTATCCAACAGGATGTTCCCAGGCTTGATATCTCGATGCAGTATCCCGTGTTCATGTGCGTAATGCACAGTGCGCGCTACCTTTGCGATCAATTCCGCCGCCTGCCGGATCGATATCGGGACGCGCCTGACTGTTTCGTCAAGCTGGCCCCCCTCAACGAAATTCATGCTGAAGTAGCAGCAACCATCGCGCTCGCCCACTTCATGAATGGGAACGATAAATGGATGGTCGAGGCTGGCGGCGGCTTCTGCTTCGCGGCGAAAGCGCTTCAGATGCGCTTCAGTGGCCCAAGGGCCCAGGCCGATTACTTTGAGCGCAACGGTGCGATTGAGACTTCTCTGATGCGCCCGGTAAACTACCCCCTGACCACCCCGGCCAATTTCCTCCAGCAATTCGTAGTCGCCGAAGTCTCCCAGCATCTTGACTGGAGGCGCACCGTGACTCCTGCGCAGCACAGCTTCTTGATCG
>DASSFL010000352.1:0-7402 GCA_035694525.1 Candidatus Udaeobacter sp. | reverse complement strand
CGAAAGGTCGGCCGCGATGGTGTCGAGCTCGGCGATTGCCTGCTTCAGTGTCGCTCCCGATTTTAAGCGGCCCAGGCACGAAAAAGCGTCGTGATTTCCCCGCGACAAAAAATCGTGATCGGCGCGCAGATCGGCCAGCGGGAGAAAGACGTCGCAGTTTCGCGGGAAACGAACGCGTTCCGAAACAACACCGACAATCTCGCGCGGCACGCCATCGACATTCAATCGTTGTCCTATTGCACTCGGCGACGCGCCGAATTGCTTCCGCCAGACCCGCTCGCTGATCAGGGCTACTTTCGCCGCGCCAGGAACATCATCGCTTTCTACGAAATCACGACCGATCAGCGGGGGAACTTGCAAGATCGACAAATAATTCGCCGTGATGCGCCCCGCTCGAGCTGCTTCCGGCGGCGACGTCCCGTCGGAGGCAGAGAGGCTCACACCCTCCGTCCTTGCCAAGGCGAGATCGGTGAAGCTTTTCTGCGCGGCGCGCCAGTCGAGGTAATTCATGTAACTGACGGAGCCTGATTCGAAACCCGCCGGCCCGAGCAATCTCTCACGCAGCAACACCAGCTGCTCTGAATGGGGATAAGGTAGCGGCCGCAACAGGACCGCGTTGACGACGCTAAAAATCGCAGTGTTCGCGCCGATACCAAGCGCAAGGACCACGACCGCAATGAACGTAAACCCGGGTTGGTTCACCAGTTGACGCAACGCGAATCGAATGTCGTTAACCATAGGGAGCTGTTGTTTTGTTAGTCAAAGTGTTCCGCCCGGGTAAGCGAGAGAACGGCCTGTGAATCTGAGAATTGATTCAGCATATTCATCCCTGTTCGTGTAAGGCTTGGACCGGATCGACGCGCGTTGCGCGCCAGGCCGGGACAAAGCAGGCGATGAATGCAACGACGATTAGAATGATGAATGCTGTCCCAAATACGATCGGGTCGCGCGGACTCACCTTGTATAGCAAGTCGGCCATCAAACGCGTGAGCATCACTGCTGCCAATATTCCGATAACAATACCGCCTGCAGTCAGTCGAAGTCCGCGCGACATGACCAATCTCAAAAGATCTTTCACGCCTGCGCCGAGCGCCATTCGCAATCCGAGCTCACGCGTGCCTTGTGAAACAGAATACGACATCACCGCGTATAACCCGATTGCCGCCAGGAAAAGGGCCATCGCTCCGAAAAGTGCCACAAGCGTCACCGCTAGCCGCTCGCTATAGCTCATTCGATCGACCTGCTCTCCTAATCGATAGGCGCGTCCCGGCGCCAGATTCGCATCCAGCGCGTGCACCGCAGGTGCCAGAGCATTCAGGATTGCGCCGGGCGTTTGGCGGGTCCGAATCACGAGAGAGTTTTGGATGCCGAAATTCTGCCGTAGCGGCACGTAAAAGAACGGCTTCGCAGGCTCGCGTTTTGTTTCGTAATTTGCACTTTTCGCAATGCCGACGATCTCGAGCCAGCGGTCTCTGGCTTTCACCCGTTGTCCAAGCGCTTTTTTACCCGGCCAAAACTTCGCGGCCATCGTTTCGTTGATGATTGCCACCGGCGGCGCGTTTTCATCGTCCGTACGAGCGAATTCGCGGCCGGAAACAACCGGGATCCCGATCGTCCCAAAGTAATCCTCGGCTATTTCGTTGTAATCGACGGTCGGCTGCTCGTTAGGCGGCGGTTGGTAGCCATCAACTTCGATCGGCGCGGACGAGTAAGGCGTGTAGGTGAATGGAATCACACGCGTGAGACTGGCCGATTCGATGCCGGGCAATGCGCGCACGCGGTCCAACAGTTGCGTGTGAAAAATCTTGGCGCGCTCAAGATTATATCCAGCCGAAAACAAATCCGCACCGGTTGCGACGACGTCAGCGGAAAAGCCTGGACTGGCGTTCCGCATTTTATTCAGGCTTTGCAAAAGCAAGCCCGTGCCAGCAAGCAAAACGAAGCTGAGTGAGACTTGCACGAGCACGAGTGCTGAACGCAGGCGCGATCGACTAGTTCCGCCGAGAACGCCGCCAGCCTCGCTCTTCAGTGCGCTGGAAAGATCGACATGGCTCGCTTGGATCGCCGGCACGAGAGCGAACACCAAGGTCGCGAGAACGCAAATTGCCGCGCTCACCGCAAGCACACGCCAGTCGATCTGACCGGAATAATCAATGACGATTCCTGGCGCGGCCGGGGGGAACGTCAGCACGAGCGCGTTTCGACACCAGTATGCGACCGCAATTCCGCCTGCCGTAGCGATCAGCGATAACAACATACCTTCGGTAAGAAGTTGCCTGATCAACCGTCGTCGACCCGCGCCGAGTGCAAGCCGCATTGTCATTTCATGTCGGCGCAACAACGATCGCGCGAGCAACAGATTGCTGACGTTTGCGCATGCAATGAGCAACACCAGGAAAACGACAGCCATCGTGATCGCAAGTGTCTGCGACATAGCGCTGGCGCCGTTGAACGGTGTTTTCCACAGCGGTAGGAGTTCCACGCCGTGGCCACGGTTTGTCGCCGGAAAATCGTTTTCCAAACGTTGCGCGGTTGAATTCAGTTCGGCTTGCGCCTGTTCGCGACTAACGCCGGGTTTCAGAAACGCGTAACCTTCGATCCAACGCGCGCCGCGATCTTCAAGTTTGTAACCGGTCGAGTCGAACGTCTCCTGCATGGAGATCGGCACCCAGAAATTGAACGAATAGCCTACAAACGTCCCGTGAAATTTTTCCGGCGCGACACCGATGATCGTGTGCTGAACACCGTTGAGGTATTGCGTTCTGCCAATGATGTTCGGATCGAGGTTATATCGATCCTTCCACGTTCGGTAGCTAATCACCACCACCGGATGCGCGTTACGGCCAGCTTCTTCCTCCAGTCTGAAGCCGCGCCCTAGAATCGGTTTTACACCGAGCGCGTCGAAATAATTCGCCGACACAATTCCCGCAGACGCGCGCTCCGCTCGATTACCCACGCTGAGCGAGGTGCCCGTGATTTTATCGACAATGAATGACTCAAACAGGGTTGAACTTTTTTCGAAATCGACAAAGTCAGGATAGGAAAGGGAGTTGCCTCCAGTGACCCCGCGTGTGGTGCCGCCAAGCGCAAACATCCGGTTCTGATGCGCGACCAGCGGGTAGGGACGAATCAAAATTCCTTCGATCCAGCTCAAAACGGCCGCATTGGTGCCGATCCCGAGCGTCAAACAGAGGATTGCGAGAAGCGAAAAGCCAGGACTCCGTTGAAGCATTCGGAAGCCGAAGCGAAGGTCTTGGAGAAAGGTTTGCATCTAGTTCCTCATTCTGCCCGAAGGGCTTCGATGGGGTTTACAAATGTTGCGCGGCGCGCGGGCAGGAAACATGCAAGCAATGCCACCATTCCGAGAGTGACCGCTGTGGTAGCAAGAAGCGCGGGATTGTGCGGCGAAACCTGGTAAAGCTGCGTAGTGAGTAAACGACCCAACGCCAGAGCAGCCACCATTCCGACGGTGAGTCCCAACAAGACAGGAGCCATTCCCTGGCGAACAACAAGGCGCAGCACATCCGCGGTTTGTGCCCCTAGAGCCATGCGCACGCCGATTTCGCCTGTGCGTTGTTCAACACTGTATGCGACTGCTCCGTAAATGCCGATGCTCGCAAGCAATAATGCGACCCCTGCGAAGATTCCAAGCAACCACATCATTAATCGCGCCTGCCCGCGCGCTTGCGCGACGATCGTGTCCATCATCTGAGGGATCGCAATTGCAATACCCGGATCTACTTTAGTGACTGCGGACTGCACCAGCCTGGTGATCGCATCGAGTTTAAACTTGCTGCGGACTGCGACAGTTAGGAATGGAAAGTTTTCCTGGGCCCACGGCCGATAAAATTCCATTTCGGGCAACTCGGCGATCCGTTGCGATCGCACATCACCGACAATGCCGACGATTTCCGCAGGCGTGCTGCTGCTGGTGACGAGAAGCGTCTTCCCGATAGGATTTTCATTCGGAAAAACTTTTTTTGCCCCTGTCTGGCTAATGAGACAGACGTTTCTGCCTTCCATGAGATCGTGTTCGTCGAAATCACGGCCGGCGATGAGGGGGATTCCCCAGGTTTTGAGATATCCCGGCACAACGTCATGACTTGGCGCATTGGCTCGCTTTTCCATTGGAGGCACATCGCGATCCGCGCGCGCGTACAGCGTGCGATTTCCACCAGCGAGAGGGATATCGCCGCTGACAGTCGCGTTCTCAATGCCTGGTGTGTCGCGCAACACGGCGAGGATTTGCTCGGCAAAACGCTGACGCGATGGTCCGTCTGGATATTGCGCCGCCGGCACAGCGAGCACCCCGGTCCACAGATCATGCGGTTGGAACCCGAGATTCTGCTGGGTCAGTCGAATAAAACTCGTGATGAGCAACGCCGCGCCAGCAAACAATGTCACTGAGAGTGCGACTTGCGCACCGACGAGAATTTTGCGGAATCGCTGCTGACGAATGCTTCCACTCGTTCCGCGGCCGCCTTCTTTTAAACCACCGATCAAATCCGCGTGGGAGCCCTGAAGCGCGGGATAAATTCCCATCAGCAAACCGGTCAACAGAGACAATGCAATAGCGAATCCGAGCACCGACAGGGAGAGAGTGCTGGCCGTGTGTTCCTCAAGCGGAAGAAAATTGGAAGCCATCTTCGGAACGACCGGGACAAGCCGCCAGGCTATGAACGCGCCGAGGGCGCCGGCAAAGAAGCTCACCAGCAAGCTTTCCCAAACGAAGAGCCGCACGATACCGCTGCGCGATGCACCGACCGCCATTCGGAGCGCAATTTCTCGACGCCGGCCGCTGAAACGGACTAGCAGAAGATTCGCGACGTTGCTGCATGCGATCAGCAACACAAAGCAAACCGCAGCAAAAAGCGTTGCGAAGCCGGCGCGAATGTTTTCCGTCACATCCTGTGGAAGCGTTTTCACTGATGTGCTGGCCGTGCTGTCGATCTTGTTCGCGTAATTCGCCCGGTAGCCCTGCTCGAGCGACGGCAACGCGGCGCGCACCTGTTCTAGCGTGATCCCCGGCTTCATTCGGCCAATTACCCGCAGAAACCCGGTACCCCGCATCATGCGTTCGTAAGAAAATCCCGGAATCTGAAATGGTTTCGTCGTCCAAATTTCCGCGATAGGATTCGCTCCAAACCATTGCATCGGCGCGTTCGGCAAGACGCCAACAATGGTGTGTGGCATCCCGTCGAGCGTGACGCTACGCCCGATCACGTTCGCATCGCCGCCAAGTCGCTTCTGCCAAAAGCTTTTTGTGATCACCGCGACATCCGCGCCC
Source organism: Candidatus Udaeobacter sp. (assembly GCA_035694525.1). Classification (GTDB taxonomy): domain Bacteria; phylum Verrucomicrobiota; class Verrucomicrobiia; order Chthoniobacterales; family UBA10450; genus Udaeobacter. The sequence continues at coordinate 2,115 of DASSFL010000352.1, read as the reverse complement.
TCCTCTTCATCAGGCCGAAAATTCCGGCCGAGTATTGGCCGAACACCAAGCACATCGAAGTAGTTTGGAGTTATTCTGCCCCCAAAAATCTGAACAGGATCGCCGACTCCAGTGAGTGTGAAGAGAAATCCATTCTCGGCGGCAAAACCGTCAAAAAGCGTTTGTCCTTCACGGTAATGTTGAAAACGCGGCGCAGAGATCGCGATATCGACAAGATTGCGCGATTTGTCGCCGGCGAACATGTGGACAACACGTGACGGTTCCTTGAATGGCAGCCCGCGCAAAAAAAGATCGTTGATCAAACTGAAGATCGTGGTGTTCAGCCCGATCCCGAGCGCTAATGTGATGATCGCAATTGCAGTGAACGCAGGAGATTTCCGGAGTTGGCGCAATGCAAACTTTAAATCGTTCATATTATTCGGCGCGAAGTGCAATGGCAGGATCAACACGCGCAGCGCGGCGTGCCGGCAACCAGCACGCGATCATTACCGCGATGCCGAGTACTATCGCAGCGCAAATACACGCGACCAGATTCGGCGCGGGCATCTCGACCCATTGATTTCGCACCAGGTGTACGACTCCATAAGTCGCGAGCGCTCCGGCAGTAAACCCTAACGAAAGCAAGGTAGCGCCTTGTCGGGCAACGAGCTGGATTATCTGGCGCGCGGTAGCACCGAGTGCACTCCTGATGCCGAACTCGCGTTCGCGCCGCGCGACCTGGAGCGCGAGCAGGCCATACAAACCGACACCAGCGAGCATGAGCCCGACGAATCCGAACGATGATACTAAAACAAAGATGAATCGCTCGGTTGTGCGTGAGCGCGCTGCGGCATCTTCGAGCGCAAGAAAGTTGTACGCGGCGAGATTTCGATTCGCGCGGGCCAGCGCGGCGCGGATAGCCGGCTCGTTCACCGAGCGGCCCTTGGTGTGCAGGACGAAGGTGATATCGTCGAGCTGCGTGGTCGCGTGCACGAGCATTTGTGCCAGCGGCCGCGCGATCATACCAAGCACTTCGCCGTCGCGCGGATCGGCGATCGCTTTCATATCGCTGACCACGCCCACAATCGTGAACCACGGGCGCGTTCCATCGAGTCGTCCCCAGCGGATGCGTTTGCCGATCGGCGAATCGTTAGGCCAAAAGCGTTTAGCGATACTTTGGCTGATAATGCAGACGAGCGGTGCGTTGGCGGTGTCGCTAGCGTTGAAATCGCGGCCCTGTAACGTCGGCTGGCCCATGCTCTGGAAGTAGCCGGGTACCGGCACGCGTGAGTAGGCCGTGTAAACACCGCGCGGCTCGGGTGCAGGCGCGCCTTCGACGTTGAAGAGCATCAACGTCCACGACGCGTCCATCGGGGAAGGCGAGACGACCGTCGCAGATTCGACGCCTGGCAGTGCTCGCAGTTGCGCGAGCGAAGCTTCGAGCGCGTTCTGTTTCGCGGCCGCGCTGGGAAAGAATCGATCAGGAACAGTGACGTTGAAGGCGAGGCGATCTTTCGTTTCGAAACCCCATGGCTCCTCGATCAGCCTCCAAAAATATTGTGTCGCAGTGATGCTCGCCGTCAGGAGCGCAGCGGCAATCGCCAGCTCAATCACGACGAATGAACCGAGTAATCGTCGCGTATTGCGGTCGAGTGTTGCGCCGCGTGACGTGACGCTCATCGCGCAGCGTAAGTCGGTCCGCGATGCACGCGCGGCAGGCAGCAAACCGAAACCCAAACCGACCAGCGTCATCACACCCGCAGCGAAAGCGAAGACCGGCAGATCGAGTCGCGCAGCGTAATCGAATTCACGCATCGCGCTGCCAGTTGCGTCCGCGCCTTCGGGGCTGAGCGCGAAGAGCATCGGCGTGATCCAGAATGCAATAAGCAGACCGAACGCGGTGCCGATGAAAGCGAGCGACAGCGCCTGAGTCAGCTGTTGCCTAACGAGTCGTCGCCTGCTCGCCCCGAGCGCGGCGCGCAAGGCAAACTCCCCTTCCCGATCGACGACGCGAGCGAGCAGCAGACCGGCGAAGTTCGCTGCAGCGATCAACAAGGCGCAGACTGCCGCACCGACGATGACGAGAATTTTCGGCCGCAAATCCATCACAAAGCTCTCGCGCAACGGCACGATGTA
>DASSFL010000351.1:0-4718 GCA_035694525.1 Candidatus Udaeobacter sp. | reverse complement strand
AAGTGCTGGCCAAAGACGGCGATGCACGTAGGTAATTTTGCCTCCAATCAGTTTACAAACCAGAACGTTGGGACTCTCGCAAATCGCCGCGGCAGCGCGAAAAATCTCTTTCCCTTTTGGATGGCCCCACCAGCTGCCTCGAATAGGACCACCGGCAATCGCCTCTGCCAGATTTGGAACAGGTCCCCGTGCGGCTTGGAGGACTATTCCGTGACGTTCAACAAATGCGAGCGCTTCCTTCTGGTTCAACGCTTCTTCAGTCCTCTTTTCCGCCGATTGTTTGCGGCATCGCGCAGAGCTAACCGGAACATCTGTGCCTCCGCAATCAACCAAAATCCTCCTTTACAAGAATTGACGGACGAAGGCCAAAATCAAGCGATGTTTGCCGACCTTGGGCTTCAGAAGCGCTTCTTCAGCCTCTGTTTCGTACGTAAATCAACGGGTGAGGAGAATCGACGGGACAACTGGTGAATAACTCGTTCAAACTCCGACTATCGAACTATGGGTCGCCATCGCTTTTCGCATTGGGCCTCGGCCAATTATGGCAATAAGGTTACAACGTTAACAAACTCACGAGTCGATTAGATCGACGCCACGGTAATCTCCGCGCGGGGCCGGACTTTGTGAGCGTGGGATGAATCGCGGATTCAAGAGCTTCCCAATCTGGCGTACGTCAACGGCCAATCACCTGGCTTTTAATGTGAGGCGGCATCTCACGCGCGATTTAGGCGTCGGACAATCGGTTTGGTGTGGCAAACCCGAGAATTGTGGGTTCAGGTTCTTTGAGCAGCAAAGTGCGAAACATTCACCCCGTGAGGAGAGGATGAGTGGGGCGGCGGCGCGCGAATCGTCACCGCGTCGCCGCCGTTCTCTTCGTGGCTTGCGGATCCCATTCTCACTTCGAAACAATGTCAGTGAATGTTGCCGATAAAGTCGACGAGAAAATGCGCGATTATGTTGGCGACGAGATCGCGCCGCCAGACATAGAAGACGGATAGAATTACTCCAAGAGCCAGCGCGATGAGGATGTTAGCCCAACCGCCAGTCCAGTGCGCAACGCCGAAAATGGTGAGCGGAATTACCACTGCCCAAAACCGATTCAATCCTAGCGATTCAATGCGCTCGATTACATACCCGCGATAAAATAATTCTTCAACGACGCCGGCGCGGAAGACGATAAAGACAAGTAACCACACTGGTAATTTCGAGAAGGCCGCAACAGTCGGATTATCCGCCTGACCGTAGTGGGTGGCGTGAGCGATTCCGAAGCCCACCAGGGCACAAACAATAGTCATGGCCAATCCCCATAGAAGCGATTTCCACCACGGGGACGTGCCGATACCCACCGACGTGAGCGAAAGACGTTCGCCGCGCCAAATGATGACCAGCAAAGGGATCACGCAAAGTCAAATCAGCGATTCTTTCCAAACTGCCGCTGTGAAAGTAAGAGTCGGCCAAATGTAGTAAACGATTTGGCGCGCAATCAACATACCGAACAGCGCCACGAAAAGTCCCAGCCACGTAACCTTTGGAATTCGCGATGCGCCTAACGGTTGGCTATTCATGGTCAGTCGTTAGGACCCGACGAACAACATGGAACATCGGACGTCCGCTAACGCTGATGCGCATCGATCAGATCATCGCGCGCAAAGGGCCGTGCTCGCAAACCAAATCAGGAGGCTGCTGCAAAGCTGATAATGACTCAGTTTGGATGCCACTCGACCAATGGCATTGGGACGAATGAGAGTGGGCCCAACCCCAAACGGTGCGGTTTGATCTCAATTACGGTCATTGAGACTTTTGTTGTCGTCGGAAAACCTTACGATTCGTTGGAACATCCAACCGCATCCTTGCTTTTAAACGAAATCTTGGGGAGCAGCGACTGCGCCGGGCTCAACGGTGCGGAGAGGTGGCCATTTGGAGGCCGTGCTAATTCATAAAACACCGGCTGGGCTAAGTCCCCGTTTAATTCCTAGCTCCCCGCAGTCGTTGAACTTCTTTTCTAGTATGCCCTATAAATTGATTAAGCAAGGAAATACCAGCAACAGTCGGCCAGCGATCGCTCGTTAGCTCCAAAAGAAAGAAAACAGCGCGAAGAGCGCGTGGCGCTTTTTCAGGAGCAGAAAACCATTCCGTGAGCAGCTTTCTATCACTGGGAATCCCTAACGAACCGCATCGGAGCGAGCCTGAGCAGCGCGGGAGTGAGCGTCGAAAGGGACGAACAAGCGTGCCGAGTGATAGGCGTGGTTTTGACTGAAGAAGCCGAGGTCCGCGACAGCGGCTACACAATGTGCAAACGCGATTAGATCGATAACATTGCGCGACTCTTTGTGACTTCTTCTTTTTCCTCCCGCCCAACCAACCCGCGTTTAGCCCCCGACGCAAAGTACGGCGTTTGATTTTATTCTAAAAGACGGCCGGAAGGCGGTGCTCCGTTAACCAGGCTGTAAGCTAGCGAGGTCAAAACGAGTGAGCGCGTGTCACTAAAAGACGCGCGCGCTCTCGTTATTCTGACTCGGAAGAGGGAACAATGAATACATCTTCGGTGACATCAAAAAATCTCGCGGATGCGCAATGGCGACAAAGCCGAGCCGGATCGACTACAAAGACATAAAAATAAAAAGCATAGATCATCGAAGAAATTGTTACCTAAGCCCACGAATTGGTTATTTATGAAAATCGGTTTTGTCACTCTTCCTGTCCCGGGTCACTTCAATCCAATGAGTGCCTTGGCGCGCCAACTCCAGTCACGCAATCATGACGTCGTAGTGCTATCCCTTCCCTTGATCGAACCGCTTACTCATGCCGCCAATCTGTCGTTCATCCCTTTTGGTGCGAAAGAGTTTCCTGACCATGCGTGCGCTGAGCTTTTCGGCACATGGAGCCGGCTGAAAGGAGACGAAGCTCTGCAATTCACGGTCGACGTTATTGCGGCGATGATGAAAGTGAAGTGGAGAGAGTTGCCGAAACTGCTTTCTGCTAACGGTATTGATGCGGTCGTATTAGATAATTACGATTTCTATGTCGAAGTAGTGCCGATGCGCCTTGGAATGCCGTACGCTGTCCTGTCGAATGCACTTCACTTCGATTATTCCGGGCGTACGCCACTCTGCGTTTATGGTTGGGCGCACGAGAACACCCCGGCAGCGAAAGAAAGAAACCGGCACGGTGTCTCAAAATTTGCGCAGATGCTGATCCGGAGCAACGCCGAGATAATAGCGGAGGCGGAGAGAGCAGGAATCAAACCTAATTGGGAGGACCCATCCTCGTTGTTCTCGGATGTCCCCTGGATCACCCAATGTCCGCGCGAATTTGATTTCGAAAGCGCACACTTGTCTGAGCAGTTCCACTACACCAGTCCGTTCCACGACGGCAACGGCCGTCCAGACCTAAGCTTTCCATGGGACCGATTGACTGGAGAACCGATCGTCTATGCGTCGATGGGATCACTTCAAAATGGCAACGTGGATGTATTTCGCACGATTGCGGGGGCGGTCGCAAAGAAGGCCGTGCAACTAGTGCTTTCTGTTGGCCCTGTACTCACACCGGAACAGGTCGGTCCCGTGCCGAAGAATGCGATTGTCGTTAACCATGCGCCACAATTGGAGTTAATGAAAAAGGCATCGGTTTGTATTACCCATGCGGGATTCAATACGGTACTGGAGGCGCTTACCCAAGGTGTCCCCCAGGTAGCCATCCCAATAACCAATGATCAACCCGGGGTAGCGGCGAGAATAGCTGCCCACCAGACTGGAGCGGTCACTTCGTTAGAAAATCTAACCGTCTCCCATCTCTCAACGCTGGTTGCCGAGGTGTCAAACAATTCTAGGTACTGCGATAATGCGCGCAAGTTCCAGCAGGCGATTGGCAAGACCAATGGACTTTCCCGAGCGGCGGATTTGCTCGAAGAAGCTTTTGGCCTGACCAAAGATGCGTCAGCGAGGCTGTAAGTGACCGCAGACGTGGCAATGCAATCACGTGCAATCAAGTCCGTGGTTTCAATCAGCGCCAATCGAGGGTTCCAGGTTCAATCAGCCAATCACAGTGGCTCTTGGCCACGGTCGTAAGGGTTTCCTACGTTTCGGCCAACAGGGGCTGCGTTTCATTAGGCAATTCTCAGCTGTTTTTCGAAACTTTGTTCCACCGTTTCCGTAGAACAGACGTAGAAGGGACGTGTTTCCTTCCCGCGCGGCGTTTCCAGCTTGGAGGCTTTTGTCGCGCGTCAGGAGACACGAAAACCTAGCACAGGTCTTGCCGGGGAGAGGTGAATACGGGACGCGCTTCTCCGGACGCAGCACAACTGATTCGCTCGTAGAAGTCCGGCAGCGGCCCACCCTAATTTGGCGGCATCATGAAAAAGAAAAAGATCGAGACGCACAAGATAGGGCTGGTCGGCCAAGCGCCGTCGCCACGCGGCGACCCGCGCAAACCACTCGCCGGCCCGAACGGGCAGAAGATCGCGAGGCTTGCTGGAATGAGTTACGACGAGCTGATCGCGTGCCGCCGGAGGCATCTGAACACTCACTACAGCGGGAAGCGTGGCAAAGGCTACCGGTTCGACCACGCGAAAGGCAGCATCAAAGCCGCCGACGTCCTATTGGACTGGCGCGTCGAGCGCATCGTCCTGCTCGGTAAGAACGTCGCTCGTTGCTTCGGCTTCCGCGACCTGCCTTTTCTGGCGGAGATAAGCGTTTATGGACGCCGCTTCTTAATCTTTC
>DASSFL010000350.1:0-10202 GCA_035694525.1 Candidatus Udaeobacter sp. | reverse complement strand
TCGTCGATGAGATCGAGAAAAACTTCGTCCTCGGTCAGTGCGCGTAGCGGCGCCATGAGGAATTCCGGATTAAACGCAATGGAAAAATCGCGCCCTTTATAGGCAACGGCGATTGATTCCTTCGCTTCGCCTACCTCCGGTGTCGTAGCGGTAATGTCGATGTTGTTCTTGCCGAAATTTAGTTTGACCGAATGCGATTTGTCGCTGGCGAGCAGCGAAACGCGTCGCAGCGAATTTAGAAACGTTTCACGCTCGAGTTTTATTCGCTCTTTTGCCTCGGATGGAATGACCTGGCGATAGTTTGGATAATTGCCTTCGATCAATTTCGAGACGAGCAGCGTCTTGTTGAGATCAAAAGCGATCTGTCCGCTGCCCATGCTGACCTTGATTTCGCCGTCATCGGCGAGCAAGCGTTGCAGTTCTGTCACTGCCTTCGTTGGAACAATAAAGTCCGCCTCGTGGCTGCGCGGGAATTCCAATTCGATTTCAACCATGGCAAGCCGCCGGCCATCTGTCGCGACTAGCGTCAGCTTGTTTTCTTTGAAACTGAACAGAACGCCATTGAGCACGTAGCGAGTCTCGTCCGTTGATATGGCATAGGAAGTTTTGCGCAGACCATCTCGCAAATCCTTTTGCCGAATCGTGACAACCTTCGCGTCCTCGAATTTCGGCAGCGGTGGAAATTCTTCCTCGGGCAGCCCGAGAATTTTGAAAAAGCTTTGGCCGCTCCGGATGGAGGCGGCATTTTTTCCGTTAACATCTATCTGAATCTCACTCGAAGGCAGTTCACGGACGATGTTGAAAAGGCGACGAGCCGGGAGGGTTGTCGCTCCTTCTTTTTCTACGTCCGCTTCACAACTGCCGCGCACACCGACATCAAGATCTGTTGTGGTGAGATGAATTTCGTCACCGTGCGCCTGCAAAAGAACATTGGAAAGAATAGGAAGAGTAGTGCGGGTGCTGACGACGTTTTGGACCTGCTGCAGACCTTCGAGCAGTTTTTCTTTCGCTACACTAAATTTCATTATGACGGTCTAAGATGTAAAGCTTTGGGTTTTATTCGGCAACCGCAATCTCTCCAGTGTCGGGCAAGTCCACCACGGCGGATTCATGTCGCCGCGGCGACCAAGTTTGTAGCTGCAGTAGCCGGAATCGCAAGCTCGAAACGCACTCAACGTTGAAGGGAACTGTCAATGAAGGATATCGTCTGGCGAATATTGTCTTGTTCGGCCATTCGTTTCTTTACCAGTTTGCAGGCGTGCAGCACGGTGCCGTGGTCGCGTCCCCCGAATGCATCGCCAATTTCATTCAGGGACGCCTTGGTAAGCTCGCGCGCGAGATACATCGCCACTTGCCGCGGAAAGGCGATGCTGGCCGGGCGCCGCTTGCTTGTCATGTCGGCCAAGCGCACATCGAAATGTTCAGCTACGCGCCGTTGAATCTGTTCGATCGTGACGGAGTGGCGTCCTTCCTCCTGCAAAATATCTTTTAGCAAATGCTCCACGACCTCCTGCGTCAGTTCCTTGCCGCTGAGTGACGCAAACGATGCGACTCGCATCAGCGCGCCCTCCAGCCGGCGCACATTTGTGCGAATGCGGGTGGCGAGAAATTGAAAAACTTCGTCGCGCAATATAATCTGCATGCCGCGCGCTTTTTTCCGCAGGATCGCCATACGAGTTTCGATGTCCGGCGGTTGAAGCTCAGCGGTGAGTCCCCATTCAAAGCGCGAAACCAGGCGGTGCTCCAGATTTGCGATCTCGGAAGCGGGCCGATCGCTGGAAAGGACGATCTGCTTATGTCCATCGAAAAGCGTATTGAATGTGTGAAAGAATTCCTCCTGGGACCGCTCTTTACCTCCAAGAAATTGGATGTCGTCAATCAGGAGAAGGTCGACCTGGCGATAGCGCTTCCGGAATTTGACCAGATTACTGTGCTGGATCGCGTCGATAAACTCGTTGATGAACAGTTCACTGGAAACATAAATCACTTTCACGTTTTTCTTCTTGGCCCAGACATATTGGCCGATGGCCTGCATCAGGTGGGTCTTGCCAAGACCGACACCGCCATAAATGAACAGCGGGTTGTACGTGCGTGCGGGCGCCTGTGCTACGGCGAGGGCGGCGGCATGCGCAATTTCATTGTTCGGACCAACCACGAAAGATTCGAACGTGTTCCGCGGATTGAGCCCGGGCACGGTTGCGCCTGGTTTTATGTCGGCGGGCGGCTCCGGTAAAATTTCTTGCAGCGGCGCGGCATCCTCGGCGGGCATTTGTATGCTAGTTCCAGACGGAGAGCAGAACTTTACGGGGCGCGGGCCGCCGAATGTCGTCACGATGGCAGTCTGCAGTGCCGGCATGTAATTACTCTCTATCCAAAACTGGTAGATGTTGTTTGGAACACGAAGTGTGAGCGATTTGTCTTTCGCTTCGACAAGTTCGACGGCCGAAAACCAGCGTTTAAAGCTATCGGAACTAATCTGTGGCTTGAGCGCGGCTGACAATTGCTGCCATAGCTGAGCGCATTTCTTGTCCATAGCAGACTTGTTAACAGTGTTACACGATCGCCATACTCGCTGATACAGCGGAAAATCGCTCGGCAAAACCCGGGCAACATCGAGCTGATCGCCAGTGTAACTTCTTGGGGGGATCCTGAGGAAAACTGTCAAAAGTGCGTAAATACGAGGGAAAATAGACTGCGCTGAGCGTTGGCGATTGATTAGATGTCTTCAGGTGGCGTTGCGCGTTCCATCGTTGTTCCGGGAAGCTTTTCGTCTCGTTCATTCTCGCTGGTAAAAGTTTCTCAGAAATGTTCACAACTTATTCACATGCGCTCTTGTTTCTGCCTCGCCAGCGGGCTTGAGACTAGAAATCGCTTTCAAAATCCACAAGAAAAAAAATGAAAAAAAAGAATTTTATTTTTCATCACGACCAAAAATTTTCTTGACTAGAAAAGAGAAACGGGCGTGTCCGAGGAAAACAAAAAAATTTCGCCGCAGAGTTGTTCGTTACAGAAGCGATCAATCCATTCACATCGCCATGGGCGCTACTCCCGATTTGACCGAATTGACCCGTGCACGCAATTTTTCGACCTTCGGAGTGCCATTGGGATGCCGACCAAATGCGCGCGAGGCACACCAAAAATGACGAACTGGGAAGCGAACTGCATTATTAATTGTCGCCGAGCGATGCGCAGACTTCTTTTAACGAGCGTGATTGCGCTTTTTCTCTCTGCGGCACAGGCGTATTCCGTTGATGAGCTGTTGCCACCATTCGGCTTTCGTTGGAATGACTCGATGGCACATGTGGACGCAGTGCTGCATGGCGCGAAAGCGAAAATCACTTCGCGGGAGAAAAAGGAGAACCGGGACGTCTGGACAGTGGAAGGGCTGGTTCATCCGGGGTTAAAGCGCACGCTTTTTACTTTTAAGCAGAGAGCGCTCGTTGCGGTGGAGTTGCAATACGAATACCCGGATTGGTCGGTTGAGCGCTACAACCAGCGGATGGGAGAAATTCGCAAATACTTCGACGAAAAGTACGGAACAGGGAAGCTCGTTTCACGCTCTCGCGATACTGATACGGACGTCGTCCAGACGCTGGTTGGCTATCAATGGATGGTCGGTGCTACGATGCTTGAGCTTTTTTATTTCTCTGCTCAGCACGGCCCGCTTCTTTACCGCACTATTACGGTTGATTATAAGGCAATGTAGACGGCCCCGTCGCCATGAAGCGCGCATTTCGGCATCGCTGCTGCTAGCTTTTTTCTAGTCTTCCAAGCTACTATTCGTTAACTTGAGAAAATTTAGCCGGCGATTTCGGCTTGCCGGGACACATCCAGTCCTTCGTACGTTTCTGCGACGATATGGTCGACCACGGCTTTCATATCCTGCGTGCGTTCGAATGCAGCAAGTTGCCGATCCGCGCCAGTGCCTTCGCGCATGATGCGTTCGATGTGCGTCATCTCGCGGTGAGTGCCGAGTTCGTCTGCCTCGCTGGCCACAAATTCGAGCAGTTCGTTTAGCAAGCTCCGCTCTTCCACTTCCGCTTCCCTGCCGAAGTCGATCAGTTTTCCGCCGATGCCGTAGCGCGCTGCGCGCCACCGGTTTTCATCCAGAAGACGACGCCGGTAGATCCGGAAAGTGGTGTTTCGCCAGAGTAATTTGAAAAGCTTGGCGATGACCGCCTGGATCAAAGCCGCAATCGCGAGCGTGTCATCCACGCGCGTTTGGGCATCACACACACGCACCTCCAGAGTATCGAAGAATGGGTGCAACCGGATGTCCCACCAGATTTTTTTGGCGTTGTCGATGCAACCGGTTTTCACCAGCAGCTTGCAGTAGTCGTCGTACTCCGAAAGCGATTCGAACGAATCGGGAATGCCGGTGCGGGGAAAACGTTCGAACACTTTCAGGCGATAACCTTTAAGTCCCGTATTTTCCCCCACCCAGAACGGCGAGTTGACCGAGAGAGCGTAAATATGCGGCAAAAAATAACGCGCTTGATTCATCACGTGGATGGCGCTCTCGCGATCGGGCACTCCGACATGAACGTGCAACCCGAAGATCAGGTTTGCCCGGGCGAGCAACTGCATGTCTTCGATGATTTGCTTGTAACGTTCGCCTTCAGTGATGTGCTGGTGACGCCAATGCGAAAACGGATGCGTGCCCACTGACGCGATCTTCAGTCCACTGCGACCGGCGAGTTCGGCCAATCTGCTGCGCAGCTCGATCACATGCCCGCGCGCGCAGTCGATGGAATCGCAAACCTCCGTGCCCAGCTCCACCACAGACTGGTGCATCTCGGGCTTGATCTGCTCCTTGAGAACGATTTTTCCGCCTTCGAGAATTTCGTGAATATGCGAACGCAGCTCGCGCGTTTCCGGATCGATGATGGCAAACTCCTCTTCGATACCGAGAGTAAACGTATGATCCTTTGCGCTCATGGAGGGGCGGCCAATCTCCGCCAGAAATCGCGCGCTGTCATCCCGAGTCGCGAAGACGACGAGGGACCTCACCCAAGTTGGCGGATCACACTAACACCCGGCGTAACCCTCGAGGCCTGCGTGAGATCCTTCGTTTCGCTCAGGATGACAGCCGATGTTAATTATCGACCTTATGCGAGGTCGCCTAAGGAGCGCTTCGTCACAGCGGCTTGAAGAAATTTGCCCCAGCTCGAATTGTCGCGGCCGGGAACGTGTTCTCGTGCCTTACGGATAGCCATTTCCGACACGGCTTCGACAACCCATTCAAAGTTTGCCTGGCCCACCGAAGCTGCTTCTGCATCGGGCGCAGGATTGCAAAAGTCTATTGCTAGCGGCACGCCGTCGCGCACGGCGAACTCCACGGTGTTTAGATCGTAGCCGAGGAACTGATTCAACCGCAGAACACCCTCCTCAACTTTTTGCAGAATTTCCTTCGGCGCGTGCCAGTCGGTTTGATATCGCAGGTGATAAGGTTGGCGCGGCTCATACGGCATGATCCGCACGTGGCGTTGATCGATCGAGTAACAACGGAAATACATTTCGAACTTCACTTCTTCCTGCAGCATCATCACAAGTTGGCCGGTGTCGTTGTAGGCGCGGAAAAATTCGTCCGGATTGTGCAATCGATAAACGTTCTTCCAGCCGCCGCCTGCGAAGGGCTTAAAGAAGGCCGGCCAACCGACATAATTGAAAATGGCTTCCCAATTCATCGGGTAACCAAGATTGCGAAATGACTTGTCGTTCGTGTCCGCTGGAGGCTGGTTCGATGGGAGCAAAACCGTTCGGGGGACGGCGACACCGATCTTAGTCGCCAGCGCGTTGTTGAAGAATTTTTCGTCTGCGCTCCACCAGAACGGATTATTCACGACTGCCGTGCCCGTGAGCGCGGCGTTCTTCAGCCAGGCCCGATAGAATGGGACGTCTTGCGAGATGCGATCAATCACCACGTCGTAGCCGCATGGCTCGCCCTGAATCACGTTGTCGATTCTGACAAATTCCGCGACAATGTCTTTGCCGCCGGTTTTCTGATTCACCCGCTCCACGAATGCCGGCGGGAAACTGTGTTCCTGGCCAAAAAGAATTCCGATTTTTTTCATAGTTATGTTGTTGTCATTTCGAGCGAAGCCGAAGGCGAAGTCGAGAAATCTCTTACCCTTACATGTCTTGCAGTACGTCAGCGCCGAGATCAAGCCAAGTTGGGTTCATGCGATTGATTAGCGCGGTTTTCTTGGCGCGCGACCATTTCTTTAGTTGCGATTCACGTGCAATCGCATCGCGAATAGCGCGATAATGCTCATAGTAGATCAGCTTTTTGCATTGATAATGAGCCGGGAACTTCGCGCCAATTCCTTTCTCGGTGTTTCCATATTCGCCGCGACAGGCTATTTGTGACGCCGATATATAAAACGGAATCGTTCCGGTTCGTGACAATGTAAACCCAGAAATCGTAATCGCGCGGCATCGCTGAAGATAACAATTAGAGATGTCTCGACTTCGCTCGACATGACAAGAAGGAAAACCCAGAGCATGAGTTTGAATCCGCATCGTGTAGGAATAAGATAAGCCATGGTCAAGAAATTGCTGCACACGCGATACCGCGTACAAGACCTGGAGAAAACGGTTTCTTTCTACAAGGATGTGCTGGGACTCAAGGAGCTTCGCCGTCACACTTCCGGTCGCGGATCACAGCTCGTGTTCTTAAAAGCTCCCCATGGTGACGAGGAGATTGAGATTTGTAAATTTGACGAAAGCGGGCCGATAGTGGTCGGTCCCGACCTTACGCATCTCGCATTTGAAGTGGACGATCTTGAGAAGTTCGCGAAAGAGGCAGCAGCAAAAGGTCATCCGCTATCCGATGGGCCGCATTCAACCGGCACCAGTAAAATCGCATTCATCGACGCGCCAGAAGGCTACGAGATTGAACTGATCGAGCGCGGGCGGAAATCCTAGATAGAAAACTGGCATTTGCGCCGTTAAAAGTTTTGTCTCTAATTTCCGACCCATGAGATCGTCGCGCAACTGGCTCTGGTTCCTTTGCGTTCTCATCCTGGCATCAGTTCCAAACGCATGGAGCCAGGACGCTGCTGACTCCGAAGCGGTACGACCGAGTGGGATCTCCGGTACCGTCCGCAAAGCGAAGGCGGTTATTGCGAAAGATAAGCTCGCTAAAGCTAATCGCTCCGACGACGAACAGGACGCTGATGCCGAACCGACTCCGACTCGCAAGGCAAAGACATCGAAATCGACGCATAGCCGCTCACACCGGGCGCGCGCGAAGTCGAAGGAAACACCGGAAACGATCCCTGCGCCGACAGAGTTCACTCCCGAGGGGATACCAAAGATCAGCGCAGCTTCTGTGATTGTGGTGGACGCGAACAGCGGCAAGAGCTTGTACGAAAAAAATCCGGATCAATTCAGGGCCCCGGCGAGCACCCAAAAATTACTTACAGCGCTCATTGTGGCAGAGAGCGGTTTTCTCGATCGGCAGCTTACAGTGCAACCAACAGATACTATGGCTGAGCCGGTGAAGCTGAACATCAAGGCAGGCGACACTTATCAGCGGATCGATCTTCTGCGCGCGTTACTGGTGAAAAGTCCTAACGACGTGGCGCGATGTCTGGCCCGGGATAATGCCGGCAGCATCGAAGCGTTTGCGGAAGTCATGAACAGACGTGCCCAACAGCTAGGAGCTGTGCATTCGCATTTCGTGAATCCGAATGGTTTGCCAGTGCCCGGCCAATATTCCACCGCGCGCGACCTCTCGCTCATCGCGCGCGCTGCTTATGCAAATCCGACAATCCGCTCGATCGTTTGTCTTCCGCAGCTTGTTTTCCGCTTCGCCAACGGCCGCACGCGGGAGCTTGAAAACACCAACAAGCTTCTCAGGCGGCTGCCCTACTGCAACGGGATGAAGACCGGATATACCGAATTGGCAGGGAAATGTCTGATCGCAAGCGGCACGCGTCCTGGCAGGGATGTGATTGTGGTTGTCCTGGGCGACACCTCTAGCCGCGTCTGGCGCGATGCGTCTGCGCTACTTTCCTGGAGCCTCTGGATGTAAAGCCTCCGCCGCGTTAGCCAGGTTTACGCCGCTTTCACGCTGAGACCTGCCCCGGACGAGATGTTCGAACATCGCGTGGAGCCAGCGGGAAAAAAATCGCAGGGCAACGCCGAACGACATTTTCGATTTCCCATATACGCGTTCACGAAAGACGATCGGAACTTCACGTACGCGCAGCGCTCCGCGGGCGCGCAACATTGTCTCGAAAACAATTTTGAATCCGCTGGTTTGCGGCGCGAGTTCCAGCAACCGCGAGCGATCGATCGCAAAGAAGCCGCACATGGAATCGTGTATGCCGGTGAGCGGATAGGCAAGCGCCGCTCCTGCTCGAGACACGGCGCGCCGCCATGCCGGCCAGCCCGGCGTTGACCCGCCGTTCACATAGCGGCTGCCGACTACAAGGTCTGCGGTGCCGGCAAACAGCGGCGCCACCAAATCTTTGATCCGGTCAGGCGGATGACTCAGGTCTGCGTCCATCACGAGCAGAATTTCTCCGCGCGCGGCCTGCGCGCCCAACATGATCGCCGTCGCCAATCCAGAGCCTGCGCCGTCTTGTTCGAGTAGGCGAATCGGCCGGCTTGCCGCGAGCGCGCGAATTCTGTCACAAGTTGCGTCAGTAGAATGATCGTCAACGAACAAAATTTCCCGAAAAGGAACAGCGCACGTGGCAATTTCCGAAACCAACGGCAGTATATTTTCCTCCTCGTTCAAGGTTGGAATAATGATGGAGACGGAATTTGAGAGCGAGTCTGTCATCCTGAAATGCCAAATGTTTAACGCTCAACCCGCCTTCGGCAAGTCGACGGCGCCGCAGGCGCCAACGTTCAATCGTCTGACTCCAACAATTCGCAATCGAGTGCTCTCCAAGCCGTAGCTCGCAACAAAAAATTGCTTGGGATCAAACGATTCGGCTGCCCCGGAGCTGAGGCGTGACACTTTCGCTGTCCACATCGTCGCGAGCGAAGGCTGGGAGCCGACGACGGGATTCGAACCCGTGACCTGCGGTTTACGAAACCGCTGCTCTACCAGCTGAGCTACGTCGGCAGGCGCGGCCAAACATTACATCGTGGCAAGGGCGTGGCAATAACACTCCACGGGTTGGCGCCGTCTCTTACTCATGCTCGTGCTCATGATCGAGATTGTTAAGGAATCACGGCAAAACGAATGTCTCACCAATTTCGCGCAGCGCGATGCGTTCAGGCGTATTGCTGAGCGCGGTCTGAAAGCGTTCGATGGGCTCCCGGAATGGCTCGAAACTGAGCCGGAATGTCTGATGATGCACGGGCATGATAAATCGCGCGCCGGCAGCGGTTGCCATTTCAATCGCCTGTTCGGGTGTGCAGTGCGACTGGATCCAGGGGTTGTACGCGCCGATTGACATGATCGCGAGATTGACGGGCCCGTGCTGAGACAATTCAGCGAAGGTGTTTGTCATTGCAGTATCTCCGCCGAACAGAATGCGCCGCCCATTTCGCTCGATGACGTAACCATTGTAACCACGATAATCGTCGCGCTGTTTGCGCGCGCCCCAGTGTCTCACTTGAAAAGCGCTGATTGCGATGTCGCCTTTCATTTGACTCGCGGTGTTGAGGACTTTCGTTTCACCCCAGCGAAGTTCCGTGATGTCTCGGAGACGTGTCCATCTTAGCAAGTCTGCAGTGTTTGGAGCGGTGATTACCCTGGTGAGTTCATCGAAGCGGTGGAGTGTTCGCAAGTCGAAGTGATCGAAGTGCGCATGAGATAAAACAATGAGATCGATCCGGGGCAGTTCGCGAAATTTGAGCGCAGGCACAGTCAATCGCTTCGGACCGATGGTAAATCCCGGCAGCCGAATCCCAATGCGTGGAAACAGCACCGGGTCGGTGAGGACTTTGATGCCGAAGAAATTGATGAGGACCGTGGCATGGCCGATCCAGGCTGCGGTCACGTCGCTATCGTTCCACCTCAATGGCTCCGGTTTAGCGAAAGCTGGAGTAATCGGCCGCCAGCTTTCGATTGTCCATTCACGCCAAAGATGCGGGAGCCAACGCCTCACCCGCCTGCTCCGCAGAGTTGGTTGTTCGGGCGTGGGCATACGAGTAAGTGAATACAAGGCGACGTCGTTTGGTCGCCCTTAGCGTGCGCCGAATAAACCTTTGAACGCTTTCCAAAGAGTTCGGCCCGC
>DASSFL010000349.1:0-40147 GCA_035694525.1 Candidatus Udaeobacter sp. | reverse complement strand
GAGCGCGAACTCTTCCGGAATGGCCCAGCGATGACCCGTGTGAAATGAAGCTCCCCAACCCACATACCAAACGCCTCGTAGTGGAAAGATGTATTTATTCTTTGCGAACTCAGATTTGATCGGAATTGAACCCGCGAATTCAGTGGCATGGCCGTCGACGTTGCCGTGCACGCGAACTCGGAGCGTGTCGCGCGCACCGTTGAACGCGAAAACCTGCGATACGATGAGCAGTGCTTGATCTCGAGCCAGGGTGGCTCCCGCTAATTTGACCGAAGGCGCGATCAACTCTGTGCCACAGAATTGAAATCCGACCTGTTGTAGCACGCCTGCCGCTTGCAATTTGGCGCCGCGATCAGCAATGCTCTGCACCGCCTCTCGATCCAGCTTGCGCGACTCGACGACTCGGTTCGCTTGCAGCAGCTCGATGTCGATGTCGTCAATCTTAAACGGCGCGCTGCCGTGATTGATCACGGCGACGTTCTGCAACAGGAGACTTTGAAGGTCGCGCCGGCTTTCCAGCGGGTAGGTTCGAACTGCTGATGCAGGACAAAAACGAATCTCAACTGATTTTGGGGGAGCCGCAGCAGCGCTCAACGACCAGACTGCGAAAAAAGCTAGGGTGAGATATTTCATTGATCAAGCTTCCTTTCCTGGAGCAAGGTTGAGATGCAACACGAAGCACCTCAAGATTCAACAGATTAGCTCGATCCGCGTTATCGGTCGTCGGTGCTTGAGCACTAATCGCTTCTGCCGTTTGTCATGCCGACCGAAGTGGAGGCATCTCTAGATCTAACGGAGCGCAAACAGCCAGAGATTTGATTCGCTCACTTCCCGTTCGCTCAGCCTTCGGCTTGCTCGTCTATGTCGCGGCTTCCCCATCCGCTCCATTCTCGACTACGCGGAGTTTACCCGGAGCGAGTCGAATGGGGTCCGCCCGGAATGATAAAGAGTGTCAGGAATACAAGTATTCGTCGTGGTATTCGCGCTGCGGCGCGAACTGGACCTGCTCGTTTCCGGTTTCCGGATACTCGAAGATTTTGCCTTCGTAATTCCGGATGACGATCTTCTCGTTATCGTGGTAAAGAACGTAACCGGGGTTGATAGGTACCTTGCCCCCGCCACCAGGCGCATCGATGACGAATTGCGGCACGGCATAACCGGTGGTATGACCGCGCAGGCCTTCGATGATCTCAATGCCTTTCGCGACAGAAGTGCGCAGATGCGACGAACCGTTGATCAGGTCGCACTGATAAATGTAGTACGGACGCACACGGCACATAAGTAGTTTGTGCACAAGCGTCTTCATGGTTTCCAGGTCGTCGTTCACACCGGCGAGCAACACGCTTTGGTTTCCGAGCGGGATGCCCGCGTTGGCGAGACGCTCCAGCGCTTGCTTCACCTCAATAGTCAGCTCCCGCGGATGATTCACATGCACACTCATCCACAGCGGATGATATTTCGCCAGCATCGCGCACAGCTCAGGTGTGATACGTTGCGGCAGGAAAATCGGAACACGCGTGCCGATCCGCAGGAATTCTATGTGCGGAATCGACCGCAATCGCGAAAGCAGTTTGTCGAGCCTTTCGTCGGAAAAAATCAGCGCGTCGCCCCCGCTTAGGAGGACATCGCGTACCTCAGTATGCGCTTCGAGATAACGAAATGCTTCCTCGAAATTTGTGTGCAATTCCTGTTCGCCTACGCCGCTGACGACCCGGCTGCGGGTGCAATAGCGGCAGTAACTGGCGCAACGGTCCGTTACTAAAAACAGGACGCGGTCCGGATAACGATGGACCAATCCCGGCACAGGCATGTGCGAATCTTCGCCGCACGGATCGGCCATGTCGTATGGAGATGCCCAGGTCTCCTCGATCCGTGGAATCATCTGGCGCCGGATCGGGTCCTCGGGATTTTCATGCGGCACGAGATTAAAAAAGTGCGGCGTGACCGCGAGCGCGAGTTTGTCGCCTGAGAGCAAAACGCCGCTACGCTCCTCGTCGCTCAGCTCGAGGTGCTTTTCCAGTTGAGCCAAGGAGGTGACCCTGTTCTTGAGCTGCCATTTCCAATCGCTCCAAAGCTCCTGGGCCGTCTCAGGCCAATACCCGGGCGCGTGCGAGATGAACACTTTTCCTTCCCCTTTTTCTTGGGTGATCATTTTCAATTGTGGACGAAAAAGTTAAGACCCTTAAACATCGTGTCAACGCAGGCACTTTCTTGTGCGCTACATACTCGTTAGTCCTCACCCGATTGGGTGATGCGGCCAGTCCCGCAGCAACGCGAACTGGTCGGTCACACAACTATTTGCCGCCAAGTACGCTTAACTCCCAGCGGTAACCGTCGGGATCATGGAACCAAAGGCCCATGTTTTTCGATCCCGGAGCTTCCGGACCGATTTCGTCGCCGGGATCCTCAATGTCGGCATCGACACTTTTCAAATGCGCGAGCGCTTTTCGTAATGTCGCCATGTTCGGCAGGTGAAACGACATGTGATCAATCGTTTCCGCCGACGGTTCACCTTTGAACAGCGCAATCGTCACGTTGTCGTTGCCCACCGCGACTCCGTTGTCGAAATCGAATTCTTTGCGCAACCCCAGCGCGCGCTGGAACCATTGCGCGCTTTTCTCCGGATCACGCACAGCCAGACCGAAGTGACCAACTTCTCCCAGCGTGAATGGCACTTTCATGAAGGCGCCGAATCCCTAAATCAATCGGTGTCGTGCGGTTCGGAGCCGTTTCGAGAAATGAGCGGCTCCATGAAGTGCTGGTTGAAATCTTTCAGGGCGTCTCGTGGCGTTTCTCCCAACCCGCTGGCACCCCGTCGCACTTCCGGCCCGATAAAGGCCAGCCAGATATCACCCACCATTCCCATTCTTGGACGCAACCGTGCGGCTGGAGTGAGCGGATGGTTTTCGAGGAAATCCTCTACATCTTCCTTTATCACCGCCGGAAGTTCTTCGATTGCGAGTGAGACCACATCCAAGAAACGTGCGTGACGAACACAGTGGACGTAGAGGAGCCGCGTGATTCCTTGCTTCAGCGTTGGTCAACAAGACTTTCAGCAACGCGCCGCGCTCACGTCGCCATCTACGCGCAACAAATGATCCTACTCACGTCCCCAAACCATGGCGACAGAGGTCGTGAGACTGCCGCCCATGTTGAATGTGAGGAATTTTTTCGCGCTCTCGATCTGTCGCGCGCCGGCCTGTTCCGTCAGCTGCTGATATGCTTCGAAAACCTGACGAACGCCAGTTGCCCCCACAGGGTGACCGTCGGCGATCAAGCCGCCGCCGGCGTTTACTGGAATTTGAAAAGGTCCTTTGAATTTTTCCGTGCGCACCTGCGGCAGCGCTGTGGCGCCACTTTTCACAAGCTCGACGCCTTTGCCAGACTCCGCGAGTCCGAGAATTTCGTAGGCGACAATTTCAGTAATGGAAAAGCAATCGTGGACCTCTGCGCCGTGCAGGTCGCGCGGCGTCAGATTGGCCATGCGGAATGCTTTCTCGGCGGCTTTGCGAGCAATCGAAAACGTGGGCGCATCCTTTTTGTCGAGCGGCAGATAATCGGTGGTGTGACCGTAGCCAAGAAGTCGGGCAGTCTTGTTTCTATTACGGCCGATTTTGTCCAGATACTTTCCGGAAACGAGCACAACCGACGCCGCGCCGTCGGTGATCTGGGAACAGTCGGAGACCTTGAGTGGTGGCGCGACGCTTGGGTTCTTATCGGAAACTTGCGATGCGCAATCGAGGGTGAGATCGGCGTCCCGCATTTGCGCGAGCGGATTCAGCTTGGCGTGCGCGTAATTTTTCCATGCCACCCGCGCCAGATCTGCTTCGCTCGCACCGTATTTCTCGATATAAATCTGCGCGATTCGCCCGAACAATTTCGGAAACATGAAATCGCCGTACTCCGGCTTTTCATTGTGATAATCGGCAGCCGCACCGAGCACATCCGACCCATCGAGCGACGACATAGTCTTCTGCTGTTCCGCGCCAACGACCAGGACGACGTCATAAAACCCGCCCATGATCCACTCCGCACCGAGCAACACCGACAACGCCCCGGAAGCGCACGCCGCTTCAGTATGCATCGTTGGAATTCCACGTAATTTCGGATCGATCTCCGGAATGAACGCGCCGAGCTGCAACTGCTTCGTGAACTGACCCGCGTTAAAATTGCCAACTGCACCTGCCTGGATTTCCGCGGCATCAATCTTCGCGTCGTCGATCGCCTTCTTGCCGGCCTCGATGATGATGTGCCGTATAGCTTTCCCTTCTTTCTTCAGGTTGCGCTTAAAATCGGTGCGCCCGCCGCCAAGAATGTAAACTGACTCGCTCATTCTTTACCTTAGCCTATTTCTCGACCGCGTCATCTGAGCGAAGTCGAAGCATCCCGTGGAAGCACGTTTCGCTTTCGCAACGGGATTCCTTAACTTTGCTCGGAATGACGGCATTCCCGCTTCAACCGCCAAAAGCACTGATCCCCGTAATGTCGCGGCCGATGACCAGCGTGTGGATGTCGTGCGTGCCTTCGTATGTGGAAACGGTCTCAAGATTCATGACATGGCGGATCACGGGGTAGCGATCGGTAATGCCGGCGGCGCCGAGGATGTCTCGCGCCTTCCGGGCGCATTCCAGCGCCATCCAAACGTTGTTCCGCTTCGCGAGCGAGATCTGCGCCGGACGCGCCGAGCCGATCTCCATCATGCGTGTGAGACGCAACGCCAATAATTGCGCCTTGGTAATCTCCTGCGCCATCCAAACAAGCTTCTGTTGCACTAATTGGAAACCGGCAATCCGGCGTCCAAATTGTTCGCGCGATTTGGCGTAAGCCAGCGCCGTTTCGTAGCAATCAATAGCCGCGCCGATCACGCCCCACGCAATACCTGCACGGGCGTGCGAAAGACAAGAGAGCGGTGCGCCGAGTCCGGACGCCGTGGATAAACGATTCTCCGCAGGTATGCGGCAGTTCTCGAACCAGCATTCGGATGTGCGCGACATGCGCAGACTAAACTTTCCCTCGATATCTTGTGCGCGAAACCCGGGCGCGTCTTTTTCCACCACGAATCCCCCTACACTCCCATCATCATCCTTTGCCCAAACCACCTTCACGTCCGCGATGGATGCGTTGCCGATCCAGCACTTGCTTCCGTTCAAAAGGTAATGGTCGCCTTCGCGTTTGGCGCGGGTTTCCATCCCGCCGGGATCCGAACCGTGTCCATGTTCTGTCAGCGCAAAACAACCCACGAGGTTGCCTGAAAGCAGTCCCGGCAGCCAGCGCGCCCGTTGCTCGGGTGAGCCAAAGGAATGGACCGCCTGTATCGCGAGCGCACCCTGAACAGAAGCCAGCGAGCGCAAACCGGAATCGGCCCGCTCAAGCTCTTGCATGATGAGACCGTAGGCGGTGTGGCTAAGGCCGGCATAGCCGTGCCCTTTCAGATATGGCGCGTAAAAGCCTAGGGCACCCATGCGTGGAATGAGATTGTCTGGGAATTTGGCCGCGCGATGGCACGGAACGATCTCGGATAAGACTTCCTCCTGCACGAAACGCCTCGCCCGATCACGCGCTGCGCGTTCCTCCTCTGTGAGAATCTCTTCGATGCCGTAATAATCCAGCGAAGTTGCTGTCATGTCCGTATAAGTCGCGGTACTGCGCGTCAGTTTAGCCGGGGGGCGACGCGAAAACAATTCTGTCCCGTGCCTGCCCGTCTCAACGATTCGAAACCCGTGGTGCGGACAAAAAAGGCGCCTGCCGCAAGCGCCTCTACAACTATTTCGCCGTGGGCAATCCTATGGCTTTCCAGGCTTTGAAACCGCCGGCCATAGAGCGGACGTTTTTGTAGCCCATTTTTTGCAGGCTCTCGGCGGCGAGCGCGGAGCGTCCACCTCCGCCGCAATGACAAATGATCATTGCGTTGGTGTCGGGGACTTTTTCCTCGACCTCGAACTCGATGGTGCCGCGACTCCCGTGGATCGCATCAGGGATATGTTCCTCGTTCCATTCGTCTTTCTCGCGAACATCGATAATCACCGCTTCACCGCTTTTTGATTTCTCGGCTGCTTCACGCGGAGAAATCTCGATGATTTTCTTCTTTGCTTCTGCGACCAACTTCTCAAAACCGCTGTGCTCTCCCATAAAGATATCCTGTCCGTCAATGACACAGCGTCAAGATTTAGTCACGGGCGTCTGGCCCGAGACTAGGAGAAGCCGCAAAGCGGCCTGGCTACGGAGATTCGCCCAAGTTGAGAGTTGGGCGTCGAGCGCTGGGCGTTTCTACTCATAGCGCAGCGCTTCGATGGGATCGAGTGCGGCGGCTTTGCGCGCCGGGTAAAAGCCAAAGAAAATTCCAACCGCTGCGCTGAACAAAAATGCAATGGCGACCGAACTGATTGATATCAGCGCAGGCCAATTCGCGTATGCCGAGAGAACCTTCGACGCGCCAATGCCACAGATGATCCCGATCACGCCGCCGACGGAGCTCAATGTGACGGCTTCGATCAAGAATTGGGTGAGAATGTCGGTGCCGTGCGCGCCCACGGCCATTCGCACGCCAATTTCACGCGTCCGCTCGGTGACACTCACGAGCATGATATTCATGATTCCAATGCCACCAACCACAAGCGACACGCCGGCAATTGCCCCAAGCAAAAGCGTCATTACGCGCGAGGTAGCGGTCGCCGCCTGGGCGATTTCCTGCTGGTTGCGCACGGTGAAATCATCGTCGCGCCCGGGACGAATGTTATGCCGTTGCCGAAGCAGTGAAACAATTTGTTGCTGAGCTGCTTCGAGCTGCTGGGGGTCGGCGATTTGCACGTTAATATTACGCAAATTTGTGCCACCGATCACCCGTTTCATCGCGCTCGTGTACGGCATGATTACGATGTCGTCCTGGTCTACGCCCTGCGTGCTTAATCCCTTGGGCGTCAGCACACCCGTGATTGTGAACGGGACCTCCTTGATTCTTAAAATCTGGCCGATCGGACTTTCGTTTCCGTAAATCTGCGTGGCGGTGGTGCGACCGATCACACAAACCTTGTTTGCGCTGCGAACGTCTTGTGATGTGAACGGCGCGCCATCAGCCAGCGGCCATTGCCGGATGTCAAAGTAATCCGCTGATTCCCCGTAAATGCGAGTAAACCAATTTTGATTTCCGGCGGCTACTTGGGTGGTCGAAACAACTTCCTCGCTCACCCCGATGACGCCCGGCACTTCGCGTCGGATGGCCTCTGCGTCTTCGATTTTCAAAGTTCCAGCGCCGCCCCACCCCGTGCGAATGCCGCTGGAAGTGGTGCTGCCGGAAAAGATCAGAATCACATTTTGTCCGAGGCTGGCGATCTGCGCTTCCACTTGTGCCTTCGCTCCGTTGCCGATCCCAACCATCGCAATCACCGCGCCCACACCGATGATGATTCCTAGTGCAGTCAGCACCGAACGCAGTTTGTTTCGCCGCAAAGCGCGGAGCGCGACGTTAAATGTTGGTGCGATTCTCATTTGTAGGTTAAACGTTAAAGCGTTGAAGCGTGTTCTCGTTGAAGCTGCGACGCTGCATCCGAGCGTTGTGAAACCAGATGATCATCCAGGATTACCCCGTCACGCATCAGGACGTTCCGCTTTGCGTAAACCGCGATGTCCGGTTCGTGCGTCACCATGATCACGGTGATCCCGCGCTCATTAAGCTGCTGGAAAATAACCATGATCTCGACGCTGGTCCGGCTGTCCAGATTGCCGGTCGGTTCGTCCGCAAGAAGGACTTCCGGTTGATTAATCAACGCGCGCGCAATTGCCACGCGTTGTTGCTGGCCGCCCGAAAGCTGGCTCGGATAATGGTCCTCGCGACCTGCGAGGCCGACGGAGGCAAGTACGCGATCCGCCTTTTCGCGAAGTTCTGAGTGTGTCAGACGCTGCGAGCTGTAAACCAAGGGCAACTCGACATTTTCTCGCGCAGAAGTGCGTGGCAGCAGATTGAAATTCTGGAACACGAATCCGATCTTGCCGTTCCGGATATCGGCGAGCCGATCTCGATCGAGACCGGAGACGTCTGAGCCGTCCAAAATGTAGTGGCCTGTGGTGGGCCGGTCGAGGCAACCCAGAATATTCATGAGCGTGGATTTTCCGGAACCGCTCGCGCCCATCAGCGCAACAAATTCGCCGCCCTCAATTTCCAGCGACACGCCGCGCACCGCGGGCACTTCCATTTCGCCTGTGCGATACGTTTTATGAACATCGACCAGCCTAACGAGTGCGCCGTTGTTCATATCGATCTACTCCCTGACGAATGTCCCAGCCGATTCGCTCTGCAGGGGGCGGTGCTGAGGTATTTGGAATGCCACGCGTTTCACAGAGAGGCGGCTACGGCAGTCCGCCAGCGAGAAGCCGAGTTTTCCTTCCATGATAGTTACGGAAATCGCCGCGGCCCGCCGCCAAAGGGATTCGTCGCAGGCGATGGTGCGGCCATCGCCGAACTGAGCTCTGCCGTGACGACGCGGTCGCCTTCCTTCAGACCTTCGACCACTTCGGTCAGAATCCCGTCGCTGATCCCGGTCTTGATCTCCGCCGGCTGCGGCCGACCGGCGCCAGACGGCAAAACATAGACAGTCCGTTCGGTCCCCTCGGACACACCACCGCTGCGCCCCTCGGCAGGCCGTCCCATGCGACTCGTTCCCGTTTTTCTTCTCTCTACCGGGGTCGCATTCAACGGCCGATAGCGCAAAGCGGCGTTCTTGATTTGCAGTACATCAGCCTTGTGCGCGATGACGATTGAGACGTTCGCTGTCATTCCCGGTTTCAATTTCAAATCCGGATTGCTCACCCCGATGACGGTGTCGTAAGTCACAACGTTTTGCACGGTGATCGGCGCGTTGCGCACCTGGACAACTTTTCCATGAAACGTCTGCATGGGAAAAGCGTCCACTGTGAAATCGACATTCTGATCGATCTTCACGACACCGACATCCGCTTCCGCCACATTCGCGTCGATCTGCATTTTGGTTAGATCATTCGCAATCGCAAAGATGATCGGTGCCTGGAGACTGGCTGCGACCGTCTGACCAACATCTACACTGCGCGAGATCACCACCCCGTCGATCGGTGAAGTAATCGTACAATGCTCGAGATCGGTTCTGACTTTATCCAGCGCGCCCTGTTTAATCTTCACGTTCGCCTCGGATTGATGAAGGGTCGCTATCGTTTGATCGACGTCAGCCTGCGACGAGGTCTTCTTCGCAAACAATTCCTGTGTCCGTTTGGCATTTATTTTTGCGAGCTCAAGCGTGGCCTGGGCGTTCGCCAAATCTCCCTCCGCCTGAGTGACAGCCGCCTGAAAAAGTGCCGGATCGATTTGGGCAACCACCTGGCCGGCTTTCACCTCTGAATTAAAATCCACAAATAATTTCGCGATATTTCCTGAAACCTGGCTGCCTACCTGTACGGTAACGACCGGGTTGAGCGTGCCGGTTGCCGTAACCGCCTGGGTAATGGGACCGCGCGTGATTGTTGCGGTCTGATAGCTTGCAGCGCCGCCATTGCTACACTGGCGGAGAACCGCCGCGACAACTAGCAGGCCGACAATCACGGGAAGCCATGGCACAAAACGTTTCATACGAGCGGTGGTTGACTGTGCTTAAAGTTAAGAGACAGGAAAGGTGATGCGGCGTTACATCGAAATCTACTCCATCATGCTGCGCAACTCGCTCATTCGCGAGCTGAGTTTCAAGGCGAACTTTCTCTTATGGATGGTCGTGGAAATCCTTTGGTTCTGCGGCCAGATTGTCTTCTTCAGCATCATTTTCGCCAATGTCGATCGTATTGGTGACTGGACAAAGTGGGAGGTCGTGCTGCTTATCGGCACGCACCAAATGATTGCCCAGCTCTTTCAGGCATTCTTTTTTGTTAACGTCGCCAACATTCCAGAACTCGTGCGCACGGGAAAATTGGATTCTCTGCTGGTTCTGCCGATCGATAGCCAGTTTGCTGTTTCGACGAAACAATTCGGTCTCGACAGCATCGTCAACGCTGGGTTAGGCGGTGTGGTAGTTTGCGTAGCACTTTCGCGTCTCAATGTTGTTCCAGATTTGACATCAATCTTGCTTTACCTGGTTGCGCTGGGATTTGGCATTGCTGTGCATTATTCGATCATGCTTGCTCTGGCAGCGGTCAGTTTCTGGATCGTTCGCGCCCAGGGATTGGTTTATGGCTACTTTAATTTCCTGAACATCGCGCGTTATCCAGATGCGATCTTTCCATGGCTATTCCGCCTGATCTTCGGCTGGATAATTCCGGTGGTTATTATCGCAAACATCCCAGCCCGCTTGTTGATCAAATCACTCGGACAGCCCTGGTGGTTGATGCTACATCTTGTCACTGCCTCGAGTATTGTTTTCCTCCTGTCACGCGGCTTCTGGAAATTTGCCCTCCGCCGTTATTCCAGCGCTAGCTCGTGACACAGCCACTCTGGCTGTCTCGACAGCCGGGCATCCTGTCAGCAAAACCACAGTGCAGGCTGGCAGCCTGCACGACGAAACAGGCACAGATGCCTGCATTACGAAATCTCCGCTTGCGCGATCTGGGAAATGTTCTTAATTAAGCGTCCATTTTTCCGGTGCCACTCGATTAGAAGGGCGCTTTCAACGCTATGGCAAAACCAACAAAAAAGAAGAGTTCTGCGAAGAAGCCTGCTGCGCGTAAGGCACGACCGCCACGCAAGGAGCGCGTCAAACGGCCGGTATCGAAAAAGGTCGCAAAGCCGACGAAAGCCGGAAAACGTGGGCCCTCCAAAAAAGAAACAACCGAGTCTCCGGCGGTCCTGTTGGGTTTGAATCACCGCGAGAGGAGACTCGATCCCTTTACGCGCCAGCAGAAAGAGAAACTCCTTCAGCTTAGAGACGCCATGGTCGATTCCATGGCCGGCGTGGCCCAGGACACTTTGCGGTCACGGGCCGAAGGCAGCGAGGCGTCTGCTTTTGGAATGCATCAGGCTGACGCCGGATCGGACGCGTACGACCGCGATTTCGCGCTGAGCTTGCTTTCGCAGGAACAGGATGCGCTTTACGAAATCGATCAGGCGCTCAAGCGCATTGAATTGGGAACCTACGGAAAGTGCGAGATGTCGGGCAAACTAATCCCGCACGCACGGCTGGAAGCCATCCCATTCGCGCGCTTCACCGTTGAATGCCAATCGCAGTTGGAAAAGCAAAATAAGGCGTCGCGGGTTCGTCAATCTGTTACATCTCTATTCGGTTTGACCGAGGAAGAAGGCGGCGAGGCTGAGGAAGAAGAAGCCACGCCTGCAGAAGTGAAGGACTAACAGACAAATGGCACAGGAAATTGTGACGCTGGAATGCACGGAGGCCAAGGCTTTGGGCAAGCCTGTCTCCCGTTACATGACCACGCGTAACAAGAAAAGCCCGCGCACACCCAATCGGCTCGAGAAAAAGAAATACAATCCATTCTTAAGACGGCATACGTTGCACCGCGAAACCAAATGATAGGTCCTAAAACTGCCAAACGCCGTTCCGCCTTTCGCCGGGCCAATCGCGCCATGCCGCGCCGGCGAATCGACATTGCCATTGAGGCTATCGATTACAAAAATCCCGATCTCCTGAAAAAATTCGTCACAGAGAGCGGCAAAATTCTTCCACGCCGCGTCACCGGCATGCCGGCGCACCTGCATCGCAAGATCACACGTGAGATCAAGCGCAGCCGCTCTGTGCTGTTGATGAAGTGACAAATTTGGCTGGCGCCAAATTTGTGATCCCGAACGAAGTCGAGGGAATCTCTCGGCTATCACCCGCGCGTCGATCACTAACTGGACAGACTGGGACGCCTGTCTGCGATAAACAGGCGCGACCCCTGTCTTCGTTATGCCTTCCGAGTTTTTTCGCCTTGCTCGATCAGCTTCCAGAATTCGCGGGCCTCGCCCAGTTGGGCGTCTTCAGACACGGGCAGTTTGCTTCGGAAAAGGAAATCGCGAAAAGTATTCTTGTGTAAGACGCGATGGACTCTGATACCTTCGTCAGTCTTGGCGAAATAAATGCGATAGTCTTTCGCACGATAGCGAAATAGCTTCTTCCCACTGCGTTGGATTACTCCAAACCGTTCCGAATCGAGGTGGTCGAGGTCCTCGGGTAAAATTTGGAACTCCGCGAGCAGCTCAAGCTGCAGTTTCTTCGGGAGCGCCGAGATCTCGGCTGCGCTTAATTCGTTGAAGATGATCTGGAACATGAGGTTCGTTAAACCGTTGAAGTGACCAAGCCGCCAACTACCATGCGTTCGAATACGCTTCAACGGTTCAACTCTTTAACGCTTCACCGTTCAAAGATAAACTCTCCGCACACGCGCGCCAATTCGTGTCGTGATTTCCCAAGGAATAGTGCCAGCAGTCCTGGCCAGTTCCACGCAGGAAATTTCCTCGTTCCCATCGCGCCCCATCAAAACAACCTCGTCGCCGACTTGCGCGTTATTGATCTTGCTGACATCGATCATCATCAAATCCATCGTCACACGGCCGAGAATGGCGCAACGCTGCCCGCGAACCAGAACAGCGGCGTCGCGATTCGAAAGGTGCCATGGATATCCGTCGGCGTAACCAGCTGACAACGTTGCGACCCGCATTTTCCGAGGAGTGATAAAGGTGCGGCCATAGCTAATGGAACTTCCCTTCGGCATGTCGCGCACCAGACAAATGCGGGTTTTCCATGTCATCACCGGTTTGAGCAGGTTCTGAAATTCAGGAAGTGGCGAAATCCCGTAAAGCACGATCCCGGCGCGCACCAAATCGAAGGGGCCCGCATGTCCAGCGAAGCGAAGCACGCCTGCGCTTTGGAGCACATGCGCTTTATAATCGATTGGAACCGCGGTGCGAAATTGCTTCATGATTGCGCCGAAGCGCAAAAGCTGATCGCGTGTGTAATCCGCATCCTCACCAGATACTGGCAAATGAGTCGAAACGCTGTGAATTCTGATATTCGGAAAGGTGGAGACTTTCTTGAGAACGTCCAAGGCTTCGCCTTCCGGAACTCCCATGCGGCCCATCCCCGTATCAATCTTGAAATTGACGGCTACTGGCGAGTGGTGCGCTACCCGATTGAAATCTTCTGCTTCCTCGAGCGCAGAAATTGTGGGAATGAAACCGCGCCCGGCGATCGTCGATCTTTCTCCCGGCAGAGCTGGTCCAAGAATGATGATAGGATGGGAGAAGGATTCCCGGAGTGCCATTGCCTCTTCCAGATTCGCGACGCCAAAAAGTTGCACCTCATTCGCGAGCGTTTCCGCTACGCCGATTAAACCGTGCCCGTAAGCATTCGCTTTCACCACAGCGATGATCTCTGCGGACCCGACGCGTTCCCGCACGATTCTCGCATTGTGACGCAACGCGCTCTGATCGATCTCCGCCCAGCAACGATAAGTTTGCTTCATTTCGGCATGGTGATGTGCGGTTCGCGCAAATAAATCGGTTCGAGCGGTGGCAAAGAAAAGCTGCGCTGCGGTTCTCGCGCAAGTCCGGCGAGCACAAGAGCGGATGGGAAGCGAACTACCGCGCGCTCAAATTGCGGGAGCGAATCCGACGTGAAAACTGGCGTGGCGATCTCAATAGTGTCGAGTTTCGATTTCAGCTCCCGCTCCGCGAAAAGCGCTGGACCTTGGACCAGGTTATTCGCGCGGATACGCACAAAGAAAAAAGATTTTCTGCGAGCATCGCCGATCACGGAGTATTCCTGCGCGTCAGACTCCATTGCACATATTGATGGAAAACCGATCAGGCGCGCACCGGACGAAACCTGCAACCCGATTGCCGCTGAAATTGCGATGCGGGTCCCCGCGTAGGACCCAGGGCCAAGCCCGACGATAATCGTGTCTGGCGGGCCAAGTTTCTTCGTTGCATCGGCAAGATTTTCAAAGAAGGCACCAGAATTTTTCCGGTCGTTCGGCCAGTCACGACTGAAACCGGCACCGTCTTCATCCAACCACGCCAGACTGCCGCGCGCTGTAGAAAGTTCCAGCGCAAGAATTTTCACGTTCCTTGGAAAGTAATGGCGCGCTGATTCTCCGATTTTATTTCAAACAGAATCCAGCGCGCTTGTTCGGGAATGAATTCCGGGAAGCGATCTGCCCATTCGATGACCGAAATTCCGTCTCCAAAAAGATACTCGTCGAGGCCAAGCCGCACGAGGGACTGGCGATTCTCGACGCGAAAAAAATCGAAATGATAAACAGGCAATCGCCCATCTCGATATTCGTGCACAATCGTAAACGTGGGGCTGGAAACGGCAGTGTTGCTTCCCATGCCGGCTACAAAGCCTTTGGTGAATAGAGTTTTGCCGCTTCCCAGGTCGCCCTGCAAGGCCAAAACCGATCCCACTTCTGCATCCTCTGCAAGTCGCCGCCCGACTGCTTCGGTCTCAGGCGGGCTGTTGGAAATGAACGTAACCACTGGGCAAAAGTTGATGGTTTCTAGTTGAGAGTTGAGAGAAGGCACCGATGCGTGTGAGTAGTAATTTCGGAAATTTTCTCTTCCAACTCCGCAACAAGCGATCGCGCTCCCGCGGCGAAATGGCGAAGAGCAATTCGTAATCTTCGCCTTCCGAAATTGCGTTATTGATCTTCGCGCCTCGGGCAAGCGGCAGATTCTCCATTTCGATGGCGAATCCAACTCGGCTCGCCTTTGCAAGCCGCGGAAGATCGCCTCCCAATCCATCGCTCAAATCCATCATGGCGTGGATAGGAAAATTTCCCGTGAGCCAGCGCGACTCGGCAATTCGCGGAATGAATTGCAAATGCTTTTGTCTCACGGCGCCACCCAGTCGGCCGGTGACAAACAGATCATCGCCCACCCTGCCGCCCCGGCGCGATACGCACCGGTCTCGTTCAACAAAACCAACCACGCTAACCGAAATCGCCACGGGACCGGTTGTGTCGCTCATTTCCCCGCCGACTATGCTAACTTTAAACCGCTTCGCCGCCCGGCCCAATCCGCGATACAGCCGCTCCACCCATTCGACGTTCGTTTGCTCGGGAGCAATGAGAGTGATCAGGGCAAATTGAGGCACGGCGGACGTTGCAGCGAAATCGCTGAGCGGACGCATCATCGCTTTCCAGCCGACGTCCCGCGCGTTCGCCGTCGGAAGGAAGTGCACGCCTGCGACAACGCAATCGGTCTTGAGTACAAGGAGGTTTCCGTGATCGCGTGTTTCCATAACGGCGCAATCATCACCGGGGCCGTTGACCACTTCTTTTCCGAGCGAAAGACGAGACAAAAGCCGGCCGAGCAGCCGGTCTTCGCCGATGTCGCGCAATTTCATGGCGCCGTGATCCCTGGAAAGCAAGTAGAGGTTTCGGCGGACTGGAGACCGCCGCTCCTTTGGAGGGTCATGGAGAAAAGATCTCCGGAAAGGCAAGGGCGGTAAGAGTGAGCGAATTGAAAAGCGAATGCATTGTCATGGCGACAAGAATGGAACCGCTCCATTCGTACGCAATCGCGAAACAACTTCCCAAGACGAACAGTGGCGCAAATGAAGGTAAGTGCGCGTGCGCTGCGGCGAACAGCAGCGCGCTGAATGTGACGCCCAGAAGGCGGCCGAAATAGCGCCTGAGTACACCGTAAATAAAAAATCGAAAAAGAAACTCCTCAACCACGGGCGCGATTGCCACGGCAAAAACGATGATCATCATTCGTTGCTGGATCGTGCGCGATCCGCTAAAAAATTCGACGATGTTTTGCTTGCTCGAGCCGCCCCCAAAAAGCCGCTGCGTAATCGCGTCAGCCAACAAGATCAATGGATAAGCAAAAAACAGCAGAATCGCCCCAGTGCTCAGAGTCCTGACAAAACTTAATCTGAAAAACCCGCCCAACGAACCAACATCAAATCCGCGGAATTGAAGAAAGGTGATTATGACGAGGACCACGCAACCAGTGAGCAAAAAATTTACCAGAAGATTGCGCGCGCTGAACTGAATCGAGGGTTGCGAAACTGAGGCGCCAATGGTCAGAAAAAGGAAAAGGATCAACAGCGCAGCCAGTATCGCCTCGGGTAGTCCAAATCGTCGTGCGATCCCAGCGTCAGTACCGAAAGAGTTCGGTGTCCGCGCGCTGATCTGATAAATCAGAGAAATATAGATGTAAAGGCTGGCAAGAAGGTAAAGAAGCGAAAGGAGAAGGCCTAAGACCGAGCTGGGAACGGCTTCCGATGCCGCGAAGAGGCTGCCGGATCGCATGGGCCCTCTGTTCTACGGCGCGTAATAGCTGGGCAGGAAATACGCGCGCCCACTTTCCAGTTGCGGAATGAGTTGCTTTGGGAGTGTGAGCTCAATCTTTGAATCGGTCTCTCCAAATATCCGGAAGAAACGGCTCAGACTAAACGGCGGACCATATTTTACCACTTTGGCGCCCGGTGCGTTTCCGAGTTCCTTCGCCTTGCCGAATGCGTCGTCTAACTGACCAAGGCCATCGATCAGCTTGTTCTCGAATGCGTCTTTGCCCGATAGGATTCGCCCGTCGGCGATCGTATTGCGCAAGAGGTCTGCCGGAAGATTTCTTTCCTTTGCGACGATGCCGAGAAATTTGTCGTAAGTTTTCATGATAAAGCTCTGCACGAGCTCGCGTTCTTCCGGAGTGATCGGCCGCGCGCCGTTCAGCATGTCCTTGAATTTTCCGCTTTTGAAAACCACGGAAGCGAGTCCGACCTTGTTAAACAGCTGCTCGTAATTCAGCGTTTGAATAATGACGCCGATGCTGCCGGTAATGGTGGTTTCGTTTGCCATCAAAAATTTGCCGCCGCAGGAAACATAATAGCCACCGGAGGCCGCCAGTGAATCCATATAAACGACCACCGGTTTCCTGGCACGGACCTTGACCAGCGCGCTGTAGATGGCGTCTGAAGCGGTCACTTCTCCACCGGGGGAATCGATTTCAAGAACGATGGCTTTGACCCGACTGTCATCGCGCGCCTGTTGCAGCGCCGCGCGCATGTCATCGACCATTGAATCGCTTACAGTACCCGGGAGCGAAGAGCTTATCAGGCCGCGCATGGTGATGACCGCGATCTTGTCCGTGGTTGCGCGTGTCCCGCGCTGAAGCAGGATTTCACGGAAACGGGGAATTGGCTCGGCCTCGCGGGTCCCGCCAAGACGTTGAAACGCGGCGGCCATCAACATCAGATTGACGAATAAACTGGCGCAAAGCGCAACGAACAAGAAGATGCTGAGACAACCGAGTTTGCGATTCCCCGCCATGACAGGACGAAACTGCCGGAGAACCGCAGCGCGCACAAGGGTTTTTGTTCCCGGCTGACGACCGCGAGTTCTGGGTAGCGCATTTCTCTCGCACCCTGGTTTCGGCGTCGCACCGAAACAATCTTTTCATTGACTGCGAGTGATACGCCAAGTCCGCGGTCGCGGGACACGAAAGTAACTAAGGTTGCGTCAACACTTCAATGCAATTCAAGTTCCGGCAAAGTAGCGTAAGGCGCGCAAACTTGGCAGGAAAAAATAAGCGCCTCCGCGCACAGTTACGAATTGCGGCAGGCCGGAGACGCGGCGCGGCAGGGTGCCGTCGCCAGGCATTTTGAAGTTGCCGGTAACTGAGCAACCCGGTATCGGCTTACGATTGCCCAGCAAGGGATCGCTCTCTCCCGTTAAGCCGGAGAACTTGGTGTTCGCAATCCATGCATTTTGCAAGAACTCGAATTGGCGCGAGATGTTCGCATTTAAACAAATGAAGTGTAATCCGCGCGGCTCGTTAGGCGGAGGCTGCTGGAGAGCCTGTTCGGGTGACAGTTCGGAACCGTACTCCCGACCACGTCGGAGAATGCGATGGAAACGAACCGATGAGATCAGATCGTCGTAGAAACCTTTCGGACCAAAACCGAGGATAATGATGAGTCTTCTTAGAGCGCCGATGCGTCGCCCAGGAAAGTCGCTGTTGCGCGGATTTGCGCGCCTAATGTGTGCACCGAAAGGACAACGCGCGCCCGCTGGATCCGCTTCGTAGGTAAATTGATTCTGCTTAACCGTGCGTGGCTCTGTCCCGGGAATTGGTTCATCCTGGATTGGTA
This sequence comes from Candidatus Udaeobacter sp., assembly GCA_035694525.1. Taxonomy (GTDB): domain Bacteria; phylum Verrucomicrobiota; class Verrucomicrobiia; order Chthoniobacterales; family UBA10450; genus Udaeobacter. The sequence goes on along the minus strand of DASSFL010000349.1, from coordinate 22,106 downwards.
GCAAAGGATCGCCTGCCTGCGTGCGGCCAACCATTTTCGCTCCCAGTTGGCCAGCCTCCGCGAGATTTCCGCCGGCGTGCTCATAGAGGAACTTCCAAAACTCTCGGACGTTCTGTTCCAATTGTCGCATGACAAGATACGTCCCGTTGCGCCCCAGATCTTTTTTGTCAGGCGCATCCACAGCGGGCAGTAACTCCGCATTCGTCGCGTCCAGATCGAGTAAAGGCCGATCGGTAATTTTTCCGTATTCGTTGCGATAGCCGAGCAAAAATTCACCCAGCGCGGCGATGTTCGTGTACTCCAATTGTGTGCATGGCGTTTGCCGCTGCTGGTTCCAGTCAATCTGCGGCTGGCTAATGCCATCGGCGAAACCAAATGGTTCAACTCCGTCGAGATTGCTGGTTCCAAGCCAGATTTCCTTCTCGAATGCGTCGCTCCAAGTCTCACCTTTGGTGCTTTGGACAAAAGAATCGAAGTATTCGGGCTGGGCGAAAAACATCACCAGGAGATGTGGTTCCTTCCCGGGGCCGCCCCAACGCCACTGCTCGGGGGCATTATGATCCACGTCACCCAGCAGCCGCGTGCGGTAATCTTTGCCCATACCGCTGCGGAACTCACGTGAGAACCCTTCCATCACGGACGGTGGCAAGCCAAGCTGCGTCAGACCCGGCGCCGTGAACGCGATCTGCAGGGCCGTGGTTGGCGGTGGCTTCTTTTCCGCCGCATTAGTGACTGGAGCCGCTCGCAACCAGGCTTTCGCCGCAGCCACGTTCTTCACGCGCACGAGTGCATAGGATGCGCTGGTCATGCGACCGTAACCAAAGCGCACCAAACCTTGCACGTCCGCGTAATCGACCATGCTATATGTCATAGCAGGGCCACCCATTCACGGGCCTTTTGTTCGCTGATCGACGAGAATTCCAATCCTCGTCGGATGCGCGTGTTCCTTTCCAAATCGACGGCGGTCAAACCAGGATAAGCCTTGTACCAAACCTGCGTCAGCACGGTGTGGCGGCGCTGGAACTCCTTGAAGCGGCGTTCGTCGGCGCTGCCGCCCCTGAGCAGCCAATCAGTTCTGGGATAGCCGATGCCATTACTGGTAAAAATATTGAGGCCGAAACCGAGCTTATTGATGAAGTCGTCCATATAGCTCTCGTTGCCGCCGTCATAGTTGCTGAAAAAACTCAAACGCTCGGTACCACCGATCATCACCCAGCGCGCGAAGTGGATGCTGCGGACGCGCCCCAGACGCCCGGGCTTGATAATGTGTCGCGTTGCATAGTCGATCACCAAAAGAACACCTCTGAGAGTCACTAGCCGTAAGAGACCGGGTTTTAAAGTACCAAGTGCACTGTACGGATTCGTAACATCATGATCTTCCGCCTTCGCCAAGACCTCGAAATGGTCGTCGTCGACGACGACGTAGGGCTCCGGATCAGTCTTCTCCAGGCGGCGAAGCTGAAAGAGATAGAATGGAGCGATCAGAATCAGCAGCGGCGAAACCAGCAACAGCAACAATGGCATGCCGATCATGTGCAATATTTTTTTGATCGTCCAGTCAGGCGGCGTCGCCTTCTCGTCGGACAGAGTTAGGCGGCCAGCGGATTTTTCCGCCTCCACGAACCGTTTTAACTGCGTATACGTTTCCCGTGGCGGCAGGTCCTGAAACGAAGACGCCTGGCTCGCAAGGTGGCTTTCGATCGCATCCCGCAATGCCGCTTCTTCGCGGATTCGCTGCACCGTGCGTCCGCGTGTGTTCACGTAAGCCGCGCTGGCGGGACTGCGCAGCAACTTCATCCAAGCCATAAGGTCGGTATCTGCCGCGAATCCATGGCAGCATGAAAAGATCGCGCGCAAGCCATCGGATGCACGTCTCACCAGCTCGTTGAGGAATGCCTCCTCCTCGCCGTCTATGTCGCCGAGAAAGGCGAGATACAGCGGATAGTTGCGGACCGGCAACCCGTAAATGCGCAGGTCTCCGACGTTTTTATCGTCCAGTATCACAAAACGCGCGAAATGCAGCGTGTCGAACTGCGCAAACGGGAAGAGCGGGTTGTTTGGGTTGACGCACCCCGGCGCCTCGTTCATGGAGTCGAGCATGCCGCGCAGTTCCGCCTCGCGTGACGCAACGATCGGCGCCAAAATCATGAAATTTCCCTGCGGCGTCATGGCCTCCTAATCGAATACCTCATCACCTGTGGGCTCGTAATGAGGCACCTTGTTCATGTTATGCCGCAGCTTGGACAGCTCGTAATACATCCGCTGCCTGGCGCGGCTTTGATTACCCAGCGGCCGATGCTCGGCGATAGTATGCCAGGGGTTATAGGAGAGCTTCTTGGCGAATTCCATCTGGGCCGGCGAATCGAACTTCTGTTTCGGCAGCCGCAGCGTTGCTACTGATACACGTGGCGAAAGTTTCTCCGGCCAGAGCACGCCGTTATTCTCAATCGGCATCAGGAAAGGATCGGTCTGCATCTGCAACCGAAAGTCCAACTCCACATCTCCTTCATTGAGCGCCTTGACCATTGCGTTGCGCAAATAATCATCGGGTGGACGCAAAGGAAGCCGCGGGATTGGAGTTTTCTTGTTTGTCTTTGGCCAGACCGAATATTGCATCGCCTGACCGTCTCCCAGCAGATACGGCACGCAGCTAAAGTAAGGAGCTTCGAACGGGCTGCTCTGAGTTTTGACCCAGAGCCCTTGCATTATCATGTCCAGGATGTGGGGTTGCTCGAAATTAACAAAATGAAAAATTTGCGCGTTTTTCACGCTCCACTTTTGCAGGTGCGCATTCGACTTTACGTCTTGTGTAACAAAGGTCGGGGTAGAAACGCCAAACATGTCGAGCGTGAATTTCTCCTCATCCATCAACTTCGGACCCTGCACGCCCAAGAGTTTGATACTGATGCTCATGAAACCCACGTCGTCGATGTCTGGAGTAATGTAAGGCCCCGGTCCGGAAAAGCGCACCCAACAACGGAACGTCTGTGGTTTGGCGTAGATGCCATAACGAAACTGTGGCGGAAGGTTGTCGTGGACGATAAACTCGCCGCGCACAATACCCTGTGTTTTGGTGTTCCCGCCGCGCTCGAAACCGCCCGGTTTCCAGAGTCCTCGCATCTGCGTGGTGAAACTCTCGATGATCGAGCTAAGGTATTCCTCCTCGTTCGGCAGCGGTTTTTCTTCGGCAATCTTTAGGCCTTCGTCCTTTCGCTGCATGTTGATCAATGCAGTGACCACGCGCGCGATTGGATCGCGGAGAATGGCGTCGAATGTTGGGCGAAGCCAGTGATCAACTCGGCGTTCCATCTGCAAAAGGAACATATTGGTGTCGCTCACCAAGTTTAGGAACCACGAGCCAGTTTTGGCGCGCGGCATTGGACGACTGACGTTCGAATTCACGGCACCTTAAACGCCAGACAATTGGTTACGCCACAGCTGGAAACTCAAGCGCGAAATCAATCAATCGTTTTTTGCCCAAATAGACTTTGCCCAGATAAACCTGCGGCGCGACTTCACGGATTTCGTCACGAATCCAATGAGCTAACAGCGAAGTCTCGGAATAATCGAGAACGATGCATTCCTTGTTATCGAGCCAACTGGGCCCCTTGTAGACCTTCGCGATGATCGCGTTCAGTCCGAAGGGCAATATCTTGTTTCGCAAAACACCCTTGGCCGGATCGAACACTTTTCCCTGCCATGCGAAATGATTTATGAAATTCGCGATGTCCTGCGTGTAAGTCGTTCCCGGCGCAACGATGGCGGTCCCTTTAGCTTCGCCGTTCGGGATTTCACCGACAGGGCTTTGCTTGAAAAGATCGTCTAGCTGCGCCTGCGATAGTTTCAGCATTTCAGCAACCGTGACAGGCATGTTTTCTCCTTTCGTTAGATTGGATGTCGATCAAAACGTTTTCAGATATTCAATTAGTGCGCGTTTATCGTTATCAGGTAAATCGGTGCCAAAATAGTGGCCCTTGTCCTCGACAAAATCGGGACACTTATTTGCCGCGAGCAGTTCAGGGACCGCCTTGATCAATTCGTCTGTCGCTTGTTCCGACGAAAGATTCTGCCTGTGAATCTTCAGCAATGTTTTGGCTATTTTTGCCTGCAAAACAACCAGCTGCCCAAAATCAGGCTCGACATTGGCGATCAGGTTGATCGGTGCGCCTTTCGGGATGGGTCCGATGTTGATGTACCCATCCTTATCAGCCAGCGCTTGCAGCGGTTTGGGCACGAATTCCTTGCGTAAATGCAGCGCGCATTCGTTTTGCGTGCGCCAGATAGAAGCCTTGTTCAGCCGTTTTTCCGGCCATAACAATTTTTCCACTGCATCGTTGAAGGCGTCTATCCGGCCGGCCACGGAAGGATCGCCGGTAAATTTCCCGAGCATGTTATTGTGCAAAAAGGGTGCCGAACTCCACAGACTGACGAGTGAAGGAGTCCGATAGTAACCGGGGGCCACATTCTTGTCTTTCGGTTTGAATTTGATCGGCCGGGTTTCATCAAATGGATTGAAAAACTCCAACTCATCGACAGGCGAAAGTTCTTTGTAAGTCAGCGAGGAAAAGTTGTCCCAGACGTGACCGGCTTTTGCGTTCGTCGCAAACGCGCGAGCAGAGTTCGTCTCGATCTTGGTCAATGGATAACGCTTGTCGTTAGATAGGAAATTGTTCTCCAGGAAATCGGGCGCCATTACCGCTGTGCGAAACCAGGCTTTTCCCTCGCCGGAATGCGGATCGATATTTGGCGGCGGCTGTTTGCTCGAATGACAAGCCGCGCAACTCTCCGCGAAAACTTCTTTTCCGCGCGTCATTACCGCTGAATCGGTGATGTAAGCCTGGCCACCCGGAGCGTCGGCGAGGTGAAATGGTTTCAGGCGACGGAAGAATGCCGCAACGTTTGCCAGCCGCTCTTCAGTTGCGCGCCAGAAGACCGAATGTTCCCGGGCATAAGGGATCTCAAACGGCTTTTGTGGAGTCAGCCCAATCAATCGATTGTGAAGCGTCAGCCAGTATTCGGAAAACATGCCGATGTTGACATAGACACGGATCGTTGCGCCAGCGACGCCGATCGAGTCTGCACCGTCCTTTAACACGTGCGGCACCGGCATCTCCTCCTTTTCTCCAGACAAAGCAAGCGTGCCGCCCGCCATTTTTTCCGGGACCGCGATCCTCTCCCGTTCGGCAAGCAAGAAGATTGGATTGATCGCGTTTGGATTGTTGATGTGATCGGTTGCGATCCGGGAAGTATCGGAGGTGCCACGCGGCTGCGCGGCGAGCATCTCATAAAACAAGCCGCCTTTTTCGACGTTACAGGCAAAGACTTTTCCTTCGTTGATGTATTGATTCCCAATCGCAGACGCGAGATTTTCCCAGCGCGGATTCTCCGGATCGGCTGGCGGATTACTTGGATTCGGCGCGATGTGACACGAGCCGCAAGCGACGCCGACGCGATACGGGCGAACCAGCTTGTTGTCGTTGTAATAAGTCGGATCGTTCAGGAAACGATCGCCGTCCCATTTTTTGCGGGCCTCTTCGTTGAAGTCCGGATTTGGAAAAAGCCGGAAACCAAGGACCCCGGATGGTTTGCCGTAAACAGTTTCGTCGATGCCTGCCGGTTCCGACTCCACTTGCTCATCAAGCCACAAGCCAAATTCATCCGCCTTGGTCGCGGCGCGAAATCCTGGCTCGTTTACCAAGCCCAAAGTCTTAAAGCGCTCACCGCGCGCGAACTTTCGGCTATCCAGCATCTTTAAGAGATCCATTAACCCATAGCTATCTTGGGCTGCACGATTCCAGAAACGCTGATTGCCAGCGCTCCAGAGGTTCCAGGTATTGCGACCCATGATTTCTTCAGGCGAAAGATCAACGCCGCCATCCATCGGTTTGAAAATGTCTGCGGTGATTTGCGGAAAATCGGCAGTGGTTTTTCCCGCCGCTTTCGCCTCGTCGGTTGGCTCGTTTTTTTCGCAGCCGGAAAACGCCAGGGACAGGCAGGCACCAAGGCAGATTCCGGCCCGGGTGAGACGGAGAAGATCGCGTTTGGCTTGGAGGAACGCCTTCACCGAGGCGTCATTGATATCTCTCCGACGAACCGTGAGGCAAGACAATTCTGGAAGGCGAGGGGCGAAGGTCAGGCTCCTAGCCTGACTCGGCGAGCGGGCTGTTAGCCTGCCGCCCTCCAATTCGCCAGGCCGGCAGCAGGCGGCCGACACCCGCCGGCAAAATTATTCGACGAATTCCACTTCAATCGGGGCGTCGGTGTAACCTTTGTTGTGCGCCTCCGTCAGAAATCGTCGGATAGCGTCGCGACCAATTTCGCCATAATCGCGAGTAAAGTCGTTCACATACATACCGATGAATTTTCCAGCCAGCTTCGCGTCCATGTCGCGCGCATAAGGAAGCGAATGCCGTACCGCCTCCTCTCGGTGCGCCAGACCGTAGTCGATGCTTTCGCGAATTATTTCGCTCAGATCTCTACGAACCGCCGGCGGAATATCCTTGCGCACGACATTTCCGCCAAGGGGCAGTGGCAAGCCAGTTTGTCCTTTCCACCATTTGCCAAGATCGACGATTTTCTCAAATCCCGATTTCTCATAGGTGAGCTGCCCTTCGTGAATAATCAACCCAACGTCCGCTCCCCCGGTGTGAACCGCCTTGAAAATTTGATCGAACGGCACAACGACGTAATCGAACTCTCCAAAGAAGAGTTGTAGCGCGAGAAACGCGCTGGTCATCGTGCCAGGCACAGCGACTTTCTTTCCTGCTAAAAATTCCCGAGCTGCCACTTCCTCCATTGAATCCTCATTGAGCGTTGGAGGTTGGACGTTGGGCGTTGGGCGTTCCCTAATTACGATCGGCCCGTACCCGTCGCCCATGCTCGCTCCGCAGCGCAGCAGCGCGTATTTGCTAGCGACGTGCACATAGGCATGCATGGAGATCGCGGAAATGTGCAACTCGCCTCGAAGCGCGCGCTCGTTCAATGTTTGAATGTCTTCCAATCGATGCTCGAACCGGTACCCGCGCAGATCGATTTTATTCTCGGCCATCGCATAAAACATGAACGCGTCATCCGGGTCGGGGGAATGACCCAGGGTAAAAACGTTGGTGTTATCGTCCGTCATTTGTTCCTGTCCCCTCATCGTTTGGACCGTATTCATTCTCTTAAGCGAAATAAAGCTCTAGGATGTCTCGCAATCAAAGAGCGGCGAAATTTTGGAGGGCCGAGCTCCCTGCGACGCCTCAATATTCCTCAGCCGGCGTGTGGGCGAGGCTCGCGGAGTTCGCCCTTCCATTTCGCAAAAACAAAACAGCCGCCGCGATTTCGCGCGGCGGCTGTTTGAAACTTCCTATAAACGTCCGGTAAACAGTCTTATCGGTTCTCCACTACTCGAGGCGTCGGCCTAATCATTTCAAGCTGAGCGCTTACTTTTTGAATTTGATCGGCTTGCTGCTTGAGGCCAGCGGTGAGGGCCTTAATTTGCCCTTCCTGCAAAGCGATCACTGCCGCTTGTCTTTCAGTTGTGGCCTTCAATTCCTGCACAACGCCTTGCTGTTTGTGCAACTCGTTTGCCGACATAGGCGACGAGGCCGGACCACATTCGCCGAGCTGGCCGTCTCCATTTACGCAGACCGGGACGCCGGTAACTGGTACACCCGAGATGCCGCCGATGAAGGTGGCTATGTTAAACGCGTCGCCGATGCGGATCGTTTCGCTTTCAGCTACCGGTGCCGGTGAAGGCGCCGGGCCGGCAAACGCGCCGATATAGATGTTAAAATCACCCTCGACACCTGCGCCAGCTGAGTCACCGACCGCCACGTTTCCAGCACCGCTGACATTGTCAGCCAATGCGTCGAAACCCACGGCATTGTTGAACAAGCCATCGGCATTAGCGCCCATCGCGTTAAAACCAACGGCGTTGTTTGAATCGCCATCAGTATTGCTGAAAAGCGCCCCGGCACCAACGGCTACGTTGGCGTTTCCAAGGCCGGCTCCGGTTGAATCATTGTTCGCGAGCGCGACATCGCCGATGGCCGTGTTAGCAGCGGCGACCTGATTGTTAAAAAGCGCGCTATTGCCAAAGGCGTTGTTGCTGGATCCAGTCGTGTTTAGAACGAGCGCAAAGGCGCCGACAGCATCGTTGAAGCTACCATCCCCGTCGTTCGCGCCACCGACATTACTTTCCAGTGCAGCTGTTCCGACGGCCGTGTTTTGAGTGCCAGTATCTGCTCCAACTCCCGTGTTGTTAAACAACAGCGCTGCAGCGCCAACGGCCGTATTAAAATCGGCGTTGTTAAGATCAAGCGCTAAAACGCCGACGCCTGTGTTGAAGGTGCCGGTAGTGAGGGCGAAGAGCGAAAAGCCGCCGAATGCCGAGTTTCCGACGGAGGCGGCAGTGGCGGAAAAAAGGGCGTTGTGCCCGTCCGCCGTGTTCAACACGCCGAGTGGGACAGAGCCCGGATCTGGTGTCTGTGGGGCTGGAGCGGCTTGCGCGTTCGGCGAAAGCGCAAAGGACACCAGAATAAGCGGGATGAGAAGGAACCCGCGCCGTAACGGCAGCGAGCGAGCCGGATCTCGTCCGCATGAAACTAACGTTTTGAGTTGATTGAGTGGATACATGGATTGTTGTGTTCTTTCTCCCCCGGTGATTTCGTTTGTTTTTGTGTTTGTCAGGATCCTGACAGACAAAGCATCTACCGGGTAAAATCCTTTGGTCTGTTTCGGAGCCAGGGGCGCGTGATACCAAATTCCAGCTTTCAGTGTCAATACATTTTTTAAAACTTTTTTTGGAGCCATCGGATGTCAGGCTCCAAGCCTGACTCAGCCGACGGGCGACCGCGCGCGAGCGTGGATTGCTGTTTGCGTTGATGAAACTGTTCCCGTAGCCTCAGCCCCATGGCACGGTCTGGTCTCGGCAAGGGGCTCGGCGCACTGATTGGTACCCCGTCGGCCGCGACGCGCGCAGACACTGGCGAATCAGGCGAGAGAGTCCACCAGATCAATTTGGCCACTATCGTCCCCAGTGCGCTGCAGCCACGCAAAAATTTCGCGCGCGAAGCGCTGCAAGAACTAATCGATTCAATTCGGCAACATGGCATCATTCAGCCGCTCATTGTCCGCGAAGCGGGCGGTAGATTTGAATTGATCGCCGGCGAGCGTCGCTGGCGTGCGGCCCAGGAGATCGGCCTTACCGCAGTTCCCGCCATCATTCGAAGAGCAAACGACCTGGAAGTCCTCGAACTGTCGTTGATCGAAAACCTGCAACGCGCTGATCTGAATGCAATCGAGGAGGCCCAAGGTTACGCAAGGTTAGCGAATGAATTTGGAATGCGGCAGGAAGACATCGCGCTCAAAGTAGGGCGGAGCCGGGCGGCGGTAGCCAACGCGCTGCGGCTTTTGGATCTTCACCAGCAGGTGCAAGTCTGGCTCGCCCAGGATTTGCTTTCTGTGGGTCACGCAAAGGTGCTGTTGTCATTAAAAGCGCCAGAGGAACAGCTCCTGGCTGCGGAAACTGTTTTGCGTCGCAACGCTACCGTCCGAGGCACAGAACGGCTGGTTGCTCGCCTGCTTGGGATCGGCCGTCCACGGCGAAAGTCTCGACGCGCTGGGGCTGAGTCGAACGTCACACCAACGGCAGTGGAAGATCTACAGAACCGCCTGCAAGAACACTTCGCTACGCATGTCACCATCCATCATGGAGACAAACGAGGTCGGATTGAAATCGAGTACTACGGGAACGACGATCTTCAGCGGATTGTAACTGCTCTTGGGCTGCCAGAGCCGGAGTAGTGGAGTGTTGGAGGGATAGGAGGGATGCATTCGCGCCAAACAACACTTCGTTACTCCCTTATTCCACTATTCCTGATTGTCTGCATCCCGATGGTTTGTCCGGATACGTCACCTGCAGCGCAAACAAAAATCTGGGAAGAACTTTCGGGTGAGAAAGCTTTCGCGCATGTTCAACAATTGGTCGACTTCGGCCCGCGGCCGTCTGGATCTGAGGCCATCGAGAAATCCAGGCGTTATATCGAGGACCAGCTCCGCCGCTCCGGCTGGCATGTAACACGGCAGGCGTTCAGCGACGACACCCCGCGGGGCAAGGTCGAGTTCGTGAATTTGATTGCCCAATTTCCCGGTCAAGGGAACACGGCGCCTTTGTTTTTATTGTGCTCGCATTACGACACGAAAACGTTCGACGCCATAAAATTTGTCGGAGCCAACGATGGTGGCTCAAGCACAGGACTCCTTTTGGAATTAGCGCGAGTAATCGGGCAGCATCCGAGTTTGGCTGCGAAGGTCGAGCTGGTGTTTTTTGATGGCGAAGAAGCGTACGATCATTTTTCGGAGACGGATGGATTGTACGGAAGCCGTTACTTTGCCAAGCACCTGGGAGACGCCAGACAATTCCACGGCGGGATCTTGTTCGACATGGTTGGCGATCGCTCGCTCGATGTCACGTTTCCCGCGAATTCGCCTTCCGAAATGGCGCGAGATATTTTTGCAGCGGCCGAAGCGCTCAAGTTGCGAAGTTATTTCACGTACCTTGACCGGGAGATGATCGACGACCACTCACCGCTAAACGCTATCGGCATTCCGACGATCGACGTGATTGATTTCGACTATCCCTGGTGGCACACCGCCGGAGATACAATTGATAAAATTAGCCCGCGGAGTCTGCAGATTGTTGGATCAGTCGCATTGTATTACTTGTCTGAAGTCGCGCTCAAACGTTGAATCATTAAATCTTTGAACCGTTGACTCGGGCCCGATTAACCCGCCTAAGACGGGCAATGAATCGCGAGCTACGGAGCCGGGCCAATTTCTGCATTGCCTCAGGTCAGTTTTCTCGGCAGTTTGATTAAGGGCGGCTGCCTGAATGGAGCTCCTGAAGCCTATGTCTTACGCAACGCGCAAAAACATCGGTGTGATCGGGCTTGGGATTATCGGCCGCGGCGTGGCAGGGATCCTGCGGCGGAAAGGGTTTCCAGTTTATGTTTGGAACCGGTCGCCGCGTTCCGTTCCGAATTTTGTCGGGTCGCCCGGGGAGGTAGCTGAGATTTGCAATTATATCCAGATATTTGTTTCCGATGATGACGCTTTGCTACAAACCGCCCAACAGCTAGGCGAAAAACTTACGCCGCGCCATCTCGTCCTTGCGCATTCGACGGTCGCTCCGGATTCAATGCGCGCCGCCGCTGAGATTGTCGAACGTCGCAAGGCGCGGTTTGTCGAGGCGACATTTACAGGAAGTAAAACTGCAGCCGAAAAGGGCGAGCTCGTTTATTATGTGTGCGGGAACGATGCGGCGCTGCGCGACGCGCGTCCGATCCTCGAGGCCAGCAGCAAAGAAATCATCGAGATCGGATCGACAATTGGCCAGGCGAGCGCCATCAAGGTGGCAACCAACATGATCACGGCCGCAAGCATCCAGGCAGCGGCGGAAGCGCTGGCACTTGTTAAAGCTTTGGGTTTGCCGTTGGAAAAGTTTCTCGAGGCAATGCGCAGTAACGCCAGCTACTCTACAACTCTTGCGATGAAACTGCCGAAAATGCTCAGCCGTGATTTTGAGTCCCACTTTTCTGTCAAACACATGTTGAAAGATATGCAGATCGCTAATCAGATCGGTCTGTCGAACTATCTCGATCTGGGTGTGACCGCTGCCGCTCGCGATCAATTGCTCGAGCAAATGCACTGGGGCCATGGAGACGACGATTACTCGGTAGTGGCACGAAAATATTTGAACGAGACTGCGCCAGTTGCTGGTGAAGAGTTGCAACTGGAGGAGCCTGAAGAACAAACCGGCGCCGGCGAGTCGATCACGAGCTCAGCCGAAACGAAAACCCAGAGCCGGCAAGACGCGGGTCCAGAAGTGTCGCCTGCGCCATTAATCAGTGTGGCAAGCTGCGGAGCCAGTAACGCAACAACACGGTTGCGTCCCGGTTTTTTCAAACAGCTGCTGAGTAGGCTATCATCGGGGAAGGAATGACGCCGCCTGCTCTAAGAACACCGCTCTAGCGTGGTTTGCGGGATGCCAGGTGGGAAGCAAGGCTATGGACACGCCGAACAAATCCTCTCAAAGCGAGCAAGCCATCTTTCTCGACCTTTCCGGACGCGCAAAATTTCGCATAACCGGCACGGACCGGCTTCGGTTCCTCAATGGGCAAATCACGAACGATCTGCGCAAAGCGAGTGAAACGTCTGCAATCGAAGCATGCATTCTGAATGCGAAAGGCAAAACAGATGCGCACATTTACATTTCCGCATCGGGAGACTCCTTTCTAGTCGACGCAGCGGCCGATCTTCGAGAAGCGCTGAAGGTCCGGCTGGAGCGCTACGTGATTGCCGACGACGTGCAGATTGAGGACGTCACCGACCAATTTTCGCTTTTTCACGTGGTGTCACAACAGTCCCCCGCTCTCGAGCATGGGCGGATCGTCTCTGTGCGCCGTTTTGCTGAACCGGGATGGGACATATGGGGCGATGCTGCGCAGCATCACGTCTCGTTACAGGAATTATCCTCGCGATGGGCCCTTTACGATTCCGACGCGGCTGAGGTCATACGAATCGAGCAGGGAATTCCGCGCTGGGGTCGCGAGTTGACAAACGACATTATTCCAATCGAAGCCAATTTGGAACAACGGGCGATCGACTATCAAAAGGGTTGTTACATCGGCCAGGAAGTCATCTCGCGAATAAAGATGTCGGGCCAGACGAACAAGCGATTATGCGGCCTGATTTCGCTGGACGATCTCCGTCTTCAGCCGGGCATGAAACTTGCCGCTCCTTCAGCGCCGGGGAAGGATGTTGGCTGGATCACAAGCGCTGCGCGCAGCGAGAGAATCGGAAAAGAAATCGCCCTGGGATATGTAAAACGCGGCTTCAACAGCGCTGGCACGAGGCTGGCCGCATTCGTGACGAAAGATTCTGAACCGACGCCGGTCGGCGCAATTGCGATAGAGCTGGTTCCACTTCCATTTCTCTGAGGCGGTCCCGATGTCGGTGCCAATGCCGCGCCAACGCGAGACGCTGAAGACTTGACGGCTTTAATCCGTCAAGCTTCAGCGACGATCGTCTAGCTTTGTTCATTTTGCATTCGTCATTTGCCCGAGGTCATTGCTCTTGCCGAATGAATACTTTTCGCTTTCGTGATTCGCATGGAAACGCACTTGACCTGGTATGGCCAATCGGCTTTCAAGATCACTACCGGCACTGGCAAGCTATTGCTGATCGATCCATGGCTAACAAATCCGGTTTTCGCGCGCGGCAAAGAGGAGCTGGCCGCGCTTGACCATGTCGATCTTATTTTGCTCACGCACGGGCATTCCGATCACGTCGGCAACGCAGTCGAGATTGGAAAGCGCACGGGCGCGATTTTGGTTTCAAACTTCGAGCTCAATGCGGTGATGATTTCAGTGCTTGGTTATCCGGAAGCGCAGGCCCCTAACGAGACAACCGGGCATCTCGGCGGCGAGCTGTCGCTGCTGGATGGCGAAGTCACCGTGGCCTTTGTCCCAGCATGGCACGGTTCATCCGTTCAAAAGGAGGAAACCGCGCCGCCGGTGTATGCGGGCAATCCTACGGGGTTGATCATCGCGCTACGCGACGGTCCTACTATCTATCACACGGGAGACACAGATTTGTTCTCCGACATGGCGCTGGTGAAAAGATTTCACAAGATCGACGCCATGCTGGTTTGTATCGGCGATCATTTTACAATGGGACCTGCCCGGGCAGCGGAAGCAGTCAAGCTCGTTGGCCCACGCGAAGTAATTCCGATGCACTACGGGACGTTTCCGGTGCTGACAGGCACACCGGAAATGTTCGATCGGGAATTGAAACAGCGTGACGTAAAAGCCAATCTGCGCGTGATGAAAATCGGTGAAACAATCAAGCTGCCGGAATAATAAACTGCGATTGAACCGATTGCCTCGCACAAGCGACGTATACAGCCGGACGACTGCGACAAGGTCGAATCAGGAAAGCGATTCAGAGCGCTCCGCAACGCGATCGTTAAACTTCAACTTTACCGACCTTCTCCCGCGGAGCGGCCCCGCCAGAGGCGACGTGCTTCGAAAATTTGCCAGGTGATCAACCCCGGAATGCCCAGCGCGAGTTCGCGTACTCTTGCGATTAGTGACAGGGCAAAAGCTGCATCTCCAGGGATCCCGAGAAGATTGCCCACGACCAGATAACCACCTTCCTGCACGCCCAAACCTCCGGGAACGGCGAAGGCCGCCGAGCGAATCGTTAATACCATGCTTTGTAGGATGAGTGCGTTAATGAAGGTCGCGCGGAGATCCAGTGCGTGAAGGGCGATCCAAATTTCGCCCGAGCCCGCCACAAGCGAAATCATCGTCCAAGCGCAGCAGGCAACCAGTGCTTTCCGTCGCGCATAAAGCGCGCGAACGGTTTGGTCGAGAGTCTCGCCTCCTTGAACAAGCGATTGCCACTCTGGCGAGTTCGCGAGACGCGCGATGATCTTGGCGAGAAACCGGAACATCCCCATTCGTTGCACGAAATAAAAACCAGCAACGCCGACGACACCGATGAGTGTCCCGATCAAAGTTGGGCGAATGAAATTTTTTTGTCCCGTTACTTCAACGAGCAGTACTACGCCGAGCAGTGTAAAAGCGGCCTGCGTGAAAACACCAAGCGTAATGTCAACCAATACGCTTCCCGTTGCGACTGGCAATGACGCGCCGTTTATCGCCGCTAAACGCGCGCGGACAATGTCTCCACCAACAGCGGCGGAGGGCACAAGCGTGCTGACCGACTCACCGATCCAGCGCATCCAAAGCAGCTTTCGCAGCGGCAAACGATCGGATTTCGGAAAGAGGACCCACCACGCAAGTGTGTCGAGAAACAGTGGCACAGCGAAATGGTAAAGGACTACTGCGGCAATAGCCCAGCTGGCGGCGGCAAAAGCCGCGCCGACTTGCGGCAGGCCCTGGCGAAGGAGAAGGACTGTAAAAAGCGCAGCTCCGGCAAGGCCAAGCAACCATACGATTATTTGGATTTTGCCCGGCGCTTTCATCGTGGTCGCTACCAGATCGGCTGCGCACCAGAGAGCGCGCCTACCTGCAGGTTAACCAAGGCCGCCCTGCCCCGCGTGGCGCGGTTCAGCTGAGGCGCGAGACTTGTATAGATTGCGCTGCCGGTTCCGAGGCCAGAACGCCAACTCCAGAGGAAATTGGCAGCGGATCAGGCAGATATTTACGGTGTTTGCCTCTCGATTTGCCAGCCATCTCCGATAAAACGCTACTCAACTAATTACGTAAATGAGTCGCGGTCATCAACGCCGGCCCGAGGGAAAACTTGCTGCCAAGCGAGTGACAAAAAAATGCCCGCCAACAACCAAATCCGGAAATAGTCCTTGCCAAAATATTCCCTGTCCGATACATCGCTTTCTGGTTGCTCATCCGATTTCTCGATGGCCGGGTTGCCTTGACTACACAATGATGAAAACCATTCGCGGCTTCTGCGTTTTCCTATTTCTTGCTGCTGCAACGTCAGCGCTGGCGGGGCCGCCGGCTTTCGAAGTCCAGCCTTCCCCCACTCCAGCGGACGGAAATTCGCGCGATCTTTTTTCTTACGAAACGACGTACACCTTCAACAGCGATTTCAAGGAATCCAAACTCGGTGATGGCGATTCGCTCTACAACGATTTTAGCTATGACCATCGTTTTCTGATCACTGGCAAATGGTACTTCCGTGTAGGCGTCGAATATGAACGCTATGACTTCGGCGGCACCGACAACGGATTACCCGATCACTTGCAAGCAGCTTCCGGTCATCTCGCAATCGAATACGTTTCTCACGATTTTCCGGGGATCTCACTTGAATTAGACCCGGGAGTTTATTTTCAAGATAACGTTACTGGCGACGCGTTCGACATCCCCATCAAGGCGTACACCACGTTTCCGCTGAAGAAAGACAAGATCTTTGCGGTGGTCGGTTTGGGGTGGTCGCTTTATCAGCACCCGGCTGTCGCGCCAGGTGGCGGCATTATCTGGGTTTTCAGCGACAAGCTTCGACTTCAGGCAGTGTTCCCGAAGCCCGCGCTGATTTATCAACCCAATGACGATTGGGAGTTCCGCATCCTCGGCGAGCTCAACTACACAAGCTTTCGAACCGACGACGTGCTAACCACGGAGCGGAAATTGCAACTGCACAATGCCGTCGTCCAGTACAGCGAGGATCGAGTCGGTGTGCAGGTCGGGTATACCGGCATCAAGCACTTGAAGCTTATTGCGGGCGCCGGCGCCACAGTCGAACGAAACTTTGACTTTTTCCGCGCCAGCCAATCCAAGCGAACCGACAACCCGGCTCCGTACCTCAGAATCGCCGCCGAACTGAGATTCTAAGGGAAAATTTCACCAAGTTTTCTCGCCAGCGCCTGGTCGCCGCGAATCTTTAGCCGGCCGGTGAGATAGGCCCACGTGCCGCCCATGTGATGGTTGGAAACGGCGACCCAATCCTTGTCCTTCGCCACGAACGTCACATTTGGATTGTCGATTTTTCCTTTTCCCATCTTGTACTTCCCGTCCTCTACGTCGATCCACCATTGCCCGCCTTGTGGCCCGCTCAAGTCCCATTGATAACGAGCGTGAACTCCTTTCGCCTTGGCCGGTTGGAAACTGCCCCGCATCGAGTCGAACACCGCCTGCGGCGTCGATTCCATGTGTTCGGCCGCGCCGGCGCTGGCCGCGTTCATGCAGATCACGACGGATAGCGCCTTGATTGTCAAAAGAAAACAGCGCTTTCCTGATGGATAGTCGGCGATTTCGCGCTTCGGCATTCCTTTGTCATTCGTGCTTCGTCATTGTGACGGTTTTATTGCTCAATGCGTTTCAAAAGGAATGCCGCGCCGAGAAATGTGATCAAGGCTCCAGCCAAGAGGACGACCAGATCGCCCAGGTAAAATTGCGTCCCAGCGTGGTACATGTTCACCAACCGAAAGGCGCGGCAAAAGTGGGTCAGCGGAAAGAGTTCGGAAACATATTGGATCGCCTTGGGCAGTTGTCCCAGCGGCGCGAACGCCCCTGAGAGCACAAAGACTGGCAGCAGGAAAAAAACAGAAAACTGTATGGCCTGGGTTTGTGTACGGGAAAAGGCCGAGATCAACAAGCCGAGTCCTAGCGAGCAGAGAAGGAAAAGCAGGCAAACCACAGTAAGAGCAGGCAGTTGATAGAAAATCACACCAAAATGCCAGCGGCTCACCAGCATGATCACCATGACCAGCAACACGGATACCACAAGATAAGGCAACATCTTGCCGATCACGATTTCACGGCGCCGAAGCGACGTTACCATCAGCTGATAGAGCGTGCCTGACTCTCGTTCCCGCGCGATCGTGCAAGCCATCAGCGTGACTGTCAGCAACTGTAAGATCAGTCCAATGATGCCGGGGACAACGTAATCGATAACGCGCGATTTTGGGTTGTATAATCGCTTGGAATCGACCGACCACATTTCCATCATGGAGACGAAACGTTTGCGGATCTGGACTGGAAGCTGCTTGCCCAGTTCAAAAACCTCTTCCGGAAGAGTCTCAATCATCTGGTCCCGTTGTTTTAGCTGAAAGTCACCCAAACTCTGTCGAACGCTGCCTTCCACAGCATCAGAGGTGTTGATGTCGCTGCCGTCGAGATACACCAGCAGCGGCTTCGGATCGCCGTTTTCCAGGCTCTCATTCCAGCCTGCAGGGATGATCAGCGCAGCCTGCACCCCTTCTCGGAGCAAGTCCGGTTCATTCTTCGTATCCGGTGATCCGTACCGCCACTGAAAAGTTTTGTTCTTCGAAATAATGTCGACGAATTCCTGTGCGCGTGGAGTGTTGTCGCGATCGACGAGCAGGCTTCTTACGCCGGTTAGTTCGCTTGTTTCAAAGGCATGGCCGAAAAGGAGCGTGAATAGCGGCGGCAGCGTCAGCACCAGCAGTAGCACCCGGCGATCGCGCAAGATGTGCAAAAATTCTTTGTAAGCGACACTGGCAGTCGCTTCGAACGATAACCACTTCATGGAGTCGATTTTTTCAAAACGTCGTCGTAGCCCTGTGAATATGCGGTGAAAACATCTTCCATATCCGGTTCCACCCAGCGTTCGCCTAACAAGTGAAGATCGGGGAACGGCCAACGTTCGCGCCATTTAGCCATCAACCGCTCGGGGTCTGCCGTGTAAAGGCGCAGGCTACCGCTGCGCAGAGATACGCCAAGGAGTTCGGGAAGGTCACGTAGTCGAACGAGCGCCGGCATCAGCGGATCGACATCGATCTGCAGCAATCGTGTGCGAAAGCTCGATTTCAAAGCGCGCGGTGAAGCCTTGGCCAGCAGCCGTCCATCCTCGATAAAACCGACTTCGGTACAGCGCTCGGCCTCGTCCATATAGTGCGTGGTAACGAAAATCGTTTTGCCTTCGTTGCTAAGATCGTAAAGCAAGTTCCAGATTTGCTGCCGGTGCACCGGGTCGAGACCGACGGTCGGCTCGTCAAAGAACAGCAGCGATGGATTATGCACGAGCGCGCATCCAATCGCCAGTAACTGCCGCATCCCCCCAGATAAGCTTTGGGCGGCCGTATTACGCTTTTCCTGCAAATCGATCACCTGTAACAGGCGCTCGATTCGCGGCTCTAGTTCCGCACCGGGCACGCCATAGGCGCCTCCGAAAAAGCGGAAATTTTCAAGGACTGTCAGATCGGGATAAAGACTGAACCGCTGGGGCACATACCCGAACTTGGTTCGGACGAAATGGCGATCCTTCCAGACGTCTGCGCGTTCAATCGTGGCGTAACCAGCGGTCGGATGAGTCAGGCCGCACAACATCCGCATCGTCGTGGTTTTGCCAGCGCCATTAGGGCCGAGAAAACCAAAAATCGTTCCCGCCTCGATATGAAGAGAAAGATCCTGTACAGCGTGGACGTTACCGAAACTCTTGCTCAGATGGTCGAGCACGATGACCGGTTCGCTCATGATGAAACCCTATTGCGATGATCCAAAAAATTTGCAACCATCTGGCATTGGCCGTCACATATTTTGCTCATGAAACCTAAGATGCTGAACCTCCAGCGGCACTTCTCGGTAAGAGTCTGCGGTCTCTTACTTTTACTCTCCATCTTGCGCCCGGGACTGACGACCGCCCACGCCGACGCCATCTCAGAGCTCGCCTCGTTTTCGATTTTTGACAAGGTCGATCTTGCACAGCTAGCAAAGAGCGACGTGAAAACGGCGCACGGCCCGCCGATGAAGAATTCGCGTTTTCTCGCTGTCCAGAGCTGCTATGTCGCGCCGGGCTCGCCTGCTCAGCAAATCGAGGCGTTGCGCCGATGGAACCCGGCACAACATCGGGAACTGAAAGTGTTTCTGCATTCCGATCTGCCATCAAACCCGGGGCCGGCTAATTTTGAGAGACTGAAGAACGCGCCGGGCAACGCCTCTGTGCGTTCGTTCGTGACCGCGACCCAGAAACTGAGTCCCGATCTGCAGATCAGCAAGGAGGAGGCAAAGCGGTTTTCTGCTGCGACTGGAGCAGGCGGCGGAGGCGTTATACCTCCGGCAGTCGTAGCGTTTTGGACAGATGTGCTGACTGCACGAACGAAAAGCTTTGTGTCCGGCGGAATGGCAGCAGAACCGCCGTACGATCATGCTGGTCCGTCTGTTCGTGCGAGTGAGGAGGTGAATGGTTTATTGCGCGATCAAGGAAAGATTCGCCAGCAGTTCTCGGGTCTGCTTGGAGCGACGGCTATTGGACGCGGCGGTGGTTCGCTGCCAGCCGAGCTTTACTGGGAACTTCTCGACGCGAACGACCAGGGCGTTGTGACGCTGGGAGCGTCTTACAGCCGCAGCGGAGCTGGCGGAACGTATCAGGCTGCGGATGTCCTGTACTATGCCAGCGGCGGTTATTATGTCGCACTCACGCTTCATCAACTATGGCCTGTTACGGTCGAAGGAAAACCTTCCACCTTGGTCTGGCGCGGCGACATGATTTCGTCCGCCGAGCTAGGATCGCTGCGTGGCGTCGAACGGCTGGGCTCGGAATCACTGATGATGAAAAATATCACCAAAGCTGTCACGGCGTTTCGCCGGGAGACCGGCGGCCGCTGAACGAATGAAAATGTCGGTGCTGCGATCGCTCGTTTTGATCTTAGCTGCGCTGGTCTTTTGTATCAGGACGGGGCTTTCTCAGGAAAGCAACGGGTTCTGGCCTCTGTCCGGCGAGTTCTCTGCCGACGTCACGTATGTTGGCGAAGGTGACGTCGAACGCGGGGGCAAACACGTTAACGATTTTGATGAGATCGATTCGGATATCCGCGTCGTATTAACGCCGCGGATGAAACTTGGCGTGCTGCGATTTGGCGCGGAATGGGAGCGCTTCTCATTTGGTCTCCCGAAAGGGGCCGCGCTGCCCAACACGCTGCAGTCCTTCAGCACGATTATTGGTCTCGATATGCAGTTTTCCGACTCGATTATTGTCAGAGCGCAAACTCAGCCTGGCGTGTACAATTCGGGACTGGGTCATTTGTTTTGGGACGATTTCAACATGCCTTTCCTCATCGGCGGCACGTATATTTACAGTCCCTATCTGCAGCTTGTCCTCGGCGTGAGCGTCGATGTAGAACGGAAGTATCCCGTGCTTCCTGCCGCGGGTGTTCGCTGGAAAATAGGGCCGCAGTGGTTACTGGATGCTGTCCTGCCGACTCCGCGCCTGCAATACGACATGACCCGTAATGTATCGCTTTATGCAGGAGCAACCGTCAGGGACGCGACCTTCCGTGTCGACGATGAGTTTGGAGATTCTCACGGTATCCCGCGCCTGAATCATGCAGTTCTCACGTACACCGAGGTTCGGACTGGTGCTGGTTTTGATTGGAAGATTTCGCCGATCGTCACGTTCACCGGTGAGGCCGGCTATCAGCCCTACAGACAGTTCGATTTCTACCGTGCTGACGTGCGCTACCACCAGGACGGCGGCGCTCCGTACGGAACGATTTCGTTGCACGGCGCATTCTGATTGTAGCCGGCATCGTTGATGCCGGGCCCCGGGGTCACCGACCCGGCTACAGAACTCAACGCAAAGTCCGATCGAGTGCCCCGATCTTGCGCGTCTCCGGCCAGCGAAACGCAACGCCCAACACAACCAGCATTGTCCCAATGCCTCCGGCAACGACCGAGATCACCGGACCAAACAGCGCAGCCGTCAATCCTGATTCCAATGCACCGAATTCGTTCGATGTGCCGATAAAAATATTGTTCACCGACGAAACGCGTCCGCGCATTTCATCCGGCGTGACCAGTTGCACGATGGAACCACGAATGATCACGCTCACACTATCGAACGCGCCGATAAGAAGTAATAGGCCGAGCGATAACCAGAAGATTTTAGACAATCCAAACAGGACAGTCGCAATTCCAAACCCGGAGACACACCAGAGCAAGGCTTGGCCAGCCCGCTTCATTGGCGGAAGGTGCGCTACCACCAGCGCCATGGCAAAAGCACCGATCGCCGGCATTGCTCGCAGCCAACCAAGACCAACCGGGCCGCAGTGCAGAATCTGATCGGCGAAAATCGGCATTAATGCGGTGGCGCCTCCCAGCAGGACCGCGAACAGATCCAGCGTGATCGTCGCCAGGATCACTTTTCTTCGAAACACGAAGCGGAGTCCGGCCATGAGACTTTTCCACGTGCCTGTCTCGCTCTGGTCGCGCCTCTGTTTACTGCGCCGAATCGAGAGAACCAGAAGGAAAAAGAAAAACGCGCACACCGCATCCAATAGGTACACAAACGAGAACCCGATGTAGGCGACCAGCAATCCGCTGAGCGCAGGGCCCACAACGGATCCAATTTGAAAAACGCTGTTATTCCATGTCACCGCGTTCGCAAAGGCATCACGAGAAATCAGCGTAGGAAAAAATGAACTGCGTGCTGCCCAACTGAATGTGCGAGCCACTGCTCCGAGAAAAAGAAGAAGGTAAATCAACGGAATTGATGCGTCGTCGAAATGGAAGATTGGATGATGCCGTTCGAAAATCCCGGCGATGGCCGCCAGGATGCGATTACTCTCACGCAATGGCTCAAGCGGAGGAATGGCGAGATGCTTCCACGAAACGAAG